>JABMOG010000324.1 GCA_013204265.1 Rhodospirillales bacterium
GCGCTGGACTATCTGGTCGGCTTTACCCTGTCGCCGGTATTGTGGCGCAAGTTACCGGGCAGCCGTTCGGCCGGGCGCGTACAATCGGTCGCGTTGCGTCTGATTTGTGAGCGCGAGACCGATATCGAAAATTTCGACGCGCGGGAATACTGGTCCATTAAAGGCGATTTCAAAACACCTGCGGGCAACGACTTCAACGCCCTGCTGACCCATTTTGAGGGCACCAAGCTGGGCAAAATGGATATCGCCACCGAAGCCCGGGCCAAAGAAGCCGTCAACGCCGCCCTGGCCTGCGACTTCACTGTCCAATCGGTGGAAAAGAAACAGGCCCGGCGTCATCCGGCGGCGCCGTTCACCACGTCGACCCTGCAACAAGAAGCCGCCCGCAAGCTGCGCTTCACCACCAAACGCACCATGCAGGTGGCGCAACGCCTGTACGAAGGCATTTCGCTAGGCGGCGAAACGGTCGGGCTGATCAGCTATATGCGAACCGACGGCGTGTCCATTTCCGGTGAAGCCATCGCCGCCGCCCGCTCCCTGATCGGCAAACAATACGGCGACGACTACGTGCCGGAAACGCCCCGAGCCTATAAAACCAAGGCCAAGAACGCCCAGGAAGCCCATGAGGCCGTCCGCCCGACGGACATCTTCCGCACGCCAAAGGATGTCGCCGGTTACCTGGATGACGATCAGAAAAACCTCTATCAGCTGATCTGGAACCGCACCGTCGCCAGCCAGATGGAATCCGCCGTTCTCGACCAGGTCGGCGCCGACATCGGCTCGGAAGACGGACAAGTCATCTTTCGGGCAACCGGTTCGACAGTGGTCTTCGAGGGTTTCTACAAATTGTACCGCGAGGGTCAGGACGACAAGGAAGATACCGATGGCGAAAGAATTCTGCCTCAACTGACCCAGGGTCAGTCCTTGTCGCGCATTGCCGTCACCCCGGACCAACATTTCACCCAGCCGCCGCCCCGCTTTACCGAGGCCAGTCTGGTCAAGCGGTTGGAGGAACTGGGCATCGGCCGACCGTCGACCTATTCCAGCATCATTTCCGTGCTCCAGGACCGCAACTACGTAACCCTGGACAAACGCCGGTTCCAGCCCGTCGACCGTGGCCGTCTGGTGACCTCGTTCTTGGACACCTATTTCCACCGCTATGTGGAATATGATTTCACCGCCGATCTCGAACAACAACTGGACGATATTTCCGGCGGTCGCATCGAATGGAAAACAGTGCTGCGAAATTTCTGGGAGTCCTTCTCCAACGCCGTCGAAGAAACCAAGGACCTGCGGGTATCCGAAGTGCTCGATAAATTGGACGAATTGCTCGGGCCGCATTTTTTCCGCCCCGGCGACGACGGCTCCGACCCGCGCAAATGCCCAACCTGTGACGACGGGCGCCTGAACCTGAAACTCGGCAAATTCGGTGCCTTTATCGGCTGCAATAATTATCCGGACTGCAAATTTACCCGACCACTGGAAGTCACCAACGGCAACGGCGGCGAAGAAGAAGCCCTGCTCGCCAGCGGGCCGAAGGAACTGGGCCCCGATCCAACCACCGGCGAAATGATTACCCTGCGCAAAGGGCCGTACGGGTTTTACGTGCAGCGCGGCGAGGAAACCGGCGAAGGTAAAAAGAAAATTAAACCCAAACGCGCCTCGATTCCCAAAACCATGAACCCAATGACGGTCGACTTGGGCCGGGCCCTTGGCCTGTTGAGCCTGCCGCGCGATGTCGGCGTCGATGTCGAAACCGGCGATATGATTACTGCCGGGCTTGGCCGGTTTGGTCCCTTTATCAAGGTCGGCGGCACTTATGTGTCGTTGAAGGACGATGACGATGACGTGTTGTCGATCGGCCTCAACCGCGCCCAGCACCTGTTGGCCGACGTGCCACGCAAGGCACCACCTAAAGAGCTAGGCACCCACCCTGCCGACAAAAAACCTGTGGTCCAGAAAGTCGGCCGCTGGGGCCCGTTCGTGCAGCACGGAAAGCTGATGGCGACGCTGCCGAAAGGCACCGACCCCGACACCGTGACCCTTGAGGTCGCGTTGGAGCTTCTCGCCGCCAAGGCCACAAAGGGCGGCAAGGGGGCCAAGGCAAAACCGGCCAAAAAGAAAGCCGCGCCGAAAAAGAAAAAAACCGCCGCTAAAAAGAAAAAGGCCCCGGCCAAAAAGAAAGCCGCCGCCCAAGCCAAAAACGAATAAAACCATTGACCCGATCTCCCAAAAAAAAGTCACCAACAAAAAAGCCGGGTAAGAGCCCCTTCCCCAGCAACGAAGATATCCTGAAATTTATCGAGGAACACCCCGAACGCGCAGGCAAACGGGAAATCGCGCGCGCATTCAAGCTTGATGCCAAACAGAAAATGACCCTGAAAAAAGTGCTGCGCGAAATGCAGCAAACCGGCGTGTTGGAAAAAGACCGTGGCAAGCGGGTCCGAAAACCCGAAACCCTGCCACCGGTGACGGTCCTGCAAATCACCGGCCCGGACATGGACGGCGAGTTGATGGCCCGGCCCGTGACCTGGGACAGCGACGAGCCGCCACCAAAAATTTACATGGTCCCGGCAAACCTCCATTCCAAGTCACCCCAAAACCTGCCCGGCACCGGAGATCGGGTGCTGGCGAAATTGACGCTGAACGACGATGGGACATTCGAGGCCCGCGCCATCCGCACCATCGCCGCCGCCCCGGAACAGGTTCTTGGAATATTCGAGTCCGTCGGTGGCCAGGGCCGAGTTCGCCCGACGGACCGCCGCGCCCGCGGCGAATACGTCATTGATTCGCGCGACACCCTGGACGCCAAGCCCGGCGACCTGGTTCGCGCTGAACCTTTGACAGGTCGCAAGCTGGGTTTGCGCATGGCCCGCATCGTCGAGTGTATCCGGCCTGACGACGGCGTCCAGGCGCCGTCGATGATCGCCATTGCCGATTTCAACCTGCCGACCCGATTTAGTGACCAGGCCTTGAGGCAGGCCGACGCAGCAACCGCCGCCCCGGCCAAAGGCCGCGACGATTTCCGCGCTGTACCCCTGGTTACCATCGACGGACCCGACGCCCGCGATTTTGACGATGCGGTGTGGGCCGAGCCTGATTCCGATGCGAAAAATCCCGGTGGCTGGCACCTGTTGGTCGCCATCGCCGACGTCGCCTGGTACGTGCGCCCCGGCGACGCGCTGGACACCGGCGCGTATGAGCGCGGCAATTCGGTCTATTTTCCCGACAGGGTGGTGCCCATGCTGCCCGAGGTTCTATCCAACGGCTGGTGTTCGCTGGTGCCTCAGGAAGACCGCCCATGCATGGTGGCCCATATTTGGATCGATGCCGATGGGTGTTTGATCCGCCATAAATTTTGCCGTGGCATCATGCGTTCCGCCGCGCGCCTGACCTACGAACAAGTGCAAAAAGCCCGCGACGGCCACGGCGATGAAATTACGGCACCCCTGATGGCAACCACCATTAACCCGTTGTACGGCGCCTACTCGGCGTTGCTGAAAAACCGCAACGCACGAGGCGTTCTGGAATTGGACATGCCGGAACGCAAGGTGCAGTTGGCCCCGGATGGCAGCGTCGAGGCGATTGCGCTGCGCCAGCGACTGGACTCGCACAAACTGATCGAAGAATTCATGATCTGCGCCAATGTCGCCGCCGCCGAAACCCTGGAAAAAGCGAAAATGCCGTGCCTCTACAGGGTTCATGATGAGCCGTCTCAGGAAAAACTGGCCGCCTTGGGTGAGGTGCTGTCCAGCATCAATATCAGCTTCGAGAAAGGCGGCGTAGCGTCCCCGAAACGCTTCAACCGAGTGCTCAAACTGGCCGCCGACACGCCTCATGCTGAAATGATCAACGTTATGGTCCTGCGCAGCCAGTCCCAGGCCCTGTACGCGCCCGCCAACCTCGGGCATTTTGGTTTGGCGCTACGGCGCTATTGTCATTTCACCTCGCCCATTCGGCGCTATGCCGACTTGTTGGTACACCGCGCCCTGATCGACGCGGGTGGGCTGGGCGAAGGCGGTTCGGGCGGCGCGCACGCTGATTTGAACGAGGCCGGCGAGCACATTTCCGACACCGAGCGCCGCGCCGCACGGGCCGAGCGCGACGCCGTCGACCGTTTCACCGCCGCCTATCTGGCCGACCGGGTCGGCAGCCAATTCCACGGGCGCATTAACGGCGTCACCCGATTCGGGCTGTTTATCACCCTGGACGAGACCGGAGCCGACGGACTGGTCCCCATCCGCACCCTGCCCGACGATTATTATGTCCATGACGAAGACCGTCACTCCTTGCGCGGACGACGCCATGGCCGCGAATATCTGTTGGGACAGAGCGTTGAAATTCGCCTCGCCGAGGCCAACCCGGTGACCGGCGGCATGATTTTTTCACTATTGGATTCGCAAGATTCCGGGGTTGAACCTAAGCGAGCGGGGAAAAAGGGGCCCCCAAGGCGTGGCGGGCGCACTAAGGGCGCCAAGGCCAAAAAGCCGAAGCAAAAAACCCGTTAACAGTTCCCCAACCTTTAAATTTCTGTCATTGTTATCCATAATTAGGCGACGAAACGCGAAAAATATCGGACAATTACCGGCATGAAGAACCGTTTGCGATTCTTTAAAGGGTATCTATTCGGTCTTTGCGGGCTGGCGCTAATCATCATAGCGGCCTGTACCCCGACGCGGGATTTCAGCACCAACGCAGCTCCCTCGTTCTCTCAAGACCAGGCGACCGAAGTTTTTGCCGCCGGCTACGGAGGAATTTCAGATAAATACATTGAAGCCGTCAGCGTCGAGGACATCGCCATCGAGGGGCTTCGTGGCCTCGGTGTCATTGACCCCAACCTGACCATAACCCGCGTCCTCGTTAAAAACGGTACGCCCACACCCCAAGGACTTACAAAAAACGCCAAAGCCGTCGTCATTCTTCATACCGAGGGCGAAGACGTTATCCGCCTTGCCGCCCCGGCACCTGATGATGTTAACGGCTGGGCATCTCTGACGACCAAGGTAACGGTCGCCGCACGCAAAGTATCTTCGGAATTGCAATCGGCCAGCATAGAAGCCATCTATGAAGCCGTTTTCGATGGGGTCCTGTCCAATCTGGATATTTTCTCGCGCTATGCTGGCGCGGAATCGGCGCGGCGTAACCGGAGCAAACGGGACGGATTCGGTGGTATTGGTATTCGCTACCAGGCCAAAGACGGTTTGCCTGTACTGAGCGATGTACTGGCAAAAACCCCGGCCGAGAAGGCCGGGCTGCGCAAAGGCGACACACTGACGCACATTGATGGCGTGACGTTGAAAGGGTTAGACCGGAAAGCAATTTCCAAAAAATTACACGGGCCAACCCACACCCTGGTGAAACTGACCTTTATTCGGCCCGATGAGGCCACCTCGCAGACTGTGGTCCTGAAACGAGCACATATTTTTCCGGTCACCATTTCCGAGAAAATCCACGATGGGATCCTTATCCTGACCCTTACAAGCTTTAACCGCGACACTGCCCGATCGCTGTCTGAAAAACTGGAAAAGGCACGGGTGGATTTTGGCGATGCCATGAAGGGGCTTATTCTTGACCTGCGCGGAAACCCGGGCGGTTTGCTGAAACAATCGGTCAAGGTGTCTGATCTTCTACTCACTCAGGGACAGATCATCAGCACCCGTGGCCGCCATACCGACAGCATCCATCACTATGAAGCTGGCGGGCGGGATTTGGCCATCGGGTTGCCGGTGGTCATGCTGGTCGACGGAAAATCCGCTTCCGCCGCTGAAATCGTCGCCGCCGCCCTGCAAGACAGGGGCCGCGCCGTGATCGTCGGCACTGCGTCATTCGGCAAAGGTACGGTGCAAACCGTGCTGCGGCTTCCCAACGACGGCGAAATCACCCTGACCTGGTCACGTCTGGTTGCACCGTCGGGTTACATGTTTCACGGCCTCGGCGTGCGGCCGTCCATCTGCACCAGCGGCACCCAGGGCGACGCCCAGGGCATCATCGAACGGGCCTTAAACAACCGCATAAAAATTGAAGACATGCTTGTCGCCTGGCGCCGGCCCGTCCTGCAAGACCAGGGCAAGCGCACCCAATTGCGGAATTCGTGCCCCTCGCAACGCCGCCGCGGCGATCTTGAATTAAAGATAGCCCAGCGTTTGATTGCCCAGCCGGCCCTGTACGCAAGGGCTTTGGGCCTGACGGCGGCCACCCACCAGGCACGCAACCCTAAATAAATGTAGGACTTAAGGTTTTGGGACGTAGTCTCGCTTGACAGGCGGATTGTGGATTGTATTGTGCGCGCTCTGACGCCCTTATTGTTGACCCGGACAGGGCTTTTCAAGTGGCTCACAACATCGAGAATTAAAAATGGCGAAAACAAATTCCATCCTGATCAGACTGGTCAGCACCGCTGCAACCGGGTTTTTTTACGTGACCAAGAAAAACCCGCGCACTTTGACGGAAAAAATGGAAGTCCGGAAATACGATCCGGTCGTCCGTAAACACGTCCTGTTCAAGGAAGCGAAGATTAAATAGATCTTGGGCTCCCTTCAGGCTCCGGCCCGCAATAGCGGGCTTCTCCGAAAAAAAAACCGTTTTATGGCCCTTAACCGGGTGCCGCTTCGACGGCCGTTTTGGCACTTTTCGGCGGCGTCGGGACAACCCGGCTGCGGCCCTCGCGCTTGGCCTGGTACAAGGCCTTGTCTGCTTCCTCCAACAAGGTCTCGGCGGTTGAACTGGTGCCATCGCTGACCGACACACCGATGCTGAGGGTAAGCAAAATCTTGTCTTTCGACGCCGAGACAAGAATGGGATTAGTCGACATTTGCTCGCACAAACGATCGGCCACGCCGAGCGCCACTTCGAGCGGCGTATCAGGCATGACGACGACGAATTCCTCTCCGCCAAAGCGGGCCGCCAGATCAAATCCACGAACATTGCGCAGGATTCGCTGACCAATTTCTTTCAGCGCCTCATCGCCGACGCTGTGGCCGTAGGTGTCGTTGACCTGCTTGAAGTGGTCAATGTCGATCATCAACAGCGACACCGGTTTTCCGCTGTCTCGCATCCGTTCCATAACCGAATCGAGATGGCTGGACAGATAATGGCGATTATGCAGGCCAGTCAGGCTGTCGGTCAGGGCCATCGATAGATGCTGGAGGAAGTTCTCATGCAGCCGGTCCTGGTAGCGTTTGCGCCGCACCTGGGTGCGAATGCGTGCCAACAGTTCCTGGTCGTCAATGGGCCGCGTAATGTAGTCATTTACACCCAGTTCCAGGGCCTTGATGAAGAGGGGTTGGTCCTCCCTGTCCCCGATCAGTAAAATCGGGGTTTGGCGGCTCGGCTCCAGGGACCTAAGACGGGACGCCAAGCGCAACGGTGCGTCGGAATCCATGCTCAGGCTGATAACGATAACGTCCCCGCCCAAGTCTACGACCCTGCCCGAGGCATCGTATCGTCAATGACCGACACCCGGTCGTTGTCCCCGTCGAGGGCGTCGATAATGCTGTCTCTCTGTACCGTGCTGTCGTCAATCAGGATGATATCCGCGCCGGTGCCACTATCCATGGCGGCCACGGTGCCGCCCACGAGGCCGAGCCGTTCCGAAGTCGCCTCACGCATACGCCATTGTTCCAACATGTGTTTGAGGCGCACCAGAGAGCGCACCCGCGAAAACAGCGTCGTATCATCAACCGGTTTGGTGAGAAAATCATCGGCCCCCGCTTCCAACCCGCGAACCTTGTCTTCGCGGCTGTCGAGCGCCGTGATCATGACAACGGGGATATGGGTGGTTTGCGGATTTTGTTTGATCTGCTCGCAGACCTGAAACCCATTCAGGCCCGGCATCATTACGTCCAGCAGGACTAGGTCCGGCGCGTCGCGGACTACGGCCTCCAGGGCAGCGGCGCCGTCCTCGGCGGTTAGCACCTGATAATATTCATTGGTCAGTTTCGCCGACAGCATCTTGATGCTGGCTGGCTGATCATCGACGATTAGAATGCGCGCCGACATGAGCGGTTCCTGATTTTAGGTATTTTCTATCGGGCCGGTCAGTTTAAAAACTTGGCAACCGTTTCAAGGAACGTCGGCACCGAAATCGGTTTGGCAATATACCCTTCGCAGCCACCTTCACGGATTTTTACCTCATCCCCCTTCATCGCAAACGCCGTCACAGCGATCACGGGAATATGTTTTAGGTCGTCATCCGCCTTTAGCATCTTGGTGACTTCCAGGCCGGAAATTTCCGGCAACTGGATATCCATAATGATCAGGTCAGGGCTGTGATCGCGGGCCAGTTGAAGAACGTCCCGGCCATCCATGGTTTGAACCGTTTCGTAGCCATGCGCCTGCAGCAAGTCATTGAACAGTTTCATGTTCAAATCGTTATCTTCGACGATCAGAATAGTTTTCGCCATTGCTGTTTCCTAAAACTTACGACATGCCAACCAACGCAACCGAAGCCAAGCTAGCGAGGTACCAGAATTCACAAAAATGGTGAATTTTCCCCTGTGATTTTCTGGATGATGGCGGATTCATTGAATCAAGTCAATCTGTTGCAGCGCGGGGAAGAGCGCATCCCGACCTCACGCAGCATATCCCTTTCGGCATATTAGTATATTCTATTTTGCCTGGGGCCGCTGCGGGGGAAAATTATTCGCCCCGAACCTCTTCAACCATGTCGCTGAGCAGGTCCACATCCATAACCACAAGGGCCTCTTTCTGTCGTTCGACGACATTGCGCCGGGCCAGGTCGTTGAGAACGCGAGCAACGGTTTCGCGGGTTGTCGAAGCCCGGCTGGCAATATCGCTATGCAGGGGAATGGGCGATATTTCCGCCGTGTTGTCGTCTCTCACATGGCCCTTGGCCAGGCGCAACAAGTCGGCTTGAACCCTGTTGTTGGCGGCCAGAGTACTCAAATCCATGATGCGGTCGGTCGAGGTGCGCACGACCCGCGCCAAAATTTTCATAACCTTCAGGGCAATGGAAGAATGTTTTTCCAAAAGCGCCAGGAACTGTTCTTGGGGCAGCGCCGCGATTAGACAATCGGAAAGAGCCATAACACTGGCCGAACGGGGTTCGCCGTCCAGCGCAGCCAATTCGCCGAAATAGGTTCCCGCCGCCATATCGTCGAGGGCGATTTCCCGACCGGAAAGCGAATAGTTAACGACGCGGACGGACCCTTGGACGACGAAAAAAACATCCGTCGATTCGCTTTGCCGGTCGATGATCTGCTCGTGCGCAGCATAGCGCTTGAAACTACAAGCCTCTTCGATCTTTTTTAGATCGCCAGGGTCCAGAACCGACAACAATTCAATTCCGGAAAGGTTTTCCAATTCCTGTTCAGACACAATCGATTCTCCGTCCTCCAAAACGCATAAACTTTTATGGTTTATTAGGTTCGTCGGGATGGTAAAGCGTTTTATTAGCCGTGGCGAGCACAAGGGGACGTTCCCGGAAAGTTTTTCCGAGCGTTATTTAAGGGGCATCTCTAAAAATGCCCTCTCTGGCTCATTGATCTGATAGAATCACGATAGCATGAGTTTGAGATCAAAGGGATAGAATATGAGCCAGCTTGGATTTTTTGATGTTGCTAATCGCTATGCTGGCTTGGATGCCAAGAATGACCCGCTGTTGAAGATAGACAGCGTCGTCCCGTGGGAGGATTTCCGCCCCCATCTTGAAGCGGTCTGGCGCAAACCGGCCAATCAGCGCAAGTCGGCGGCGGGTCGCAAGCCTTGGGATGCTGTGGTGATGTTCAAGGCCATCGTGCTCTGTGCGCTTTACAATTTGTCGGACGATCAGGTGGAATACCAAATTCGTGACCGGCTTTCCTTCGTCCGGTTTTTAGGGTTGGGCCTTGAGGACAAGGTTCCCGATGCCAAGACGGTATGGCTGTACCGAGAGCAGTTGGCGCGGGCCGGCATGATCACGACGGTGTTCGAGAACTTCGACAGCTATTTGAAAGACAAAGGTTATCTGGCGATGGGCGGACAGATCATCGACGCCTCCATCGTCTCCGTTCCCACCCAGCACAACAAGCGTGATGAGAATGCAAAGATCAAAGCCGGTGAAACGCCGGAGGGCTGGGCGGATAAACCGGCCAAGTTCCGCCAGAAAGACACCGATGCCCGGTGGACCAAGAAGCATGGCAAGAGCCACTACGGTTACAAGAACCATATCAACGTGGACCGTCGGCA
>JABMOG010000325.1 GCA_013204265.1 Rhodospirillales bacterium
CGGGCATAATTCAAGATTACGGCACACATAAAGCCGATCCGCTTCGGCATTCTTTGTAGCAAGGATTCCCGTGTTTCCTCGTTAAGGCAGCGGAAAATTGAAGCAACAGCAACGGGGTGCATGTGGGCAAGAATTTTTGCCGCGACATCCGTCGACATTTCCTGGACACACCGTGCCGCCGGGGACGGTAGCATGTGGCCCAGAACCTTGGCTGACAGAGCATCCGCTATCTGTTCCAGAAATGCGGCGGTTTCCTCTACACCTTGCACTTCCAATACTCTCGCGACTTCATCGGGGTGGGATTGAACGTAATCGATGGCGAGCTGAATTTTTTCAGCCATCGGAACGGTTCCGTTCCAAGAGCAAGCTGACTTGCTCGGTAAACAAGCGCGCCGGCACGATCATGCGCCCGTCCGTCGTATCGAGAACGACAGAGGTGAAAGTGAGATCAATAATTTTACCTTCAATCTCGCCAATCCGAACCAAATTGCCAATTTCGTAGTCGCTCTTCAGATAGCGCGTCGCAATGAGATTGCTGGCCACCGTTTTAAAACCAAGACCAAAAGCAAGCGCGAGCCCAAACAACAGACCGCCGAATGCGATACCCACCACGGTGTTGACGATGTAGATATCGATGCCCACCTGATCGACGCCAACGATAACAAGCAAAATGATGATGAACACCTGAACAATTCTGCCAAGGAGTTCGCGTTGCTGAGGGCTGACGGTTCCCATCGATGTTACCACCCCGTCGCGGGCAAGATTGCCCAGCACAAATCCGGCGCCAATAATTAGCGCGCCGGCAAAAATATTGGGCAGATGTGAAATTAACTGGTCAAGCCAACCGGTAAACATCTTGAAGCCGAAAACGTTGCTTGCGGCGGTGACGAAGAACAGCAACACGACCCAAAACACGACGGCGCCAATGATTTCCACAGCCGAAGCGCTAAGGGTTTCCTTAGACGTTTCTTTGCGGAGCTTGAGGATATCCCAAGCCCGATCCATGCCCCCGGCAAGGCGTACGGTAAGGGCACGGAAAAGCTTTGCCGCCAACCAACCGATGAGGAGAAGAAGTAACCCACCCACGAACTGCGGCAAATATTCAATGAAATTTTGAATCATCCGCGAGACGGCGGCGACAAGTGGCTGCGTAATATCGAATATTTTATCCATGGGGCTCTCCGTTCCGCGCATCGACCCTAACAGTTATCAGGTAATCAATGCCATTAGGTTTTTTTAGTTTTTGTTCCCATTTTGATGACCTAAGAGAACCGGTATGCGCGATAGTCCATTCACCGGCAATCTATCACAAAAACCGATTGGCAATCGCAAATCTGCTCGCATCATTCTGTAGGAGGGCATTGTCATGTGTGGACGCCCCCCTGCGTTGCAAGAGTTTTTTTGAAGATGGTTTGCCCCGGTCGGGTGTGGTCATGTATCCGGCCTGTTGATGCGGCGCTCAGACCGCTGGCCCTGATGAATTTCGCAGATTGGGTTCCAATCAGAGGACCGCGCTCATGGCTCATGGCGCATGACACTGCCATCCGGCACGATAAGCCGGATCGGCATTTCGTCAACGGATGCCTCTACCGGAAGCTGCCCGATCAGGTCGCCGTCGCCTTGCACCGGCTCCTGTTCCGGCCCGGTGACGGAGACCCGGGGAGTCTGGATCACGGCAACGTCGGCAAGTTTGTGCAGGCGACCGAAGGCGAGGGCCTGGTGCGCCATTACAACGCCGCCGACGTGTTCGTCTTCCCCAGCCGAACGGATACCTTTGGACTCGTTCTACTGGAAGCGCTCGCCTGCGGCGTTCCCGTCGCCGCCTACCCGGTCATGGGACCCATTGACGTAATTACCGGCGACAAAGTTGGGCGGCTCGACGAAGATCTCGGAGCCGCTATCGACGGCGCACTGTTGCTTGAAAAACGCGATTGCCTCGCGTTCGCCGAGAAATTTTCCTGGGCCGCCTGCGCCAGCCAGTTTCGGCGTTATCTATTTCCGATAAAGCACCCCGAACCATACACATCGGAAGAGGCCCTGAGCGTTCGACGCTGAGAAGATTGGCTATTAGGAATCAGCGTCAATAGCGTAACCGGCGCTCCTGACAGTGCGAATGATGTTCGCGCCGCCGTGGGCATTCTTGGATTTTCGGAGCCGACGGATATGCACATCTACCGTCCGGGGTTCGACATGAAGGCTGTCCCCCCAAACGCGCCTTAGAAGAGAGTCCCTTGAAAAAACCCGATTGGGTCGCTCCATCAGCGTTTTCAATATCGCAAACGAGGTCGGGCCCAAATGCACGACCTTGCCGTCCCGCATCACTTTATGGGCGTCCATGTCCATCACCACGCCGGCATACGCCATCTCTTCACCCGCCATGCGCACGGCGCTTCGCCGCAAAAGGGCCTGTATACGGGCGATCATTTCTTTCGGAGAATACGGCTTGACCACATAGTCGTCGGTGCCGGCTTGCAGGCCGAGGACCCTGTCCCCTTCCGTTCCGCGCGCCGTCAGCATGATAATTGGTAGATTCCTGGTCTCGGGTTGAACGCGGAGCCACCGGCATACGTCAATTCCTGAACGTTCCGGCAACATCCAATCGACAACGGCCAGATCGGGAATCTCCATATCCACACGCGCGATAGCCTCTTCGCCATTGCTGGCCAAGCTGGTGCGGAAACCCTCTTTTTCCAGATTATAACGCAGCATCTCCGCCTGCGGCGCTTCGTCTTCAACAATGAGAATAAGAGAGTCCATCAATTTACAATGTGCTTCTACCCAATCCGCCCGGAAATGTAATTTCGGGTTAATTCGTCTTGGGGGGCGGTAAATATTTGAGCGGCGTCACCCTCTTCGATCAACCGCCCGGTGTGAAAATAGGCAACCTTTTGTGACACCCGTGCCGCCTGTTGCATCGAATGGGTGACAATAACGATGGTGAAGTTTTCGGCCAATTCTTCAATCAGGGCTTCGATTTGTTTCGTCGCGATTGGATCCAGGGCAGAACAGGGCTCATCCATAAGAATGACTTGCGGCCGGACCGCAATGGTTCGCGCAATGCACAATCGCTGCTGTTGCCCACCGGAAAGACTGGTCCCTGGTAATTTCATCCGGTCCTGGACTTCGGCCAGTAATCCGGCCCGCTTGAGACTGGTGAAAACAATCTCGTCCATATCGTCCTTATGGGACGCCATGCCGTGGATCCGAGGCCCGTAGGCAACATTTTCGTAAATCGATTTGGGAAATGGATTGGGTTTCTGGAACACCATTCCCACCTTTGCCCGGAGCTCCGAAACATTCTGTTCGGGGGAATAGATATCCCGACCACTTATCAACACCGAACCCTCTACCTTGCAGCCATTAATCCGGTCGTTCATGCGGTTCAGGCAACGGAGGTACGTGGATTTACCACAACCGGAAGGGCCGATCAGGGCCGTCACCTGTTTTTCGGGGATGCTCAGGTCGATATCGAAAAGAGCCGGCGCCTCCCCATAATGTACACTCAGGCCCTTGGTGGAAATTTTTTCAACCAACGGAACATCGAGGTCCCTCGACACCCTTCTTTCCGCCGCCTTCAGGGCTATCATGCGGGCCCCTTCGTGGATGAATGTTATCGGGCTAATAATTGTCATGAGGGATACCACTATATTTTATGAAATAATTTTTCAGTTTTAAGAATTTAAATCGTGGGTGCGGAGGTCATTTCCTTTGATCCTCCACCCCACGAAATCCTCCATGGCAGTACCGGCGTGACGTACATCCGGCCTCCACCGATACTGCTGGGAGGGTTCGTTTTTCTTACATGCTCAGGTTGGCAAGGGTCTTCACCTTCCTGTTCCAATCGGCCCGTTCTTTTTCGGACATCGGGATCAGCCCCTTGTCGGTCAGATAGCCTTCACTGCCCCAGGCCTTGTTGCTGGTGAACTCGGC
>JABMOG010000326.1 GCA_013204265.1 Rhodospirillales bacterium
AGCCGGCACCGCTAATATAGGGATTCGGAGGGGGGGAGCGCAAGGGAAGGGGGGGATTTACGGTTCGATCATGGGCATTTTAGTATGGTGCCCCCACCTTGTTGTTACTTAGGGAAGCCGTCTTTGAAAACAGTTCTGAACCGAATGGGACATTCAGCATCCCGATCTTCCTCTGGAATTTCAGAAAAGGTAATCATGTCGGTATGTGAATTCTTCAATATGCATCCAAAGAGTATGACTTCTTCCGCAAAGCTCAGAAGGTGGTGGCAATATGTTGCCAATCCAATAGAAATGAATTCAGGCTCAGTCCCCGTCCTTTGCCAAACCGGAGCGATAATCCTTCCGTCACCATGAGCTTCAATGTTCTGCACGGTAAGAACTCCTGATTTGCCGTTAGGATGCTCAATGCAATTTCTCTTACGGACAAGCTCCTTAATCCAAACCTGATCTTCTCTAAGCATTTTGGTAAAGCCATCATCAGCACCAAAATTTGTTTCAGCCCATTTTACAAAAGGACCGTCACCATCACTCTTTGCATCAAAGAACGAACGGGCATCGGAAAAATCAATTTCAGGAAAACATGGACTGACAACGTTGTTGAGCAAATCCCGTAAAAAATTCTTGGCTTCATACAGGAAATTTTCGATCTCCCTTTCAAGGTTATGAATTTGAGGTATCTGGACAATCATATCCTTACTTGGAGTGTATTCCTCATTACACCGTCGCTGCTCTCTTTCCAGCCAATCCCATATATCCCAACATTTCCCTAGGTGAGACGAGAGATCAGATCTGCAAGCATTGAATATGGAGTCCTTAGTTTCTTGATCGAGTCGAGCAAGGGTAATGGCATCCTTAATTTGCAAAACAAGTCGAGCTACAACAGGATGACTTACTCCCCTGCCCGATGTTTGTTTTATAACGAATTTAGCCATCAAATTTCCCCGCGAATTTTATTAATCTAGTTATGGATAAAAGTTCATCATCCACTCGCACACCATACAGGTTATTGTTCAATTCTAGGCAGTTCCGGCACCACCGTACTCAATTGCATGGGTTCCAAAGGTTCCCGCCCTTTGCGCCGCCGCCGCGCTGGGGTAAAATCGGTGATTCTCCGGCTCCGCCGCCAACCGTTTACAGGTTCCGATGCAACAATATCTCGACCTTCTCCGTCACATTCGCGCCAACGGCACGCTCAAGGGCGACCGTACCGGGACCGGTACGCAGAGTGTCTTCGGCTATCAGATGCGGTTCGATCTCAGTGCCGGGTTTCCGTTGCTGACGACCAAGAAACTGCATCTGAAATCGATCATCCATGAATTGCTGTGGTTCCTCGATGGTGACACCAACGTCAAGGCGCTGAACGATGTCGGCGTGCGTATCTGGGACGAATGGGCCGATGCGGACGGCGATCTGGGGCCGGTGTATGGGCACCAGTGGCGGTCTTGGCCTACGCCGGAGGGTGGCGCGATTGATCAGATTTCCGCCGTCGTTGAGGCGATCAAGAGCAACCCCGATTCGCGCCGTCATATCGTCAGCGCCTGGAACGTCGCCGATGTCGACCATATGGCGCTGCCGCCGTGCCACTGCCTGTTCCAGTTCTATGTCGCCGATGGCAAATTGTCGTGCCAGTTGTACCAGCGCAGCGCCGATGTGTTTTTGGGCGTGCCGTTCAACATCGCATCCTACGCCCTGTTGACGCAGATGGTGGCGCAGGTGGCGGGGCTGGGGCTCGGCGATTTCGTCCATACCTTCGGCGACGCGCATCTCTACGCCAACCATTTCGAGCAGGCCGACCTGCAGTTGTCGCGCACCCCGAAGGCGTTGCCGACCATGACGTTGAGGCCGGATGTCAGCGATATTTTCGCCTTTGCCTTCGAGGATTTCACGCTTGAAGGCTACGCCGCCGACGCCCACATCAAAGCCCCGATCGCGGTCTGAGGGGAAGGGTTTGATGCGTATTTCCCTGATCGCCGCGATGGCCGACAACCGGGTTATCGGCCTCGATGGCGCGATGCCGTGGCACCTGTCCGAAGACCTCAAATTCTTCAAGGCGGTGACTATGGGCCACCCCATCATCATGGGCCGCAAGACGTATCAGTCGATCGGCAGCGCCCTGGCCGGGCGGACCAACATCGTCATTACCCGCAACCCGGAGTATCAGGCCGTCGATGCCGAAGTCGTGCATGACCTGGACGATGCCCTGAAAACGGCGATGGCGCTGGAAGAGCTGTGGGGGCTGGATGGCGCCGTGCCGGAGATTTTCATCATCGGCGGCGCCGAAATTTACGGCCAGGCGATTGACCGGGCTGAGCGCATGTATATTACCGAAATCCACGACACGCCGCCGGGCGATGCGTATTTCCCCGATTTCGACAAAGCCGAGTGGGTTGAGGTCGACCGCCAGGACCGCGAGCCGGAAAAAGAAGGCGGGCCGGCTTATGGCTTCGTTATTTTCGACCGCAAGAGGTAAGGCCTAAAGATTATTTGAGGCCTTCGACGCCGGTCGGGTCTTCGGGCAGGTCGAATTCCGACGATGACTCGGTTTTCGGCAGGGCATCGCCGGCGGTTCCCTGAACATCTTCGATAAGGGCTTCGACCTGGGCCTTGGGCGGCAGGGTGAAGCAGTCGATGGAAATCCACCATTCGCGCTGATGGGGTTTCAGCTTGCTTAAGCTGACCTTGCCGTCTTTGACCGCATCCGCCGCCGGGACCGCGCCGGGAACGACGCCGACAACGATGGTGGTAACGCACATGGCGTTGTCTTTATACAGCGCGAAGACCTCGCGGCCATGCTTTGAGGTCTCGGCAAACTGGGCCATCTCGGGGGTCGCCGCCAGCCCGGCCGCCGTCAGCGCGCCACGGACTTTGGTGGACATGTCCTTGAGCGAGGCGATGCCATAGCCTTCCATGTGGGCGCCGGTGCCCATGGTCAACAGGCGGCAGACGTGGCCTTCGATGTCCTGGGTGTTTTTCGGGAATTGCACAGTGAGCCGCCGGAATCCGGGGCCGAACGGCAGGTTACCTTCGAGCGCCAGGCGCAAGCGCTGGCAATCCTTGGCCGGTAGCGGCTTGGACATTTCCGCCGCCGCGCCGGCTGCACCAAAGACGGCGACCCCGGCCAGCAACAGGGCCGGGGCGAGTGTGGTGATCAGTTTTGCAGTCCCCCAGATACGCATGGGCTCTATGGTAGGGGAAAACGGGGGCGTGGTAAGCCAAAAAAAGCCCTGCTCCGGATGGAACAGGGCTTTTTGGCAAAAAGCGGATGCTGTGGGGTTACTGAACGACGATTTTCGGCACCGCGGCGGACTGTTCGCCGAGCGCGCTTTCGATGTTGGCCCAGGTCTTTTCCGCGATGGAAACATAGGCTTTGGCGTGTTCGCTGTCGGGGTTCGAGACGACAATGGGTTTGCCGGAATCCGAGGTTTCGCGGATTTCCATGTGCAGCGGGACTTCCCCTAAGAAGTCCATGCCCAAACGTTCGGCTTCGGACCGCGCGCCGCCGTGGCTGAAGATGTCGGAGCGCTCGCCGCAATGGGGGCAATTGAAATAGCTCATGTTCTCAATCAACCCCAGCACTGGCACGTTGACCTTGCGGAACATGTTGAGCCCGCGCCGGGCGTCGAGCAGGGCAATGTCCTGCGGCGTCGAGACGATGATCGCCCCCGTCAGCGGCACCCGCTGGGCCATAGTCAGCTGCGCGTCACCGGTGCCTGGCGGCATATCGATGACCATAACGTCCAGTTCACCCCAGTTGACGTCGCGCATCATCTGTTCCAGGGCCGATTGTACCATCGGTCCGCGCCAGATCATCGGCGTGTCTTCTTCGACCAGGAAACCCATGGACATCACTTTGATGCCGTAATTTTCCAGCGGGTCGAGGTTTTTTCCGTCGCTTGAGGTCGGCTGTCCGGTAATGCCCATCATGCGGGGCATCGAAGGGCCGTAAATATCGGCGTCCAGCAGGCCGACACGGCGGCCGCCGGCGGCCAGGCCCAGCGCCAGGTTGACGGCGGTCGTCGATTTGCCGACGCCGCCCTTGCCGCTGGCGACGGCGATGATGGACTTAACGCCCTGCAGTATTTCCGGTGCGCCCATTTTTGGCACCGGGCCGCCGGGCTCACCCATGCCGGGGCCGGATTTAGCCGGTGGCGGCGCATCGGCACCGCGCTCGGCGGTCAGCACCACGGTGGCGGAAATCACGCCTTTTATGGCGTAGACGACTTCTTCCGCTAGTTTGCGCATGGGCTCCAGTTCGGCACCCTTGGCCGGATCGACTTCGATTGCGAAGGCGACATGCCCGCCTTTGGTCTGCAGGCCACTAATCATGCCGGCGCTGACGATGTCCTTACCGGAATCCGGCTCGGTTACTTTCGCAAGCGCATCTAAAATTTCTTGTTCGCTGACACCAGCCATCCTTGAAATCTCCGTAAAATGAAACAAATTAAAGAAATACCGGACGCAGATTAGGGGCGTCCGGGCCGGGTGGCTTGTATGCCACCCGCGTTCGCTATAGGAAGTAACGCACGAAACCGAAATTACAAGGTTTCATCTGTATTTTAGTGTTTGAATAGGAACGATTGATTATGGCGTGGAATTCACAAGGCGGCGGCCAAGGCCCTTGGGGCGGTGGCGGAAACGGCGGAGGCCAGAGCGGCCCGACGCCTCCCGATATTGAGGAAATGCTGCGCCGTGGCCAGGACAGCTTAAAACGCTTCGTTCCCGGCGGGGCCGGTGGCTCGCGGGGCATTATCCTGATCGTGCTGGCGGTGGCGGCGCTTTGGGCCGGCAGCGGTTTTTACCGGGTCCAGCCCGGCGAACAGGGTGTCGAGCTGTTGTTTGGTAAATTCGTCAAGCACACCACGCCGGGACTTAACTACTGGTTTCCGTCGCCCATCGGCGAGGTCTTGAAACCCAATGTCGAGCGTACCAACACCGTTACCGTTGGTTTCCGCGAAATTGGCGAAGGCCGCAGTGGGCGCGGCAAGGGACGTGATGTTCCGCAGGAAAGCCTGATGCTGACCGGCGACCAGAACATCATTGATATTGATTTCGTGGTTCAGTGGCGGATCAAGAGCGCGGCGGACTTTTTGTTCAACATCCGTGACCCGGAAGGCACCATCAAGATCGCCGCCGAAAGCGCGATGCGTGAAATTATCGGCCAGACCGGGCTTGAAGACGCCACCACCGGCAAACGCCAGCAGGTGCAGCAGCAATCGCGGGCGCTTTTGCAACAGATTCTGAACGATTACGGCGCCGGCGTTGCCATCGCCGAAATACAGCTTCAAAAAGCCGATCCGCCGGCAGAGGTCATCGACGCCTTCCACGACGTGCAGCGTGCGCGCCAGGACCAGGAACGATCAATCAACGAAGCCACCGCCTACAAGAACGATATCGTTCCCAAGGCCAAGGGTAAGGCGCAGACGCTGATTCAGGCGGCCAGTGCCTATAAGGAAAAGATCACCAAAGAGGCCGACGGTGAGGCCAAGCGGTTTATTTCCGTTTTTGAGACCTACAAAAACGCCAAGGACGTGACAACGCGGCGGCTCTACCTGGAGCGCATGCAACAGGTTCTCAAGGGCGCCGACAAGGTCATCATCGATAAGGGCGCGGGCGGCACCGGCGTGGTGCCATATTTACCGCTGCCGGAATTGCAAAAACGCCGGCAAGGAGCCAAGTAATGAATAAATCCTTTTTAGCCATTTTCGGCGCCATCCTGATCGTTCTCGGCGTCGTCGCCTACAGCGGTCTGTTCACCGTGCATCAGACGCAACAAGCCCTGGTCCTGCAATTCGGCAGCCCGGTCCGCCTGGTCCGCGCCCCCGGCCTGGATTTCAAAATCCCCTTCGTGCAGAACGTCGAATATTACGACCGGCGCATTCTTGATCTCGACCCGCCGGTGCAGGAAGTCATCCTGTCCGACCAGAAACGCATCAACGTCGACGCCTTTGCCCGTTACCGTATCGTCGACGCCTTGGAATTCCGCAAACGCGCGGGCACCGATGCCAACTTCCGCCAGGTCTTCGGCAACCGTCTGAACGCCAATATCCGTGCGGAAATCGGTAAAATTCATTTGGCCGATATGCTGACCCAAAAACGCGCCGAGGTGATGGATGTCATCACCAAACAAATGAAGGCACAGGCTGCCGAGTTCGGAACCGAGGTTGTCGATGTGCGCATCGGACGTACCGATCTGCCCGACGAGACGGCACAATCGGTGTATAACCGGATGCGGTCCGACCGGGTTGCCTATTCGTCGCAACTGCGCGCCGAAGGCGAAGAGCAGAAGCTGAAAATTCAGGCTTTGGCCGACCGGGAACGCACCATCATTATCGCCGAGGCGCAACGCCAGTCGGAAATCCTGCGTGGTCAGGGCGAAGGTGAACGCAACCGGATTCTCGGCAATGCCTTCGGTCAGGACCCGGAATTCTTCGATTTCTACCGCTCCATGGAAGCCTACGGCGAAGCTCTGGGCGAAGGCACAACCATGGTGTTGAGCCCGGATTCGGAGTTTTTCCGTTACTTCGGCACCAAGAAGAAATAATAACCCCGTTGCCGAAAGGGTGAGGGCATGGATGAGCCGGTTTCGATCCTGTGGACGGCACTCTGGACGGCACTGGGGCTGGCCATCGCCATGGAGGGAATCCTCTATTCCCTGTTCCCGGACGCCATGAAACGGATGATGGCGCAGGTAATCGCACTGCCGTCCGGCACCATCCGGGGTGTGGGCATCGGTGCCGCATTCGCCGGTGTTTTCATCTTGTGGCTGGTGTTGGGATGATGGTATTCGCCCCTGCCGACCAGCGATATGCCACAGACACGCCCCGGTGCGGCCATCGTTCGACCATATTTAGAGATCACTTAATGGTTATCGGCCCCGTTAACATGGTTGAAACGGCGCGCCGAAAGGATTAAATCGCAGGCAAGTTTTTTTTGAAGCGGCCTGCTTTGTAATAGGAACCAAATTAGTTATGACGAACCTCGCCCCCGCGCACCGGCTTTACAAAAGTTTGACCGCACCGGCCCTGATGGCTTTCCTGATGGTGGCTCTGATGGCGGCGCCCGGCACCGTCAATGCCAAGGGGGCGCCGGAGAGTTTCGCCGATCTGGCCGAGAAACTGCTGCCGTCGGTGGTCAATATTTCGACGACCCAGGTGATCGAAGGGCGCAGCGGCATGGAACTGCCAAAATTGCCGCCGGGATCGCCGTTCGAGGATTTCTTCAAGGAATTTTTTGACCGCAACCAGCAGGAACAAAAGTCCCGCAAGGCGACATCGCTGGGATCCGGGTTTATCTTCGGGGACGGCAACTATGTCGTGACCAATAACCATGTCATCCAGGACGCCGATGAAATTACGGTTATTCTGCATGACAATACCCGACTCATTGCCGAACTGATTGGGCGCGATCCGAAAACCGACCTTGCCGTGCTCAAGGTCAAACCCGAAACGGCCCTGAAGGGCGTGACTTTCGGCGACTCTAGTAAATCGCGCGTCGGCGACTGGGTAGTCGCGATCGGCAACCCCTTTGGCCTGGGCGGAACGGTGACCGCCGGTATTATTTCCGCCCGCGGCCGCGACATCAATTCCGGGCCTTATGACGATTTCATTCAGACCGACGCCTCTATCAACCGGGGCAATTCGGGTGGCCCGATGTTTAACCTGAAAGGCGGGGTTATCGGTATCAATACCGCTATCTTCTCGCCGTCCGGCGGCAGCGTCGGTATCGGCTTCGCCATTCCGTCGTCGGTCGCAGAACCGGTCATCAAGCAACTGATCAAACACGGCCAAGTGCGCCGTGGCTGGCTGGGCGTGCATATCCAGGCGGTGACGGATGAAATCGCCGAGACCTTGGGTTTGACAGAATCCACCGGTGCGCTTGTCGCCAACGTGATTCCCGAAGGCCCGGCTGAGAAAGCGAAAATCCGTCCCGGCGACGTGATCCTGGAATTCAACAATCAAAAGGTCGACAAGATGCGCAGCCTGCCCCGCATCGTCGCCGATACGGAAGTCGGTAAATCCGTACCTCTCAAAATCTGGCGCAACAGCGAGCAAATTACCCTGAGCGCCACAATCGAGGAACTCGACGACGCCACGACGAAAACCGCGGCTAAAGGTGATTCGCCCAAGAACAACGAGAAGAAGAGCAAGGTCCGCACCGTCAAGGCGCTGGGCCTCAAGCTATCTTCGCTGAATGCGGCGCTGAAAGAAAAATTCTCGCTCGACAAGGACACCAAGGGCGTCGTCGTGGTGGGCGTGGATGAAAAAGGCCCGGCTGCCGAGAAGGGCATTCGCCCCGGCGACCTGATCGTCGAAATCAGCCAGCAGGAGGCATCCAGTCCCGACGTCATTGAGGCCAAAGTGAAAGAGGCTAAAAAAGCCGGGCGCAAATCGGTGCTGATGCTGCTGGAAGGCCAAAGCGGCCTGCGCTTCGTCGCTATCCGTATCACCAAGGGCTGATTTTTTTAAGGCTTAGGTGCGAAGTCGCTTCGCCGGTATCCCTGCACGAACAAGGCCGTCGTCAGCTCCGTGTGGTCGATGCGCACGTCCGCCGCCGCCCGGGCGACGGGCTTGCCCCGGTAAGCGATGCCCAGTCCGGCGGCGCGGATCATCGGCACGTCGTTGGCGCCGTCGCCGATGGCCAGGGCTTGGGACAGCGCCAACCCGCGTTTTGAGACCATTTCCTGCAAGACATCCAGTTTTGCGCCAGGGCCGAGAACGGGTTTGATAACCCGCCCGGTGAGGCGTCCGCCCTCGACCTCGAAGCGGTTGGCGCGGTGCTCATTGAACCCGGCCAGAACCGCCACCGGGCCGGTGAAATTCTCGAATCCGCCGGACACTAACGCCGCATAAGCGCCATCGGCGGTCATGGTGCGGACCAGAGTTTCCGCGCCGGGGCTCAGGCGCACCCCGGCCAGGGTTTCATCGAAGGCCGAGATCTCAAGGCCCGCCAGCATGGCGACGCGCGCATAGACGGCTTCGGTGAAATCGATTTCCCCTAACATGGAACGTTTGGTAATAGCGGCGATCTCGGGGCCACGGCCGGCATGCGCGGCCAACTCGTCCAGGGTTTCGGTCGTCACAATGGTGGAATCCATGTCGGCGATGAGAATTTTTTTGCGCCGATTTTCGGTGTGTTGCGCAAAAAAGTCCACCGCTGCACCGCCCATTGTGGCCTGAGCGGATTCCCTGGCGGATTGCAAATCCGGCCCCGCGAAGGATATGTCACAAGCCTCGCCCTCGGACAGCCAGTCGGGCGGGGACACCTCAACACCAAGACGTTTAAGCGCCTCCGTTACAGAGGCGACAAGGCCGTCTTCAAGGGCGCCTTGGGGGGCGACGAGGGTCAGGACATTTTCCACGGCCCGACCCTATGTTCTCCTTCTTAAGACTGCAAGTTCCTGAAGGTTGGATGTCGAATTTTTGTTTTTACGTCCCTAAACCCATCGTGCTCAGTCGTAAGTTACCCTGGGAAACCAGTCCTCGCCCCGGCCTTCGGGCGTCAGGTCGAACACGTTCCATAACGGCCAGAGGGTGTCTACATGGCGAGGGTTCTGTCCTTCTTCGGGCGGCACAAAGATTAATTCGGAATTGTAGGTGTGGTTGATCACATCGCCGGTTCGTTGGAACACGTTGACTATGGAGATTTGGTCTCCGTCAGGCGCTTCTCCAAAGTAATCCGCGTTGTATGTGGTGCCGCCAGAGGACAAAAGCCGCAGATTTTCCCAATTCCGCTGCATCGCCCAGTTGCGGATTTTTTGTACAGGCGCCTTGGCGACCACTGCTAGATTTACCCGTTGGCGGATATGAAGAGCTGCACCGTTGAGGCTGTCCAGCAGCGACGTGCACATGGGGCACGGCGTTTTGGCCTGGGGACCGTACATAAAGCTATAGACGACCAGCGAGTCCTTGCCGTCTGCAAAGAGAGCGGACATGGAAGTCTGGTTTACGGTTGTTCGGTCCGAGAGATCGGGCGCCCCTTCTTCAAAGACATAGTCTTCTTTCAGCCGCCCTCCCACCGGCAGGCGGCGGCGTTGAGCCGCGACCTGTTCGATGTGCTTTCGCAGTTCTATTTCCGCGGCGATCAATTTGTTCCGTTGTATCCGGTATTCATCGGATTCACCTGGAAATCGTTTGTCGTGAAAATCTACCATTATTCGGGCATTTCAGGCATGCCGGGGAACTTAGGCAGGTCCGGGTCCATATGGTCCCAGGGCTGGGCGCTGTCGGTGTAGATATCCATGCCGGGCACGAAAATACTCGGGTCATCCAGGCTGCCAGCGTAAATGATTACCAGGCCGGGCATGCCGGTGGAACCGCTTGTCAGCGGGACGCCACAGGTGGGGCAGAATTGACGGTTTGTCATGCCACCGCTGTCGGCTTCGAAATCGAAATTTGTGAGTTCGCCCGTCACCGTCACCGAATCCTCTGGCACCGCGAACGCAGAAGCCTTGGCCCCGCCTGTTACGTGTTGGCATTTCCGGCAGTGGCAATGTCCGGCCATTACCGGTTCGGCGGTGCATTCGTATCTGACGGCGCCGCACAGGCAGCCGCCGGTAATGGGTGCGCTCATAAGATGGTGTCTCCTTGTTTAATGGGGTTGATTTATTAGTTCGACAGCCAGGCAGTCGAAAGACCCCGACCAGCCGACGTTGTGCATTTCGACGGCGGTTTCCGACGCCAGCAATTCGTGCGTCAGGGTCAGTTCGGTGCCGTCGCTGACCGCCTTGAAGTCCAGGGTTACCCGGGTCTCAATCCCGGCCATGGTGCCGGTTTCCCAGACCCAGGTGTAGACCAGTTTTTGGTTTTTGATGACCTCTTTAAATATCCCCGACAGCGGATGTTCCTCGCCATTCTCGCCTCGCATGGTGAAGCTATACGCGCCGCCGGGGCGGGGGTCGATGTCGTGGACGATGCAGTTGACGCCGTCCGGGCCGAACCATTTTTCCAAATCGCCGGGGTTGGTGAAGGCGGCATAAACCCGTTCTGGTTTGGCGTCGAACGTGCGTGTAATGCGCAAGACCGGGTTTTGGTCGAGCGCGTCAGCCCTTTGTGTTTGTGTCATTGTTGTCGTCCCCCTCTGTTGGTTTGGTTTCGTCCAGGAAGCGGCCCAGCCGGTCGAGCCGGCCTTCCCAGAATTTCTTGTAATATGTGATCCAGCCGACGGCCCCCATCAGGGCGGCCGGGTTGAATTCCATGCGCGACACCCGTCCATCCCTGTGGCGCGTGATCAATTCGGCGCCTTCGAGAACCTTCAGGTGTTTGGAAACGGCGGGCAGCGACATCTCGAACGGTCGCGCCAATTCCCCGACCGATACCTGACCTTGGGATAAGCGCGCCAGGATGGCCCGCCGGGTTGGGTCGGCGAGGGCATGGAAGGTGGTGTCCAAGGCGTGATCATTATATTTAACCATTTGGTTAAATATAAGTCCTGCGCATAGTTTGTAAATAGATTTTTTTGTTTTTTTGGAAATCCCTGGACTGCTGCCGTGACCGAGCTAAATCCCGTTGTCATCATCGCCGGGCCGACCGCCAGCGGCAAATCGGCGCTGGCGATGGACCTGGCGCAAGCCTTCGATGGTGTCGTCATCAACGCCGACAGCATGCAGGTGTACCGGGACTTGGATGTCCTGACGGCGCGCCCGAGTGCCGATGACGTGGCCAGGGCGCCGCATGCCCTGTTCGGCGTGATGGCGGCAGCGGAGCGGTGTTCCGTTGGTCGCTGGCTGACCCTGGCGGGAACCGAGACCGAAACCGCTTGGGCCGACGGGCGGCTGCCGCTGGTGACCGGGGGTACCGGCATGTACATCAAGGCGCTGGTCGAAGGCCTGGCCCCCGTCCCTGAAATTCCCGATAACATTAACGAAGAGGTGCGGGTTCTCTTTGAGGAACTCGGCGGCGAAGCGTTCCGCCAGCAATTGGCGACCCTCGACCCTGGCGCCGCAGACCGCCTGCCCCCCGGCGACAGCCAACGCCTGACACGCGCCATGGCGGTGGTGCAGGCCACGGGGCTGACGCTGGATGCCTGGCAGGCCGAGCAAAGCAAAGGGCCGGCCCTGGCGGCGCGATTTTTCACAATCGCCGTCCTGCCTGAGCGCGAAGACCTGTACGCCGCCTGCGAAACCCGTTTCGATGTCATGCTGGACAAGGGCGCGCTGGAGGAAGTCAGGGCGCTTGTGGCGCAGGGGCTTGATGCGGCGTTGCCGGCGATGAAGGCGGTCGGGGTGCCGGAGCTGGCGCGCCACTTGGCCGGAGAAATCAGTTTGGAAGACGCCGTGGCGTCGGCCAAACAGGCGACC
>JABMOG010000327.1 GCA_013204265.1 Rhodospirillales bacterium
CCGAGAAAATCGAATTTCACTAACCCGGCTGCCTCGACGTATTTCATGGAAAAACCGGATACCGGCATGTCCGAGCGCGGGTCGCGATATAGCGGGATCAATTCATCCAGCGGCCGGTCGCCGATAACGACGCCGGCGGCGTGGGTCGAAGCGTGTCGGTACAGGCCTTCCAACTGACGCCCGATGCGGATTAGCTTGTCTATCTGGGGGTCTTCTTTGGCCATTTGGCGCAATTGCGGCTCGGCCACCAGGGCTTCGTCCAGGGTCGGCGGATTGGCTGGATTTGACGGCACCAGTTTACAGATTTTATCGACATATCCGTAGGGGATTTCGAGAACCCGCCCGACATCGCGCAGCACGGCGCGGGCCTGCAGTTTTCCAAAAGTTATGATCTGGGCGACATGGTCACGGCCATATTTGTTCTGCACATAGCGGATTACCTCGTCGCGCCGCTCCTGGCAGAAATCGATATCGAAATCAGGCATCGACACCCGTTCCGGGTTTAGGAAACGCTCAAACAAAAGGCCAAACCGCAACGGGTCGAGATCGGTGATCGTCAACGCCCAGGCGACCACCGAGCCGGCGCCCGAGCCGCGCCCCGGCCCGACGGGAATACCCTGGTCCTTGGTCCAGCGAATGAAATCGGCGACGATCAGGAAGTAACCGGGAAAACCCATGTCGCCGATGACTTTGAGTTCATAGTCGAGCCGCCGGAGATAAGGTTCAGCGGCATGTTCGCGCTCGGTGGCGTTCATATTCGGGGTCAGGATTTGGTTTTCCAGACGCACCTCCAGCCCGGCGGCGGCCTGGGCGCGCAGCTCATCTTCTTCGGTCCGGTCTTTGCCGCAATCGAAGGGCGGCAGGATGGGGTCAATGGATTCGACCAGAAACGCCGTGCGCCGGGCGATGACGATGGTGTTGTTGACGGCTTCAGGCAGGTCGGCGAACAGGGCGCGCATCTCGGTCGCCGATTTGAAACCATGATCGGGCGACAGGCGGCGGCGGTCTGATCCTGAAACATAGGCCCCTTCGGCGATACAGATAAGCGCGTCGTGGGCTTCGTGCATGGAGGCGTCGGGGAAAAAGCATTCGTTGGTGGCGACAATGGGTAGTTCAAATTCGTAGGCGAGGTCCAAAAACAAAGGCTCGGTGCGGCGTTCCTCATCGAGGCCGTGACGCATCAGTTCGATATACAACCGCCCCGGATACGCCGCAGCCAGCCGCTCCAGCAAGGCGCGGGCGTCGTCCATCTGGCCGTCCAGCAACAGCCGCCCGACTGGTCCCGCCGGGCCACCGGTCAGGGCGATCAGCCCGTCCGAGTGTCGTTCCAGGGCCGACATGGGCACCTGTGGGTCTGGCGGTGGCTCGGGGGCGTCCGCTTCGCCCAAATACGCGAGGCTGATCAACTTCAGCAGGTTGCGGTACCCGGTGTCGGTTTGTGCCAGCAACACCACGGGATCGGCCTCCGGGGCGGCGTGGCTACCGATCTTTCCTGCTGCCATACCCGCCTTGTCGCCTTGAGCATCACCTGCTTTTTCGCGACTGATCGACATTTGACAGCCGATAACCGGCTGCACCCCGGCCTTGGCGGCGGCACTTGCGAATTCCAGTGCGCCGAACAGATTGTTGGTGTCGGTAATGGCGCAGGCCGGCATCTTTTTGGTGACGCACATTTCGACCAGTGTCTTGACCGGAATGGCGCCTTCCGAGAGCGAATAGGCGCTGTGAACGCGCAGATGTACGAAATCAGCATGGGCCATGGACAAGGATTCCATAACCAGCCTTCGAAGTCACCATATCTTGTGCTGTGGTTAAAGGTTATCCACAACAAATTGCCGTGCTTGTGGATAAAAACGATGCGGGTTGTGGCCCTACTCCACCAGATGGCCGCCTTCGAGGCGGACGGTGCGATCCATGCGCGCCGCCAGGTCGGGGTTGTGGGTGGCGATCAGGGCGGTCAGCCCGGCGCCGCGTACCAGTTTCAACAGAACTTCGAAGACATCGCTCGCCGTTGCCGGGTCGAGATTGCCGGTCGGCTCGTCGGCCAGCAGCAGGCTCGGCTTCGACGCCAACGCCCTGGCCATGGCGACCCGTAGTTGTTCGCCGCCCGACAGCCTCGCCGGAC
>JABMOG010000328.1 GCA_013204265.1 Rhodospirillales bacterium
CATCATCATGCCCATCGACATCAGCACTGACGCCACCACCATGTCGATAATCAGGAACGGCACGAAGATCAAAAAGCCGATCTCAAAGGCGCGGCGCAGTTCCGAAATCATGAACGCCGGGATCAACACCTGCAGCGGCATTTCTGCACTGTCTTTCAGTTCGGGAATTTTGGCGATTTCGAGGAACAGGGCGATGTCTTGTTCGCGCACATGGGACGACATGAATTTTTGAAATGGCTGGACGGAGCGCTTGAAGGCCTCGGCCTCTTCGATGTCGCCCTCGATCAGCGGCTTGATGCCCTGGGTGAAGGTTGCCTCGAAGGTCGGCATCATTACGAACAGGGTCAAAAACAGCGCCAGACTGACCAGCACCTGATTGGGCGGTGTTTGCTGGGTGCCCAGCGCCGTGCGCAGAAAGGACAACACCACCATGATGCGCACGAACGACGTCATCATGATCAGAATGGACGGCGCTAGGCTGAGCACCGTGACCAGGGCCATAATCTGGATCAGGCGCGCCGTCGACTCACCGCCGGCGCCATCTCCCCCTAAGTTCAGCGACAGGCTTTGCGCGGCTGCCGGACTGACCAGCCACATCAGCACGGCGCCTAGGCAAAGGCAGGCTGCCAGCGCGCCGGCGAAGGGGACGACGGCGGACTTGAGCGACCGCCGCCGTTTGGAATTGCGGTTGGTATTCTGTTCGAAAGCAGGGCTCATGCTGTGTCCCTCGCGGGTGCCTTGATGCCGCTTTCGATGACCGTTTCGCTATTGGGGCCTAATATGATCAGATGTTCGGTGTCGTCCCGGCGCACCAAAACCATCCGACGGCGCCCGTCAAGGGGGGCTGCCTCGACGACGGAAAGCCTTCGGTTGGTGGATTTTTTCATCGCCGCAGCCGGGAAACCCAGCCCGAAACGCCGGGCCATGGTGGCGGCAATCCCGATCAGTCCGATGACAAAGACCAGCGCCAGAAGAAATCGGATGTACCCGGAAAACTCCATATTCAGATCTCGTCGCCCCCGGTCCCCGGCTCGCTATTGGCGCGCAGGGTTTCCAGTTCGGTCAATTCACGGCCCAATTCATTGAGATCACTGACCAGCTTTTCGATCGAGTTCATGATCATCGGGGCGTCCGCGCCAGACGGTGGGTTGGACGTGATAGAGGCGCACACCGTGCTGACTTTCGATAAAAATAGACTGAGGTCAATAGCCTTCCCTTCGGCAACCTCGCCCCGGGCATTGCTGACCCCGTCGGCCAGGGCGGCGATTGCGTGTCTCAGGTCGGCGGTGGAGTTGTCGTTCGTGGGGGTGTCGCTCATGGTTCAGATTCTTTCGTCCAAAGGGCGGAAAGCCCGCCGTCGCGCTCAGCGCCGGAACCGGGATGATTGGCGTTGGCCTGGTAAACATAGGTGAGAATTTCGGCCACGGCGGCGAAGGCTTCGACGGGTATTTCGCTGTCGATATCGATGGAACTCAATAGTTGCGCAAGATCGGCATCTTCGCGGACCCTGATTCCGTTGGCGAAGGCGATTTCCAGTATTTGCTCAGCAATCCGCCCCCGGCCGCCGGCGACCATACGGGGTGGCCGGGCGTCGCCCAAGTCGTGCGCCAAGGCTACGGCCACGGCCTGTTTTTTGTCATCGCCATCGTTGTTGTTCTCGGATTTCGACAAGGTGCCTCTAACCCCGGGCAAGTGCCGGGCGCTGAAAAAACTCTGGGCTCAGTATAACCGTGACGGACCGGGCTTAAAAAACTCTTAACCGGCAATGATGCTCAGGCCATTGTTGTGGAAGTGTTAATTGGGGTTTCCGCGCACTTGGAAAAGGTCCGGACCGGGACCTGAAACAGGCCTGTCGGTACGACTCGGGGGCCTGGGCCGGTTTTACTATTTGTTAAGAAAACCGGCAGATAATGCCTAGTCGTAGCGTCTCTAAGAACTGGTCCGGTATTCAACCAACCGGGGACTTAACACAGAATTTGAAGCTGCGCCTGGAACGGGAAAACATTTTAAGGCATCAGGGCTATGGATTTATCAAACGTCACATTATTCAGTATCGTTAAGAAACGCATGGCCTGGTTGGGGCGGCGCCAAGAAATTGTGGCCCAGAACATCGCCAACGCGGACACCCCCGGATACAAGGCCCGGGACGTTAAGGCCTTTCAGTTCAGGGAACTGATCGGGTCGACCGGCCCCAAACTCACCATGGCCGGCACCGCCAGCAACCATCTTCGGGGCCAGCCCAAGCGAGCAACGGAATTCGGTTCGGTTGAAACCCGTCACCCGTTTGAGAGCAACCCCAACGGAAACTCGGTCGTGCTCGAAGAGCAGATGGCGAAAATGGGCGGGACATCGGTCAGCCATCGCCTGACCAGCGAGTTGTACAAGAAACACCTCGGCATGATCCGGACCGCCCTCGGTCGCCGTTAGAGAGCGTTCACTGGGCGCAGAAACATCAAGGGTTTTAATTTATGGATGACATTCTCAAGACAATACGGATTTCCGCCGCCGGTATGCGCGCGCAAGGCAACCGGCTTCGGGTTATTTCAGAAAACCTCGCCAACGCGAATTCCCTGCCGCAGGAACCCGGCCAAAAGCCCTACCAGCGCAAGGTGATCACTTTCAAGAATGTTCTCGACCGGTCTATCGGCCTGAAAACGGTCCGTACGGGCAAAGTGCAAGCTGACAAGTCCAATTTCAATCAGCGCTATGAGCCGAGCCACCCGGCCTCCGACGCCGACGGGTATGTGCTGACGCCGAACGTTAATTCCCTGATTGAAATGACCGACATGCGCGAGGCGCAGCGATCCTACGAAGCCAACCTGAATATGATTAAAGTTTCCAAGGGAATGTTGAACCAGACCATCGACCTGCTGCGTTAGCGCGCAGTTTGCGCGTTACATCGAAATAAAGATTGGCAAAATTGATAGAGTTAGGAGCCCGCAATGACTTCACCGTTGCAAAACATTACCTCGGCCATTAACGCCTATAACGATGCCGCCGGTGGCCGCGCGCCATCCAAGGTGGATGCCTCCCCCGCGCCATCGGGAGGTAGTTTCGCCGATCTGGTCAAAGGCGCCATTGAAGAAGCCAAGACAATCGGCCAGAGAAGCGAGCAGCTTTCCATCGCCGGGATCACAGAGCGCGCCGACATCGCCCAGGTTGTCACCGCAGTTGCAGAAGCCGAAGTTACGTTACAGACTGTGGTAACGATTCGCGACAAGGTCCTGGACGCCTACAAGGATATTATCCGCATGCCGATCTAGGCATTCGACCCTGGCGTGGCTCGGAATGTGGTAGTGAGGGGAACCCCGTGAGCGAGGACGCTGTCCTGGAGATAGGCCGTAACGGCATTTGGGTCGTCCTGCAATTGTCAGGCCCTATCATGGCCGCCGGGTTGCTGATCGGTCTTGTGATCGCCTTGTTCCAGGCGCTGACCACCATTCAGGAAATGACCCTGACGTTTGTCCCGAAGATCATCGTCATCTTTGTTTCGTTGCTGATTTTTTTGCCCTTCATGATGACGACTCTGATCGAGTTCTCGCAGAATCTATTCGGCCTGATCGCCACTATGGGGTGAGAGGAACGTCCGTATGCTGGAAGAACTCATCAGCCTCAATATTTTCGGTTTTTTCCTGATTTTCACCCGTATCGGAACAGCGTTGGCCCTGATGCCCGGGTTCAGCGCCGGGTTTGTTCCCGTGCGCATGCGCTTGGTCATTGCCCTGGGCATCAGCTTCGTTATGGCGCCGGTCCTCATGCCCGGCCTGCCGGTGCGCCCACCGACCATCGCCGGCCTGTTCGTATTGATAATAGGCGAATTTTTGGTTGGCTTTTTTTTCGGCTTGATCGCCCGGATTCTCATTGGTTCCCTGCAAACGGCGGGAACGGTGATCGCCTATATGTCGTCCATGGCCAATGCGCTGGTCCAGGATCCCATCGCCGAACAGCAAAGCTCCACCGTCTCCAGCTTTTTGTTGATCATGGCGACGGTTTTAATTTTTACCACCGATCTGCACCACGTTATGGTCCGCGCCCTTGCCGATAGCTACACCTTGTTGGCCCCAGGCGAAGCCCTGCCTGTGGGCGATATGCTCACTGTTGTCGCCCGCAGGGTCGCCGACAGTTTCGCGCTTGGGCTCAGGCTGTCGGCGCCATTCGTCATTGTCGGGTTGACCTATTATATCGGTCTGGGCCTGCTGGGTCGCTTGATGCCGCAGTTGCAGGTCTTTTTCTTCGGTCTGCCGATCCAGATTGCGCTGCAAGTCTGGGTTCTGTCCGTCACCGTCACCGGCATTATGATGGTGTTCCTGCAAAATTTTGAGGACGCCTATAAGGGGTTCATCTTGCCTTAAGGGTTTGGCCTTTATTATCGCTGCTGAATATAAGGCCCGAAAGGACAGGACATGGCCGAAGAAGATGACGACTCACAAAAAACAGAAGACCCATCTGAGCGAAAACTGTCCAAGGCCAAGGAAAAGGGCGATGTCGCCCAATCCCAGGAAGTTAAAACCTGGATGATCCTGATGGGCGGCGGCGCCGGGTTGATCTTTATGGCGCCGGGCATCAGCAACGGCATAAGCAGCCTGTCCCTGCAGTTCATTCAAACCCCGCATATGATCCCTGCGGACTTTGAACATTTGCGCCTGGTGTTTTCGCATGTATTGGGGGAACTGGCCTTTTTGCTGGCGCCGCTTATGGGACTTTTGGTGGTGATCGGCATTTTCTCCAACGTCGCCCAGTTCGGGCTGATGTTCTCGCCGGAAAAGGTCATGTTCGACCTGAAAAAAATTTCCGTCCTAAAGGGAACCAAGCGCATGTTTTCCCAGCGTGCGTTGGTGGAATTTCTCAAGGGAATCCTGAAACTGATCGCCGTCGGTGTGGTGTCCTTCGCGCTGGCCGTGCCGTGGTTGGGGGATTTGGAGGTGATTCCGTACATGGAATTGGTGCAATCCCTCGACCGGATTAATATCATTGCCATTGCGTTGGTGGCTGGCACCGTCGGGGTGATGACCGTGGTCGCGGTAATGGACTTCGCGTTCCAAAAACACACGTTCACCAAACGCATGCGGATGTCCAAGCAAGAGGTCAAGGACGAGCACAAACAATCCGAGGGGGATCCGCATGTGAAGGCGCGAATTCGCAAAATCAGGACTGAGCGCGCCCAGCAACGAATGATGGCGGCCGTTCCCGATGCCGACGTAATCATTACCAACCCGACCCATTACGCCATTGCGCTGCAATACAAGATGGATGATATGGCGGCGCCCAAACTGGTCGCCAAAGGGGTTGACCACCTGGCCATGCGAATCCGGGAAGTCGGCCAAGCCAACGATGTGCCGATAGTGGAAAACCCGCCTCTGGCCCGCGCGTTGTATGCCGGTGTGGATATCGACGAGGAAATCCCCACCGAGCACTTCAAGGCGGTGGCCGAGGTCATTGGCTTCGTCATGCGCCAGCGTGGCGATCTGCCGCCGCAACCTGATGCTTCAATCGGAGCCCGTTCGCAGGTACAATAAGCGAATCGGATACGAACGGTCAGTGGAGCATGGGGTGACGGGGTCTCAGGAAAATCACGCGAACACCGCCGATCACCGGAAGGCCTCGGCCCGCAAGGCGTCCGGCGGTCCGGTCCGGTGGCTGGTCCGTTTCCCGTTGATGTGGGCGGCGGTAACCGTGCTATTGGCGGGGGCGGCTGCGTATTTGCATCTCAAGGGACAAGACTCTTCCGTGCAGGCGCTTTATGTATCCGTTTTCGCCATGCTGGCCTTTGCCGGTCTGGCGTGGGCGATGGGTGCGGCCGGGGCGAGGGATTCGGCTGCGCGGTTGCTGCGGGCTGCTGCGGACGAATCCGACGAGGGCCTGTTGATGATGACGGCCGATGGCCGTTTCGTTTTCACCAATGCTGCCTTTCATCGTCTGTTCGCTATGGCGGCGGAAACGTCGGGCCGGGTGACATCGCTGGGCGCCATCGGGCGGGCGTTGAGCGACGACGAGGTGGCAGCGGCGGCGTTTCAGCGCCTGGTTGCCGCCGCCGAAGCGGGTGTCGCCAGGCATGAAGAATTCCCCATCACCGCCGTGCCGGGATCGGTGGAATGGCGGCGCCTGACCGTCAGCCCGGTGACCCGGGCGGGCCATGCGTCGGACGGTCCCGGCGCGCTGTGGCGGGCCGAAGACATTACTGCCAGCCGCGAGATGGACACCATTCGCCGCGAGGAAGAACATCATCTGTCCGATTTTCTGGATTTGTTGCCGGTCGGCTTTTTTTCCGCCGATGCCAGCGGCCGGTTCCTCTATGTCAACCAGACCCTGGCGCAATGGTTGGATGCATCGCCACAGGACATGGTGGCCTCCCCGCTCGACGAGTATATGAGTCCTGGGGAAGGCCGACGTGCCCAAGGCGCCAAAGCCGCCACCATCACTTTCCATCGCAGCGATGGCGGGCGCTTCGATGGCTGGGTCGTGCAATCCTTGCACACCGGTGACGCGGACCGTCCCCCTTACAGCCGATGCGTGGTGCTGCGTAGCGCCGACTGGGTGTACCGGGAGCCGGGCGATGGCGAGAAGACTGACGGGCAGGGCAGTCCCGAAATCCGCCTGCACTGGCTGTTCGACGAGGCGCCGGTGGGTATCGTGCTGCTCGATCTGCAAGGCAACGTGGCCGAATGCAACCGGGCCTTTCTGAAACTGACCGGTCTCAACCCGGAAGATCTGATCGGGGGCGCCTTCACCGATCGGGTGGCCAAGGAAGACCGGGGCGATATCTCCGCCGCGCTGTCCAAGGTGGTGATGGGCACGGCGCGGGCCACACACATGGAAATCCGCATGTCCGGCACCGGCGAAAGGGAATTGGTGGCGTCGCTCTATGCCAGCCGGCTGGAGGATGCGTTGGGCGAAATTTCAGGATTGGCTCTGCATTTCATCGACACCACGGAACAAAGAAACCTCGAAATCCAGTTCGCCCAGTCCCAGAAAATGGATGCCATCGGTCAATTGGCGGGGGGCGTTGCGCATGATTTTAACAACCTGCTGACCGCGATGATCGGTTTTTCCGACCTGTTGCTAACCCGCCACGGCCCCGATGATCCATCCTTTGCCGATATTCAACAGATCCGCCAGAACGCCAATCGGGCGACCGATCTGGTGCGCCAGCTTCTGGCCTTTTCGCGCAAACAGGCACTGGCGCTGGTGGCGCTTGACGTGACCGAAACCCTGAACGAACTGACGACCCTGCTGGGCCGGCTGATCGGCGAGAAGATAGACCTCAGCCTGCAACACGGTGACGGGCTGGGCGCGATCAAGGTCGACCGGGGACAGTTCGACCAGGTTATTATCAATCTCTCCGTCAACGCGCGCGACGCCATGCCCGGCGGTGGCCAGTTGACTATCCGCACGTCGGCCCTGACGTTGGATGCACCCGTTCAGCGCGGCCACGACCTGATGGCCAAGGGGCCGTATATCCTGATCGAGATTTCCGACACCGGCACCGGAATCCGCAAGGAAGACATCGAGCGGATTTTCGAGCCGTTCTTTTCAACCAAGGAGGTCGGGGCCGGAAAGGGTCTGGGCTTATCCACGGTCTATGGCATCGTGCATCAGACCGGCGGCTTCATTTTTGTCGACAGTGCGCCGGG
>JABMOG010000037.1 GCA_013204265.1 Rhodospirillales bacterium
ATGCCGTCGGCCGCCACCGCGGGGCCGGTCTGGGCGGCGGTAATGATGAGCGCGAGCAGACCCTGAACCAGTTGCTGGTGGAAATGGACGGTTTCGAGTCCAATGAAGGCGTTATCCTGATCGCCGCGACAAACCGGCCCGATGTTCTCGACCCGGCGTTGCTGCGTCCCGGCCGGTTCGATCGGCAAGTGACGGTGCCGAACCCGGACATTCTGGGGCGTGAGAAAATTCTTAAAGTCCACATGCGCAAAGTGCCGCTGTCTCCCGATGTCGATGCCCGGGTGATCGCCCGGGGAACGCCCGGTTTTTCCGGCGCCGATTTGGCCAACCTTGTCAACGAGGCGGCCCTGCTGGCGGCCCGCATCGGCAAGCGCGTGGTCACCATGTCTGAGTTCGAGGAAGCCAAGGACAAGGTGATGATGGGCACCGAGCGCCGGTCCATGGTGATGACCGAAGATGAAAAGAAACTGACCGCCTTCCACGAAGCCGGTCATGCCTTGGTCGGTATTAATGTCAAGAAGCACGACCCGCTTCACAAGGTAACAATTATCCCGCGTGGCCGCGCCCTTGGCCTGACCATGAGCCTGCCGGAACGCGACCGGTTGAGCTATTCCAAGATGGAACTGGAATCCCTGTTGGTCGTGATGTTCGGCGGGCGTGTCGCCGAAGAACTGGTCTTCGGCCTGGAAAATGTCACGACCGGAGCCGGCAACGACATTCAGCAGGCGACCAGCTGGGCCCGGCGCATGGTGACCGAATTCGGCTTTTCCGACAAGCTGGGGCGGCTGCGCTATTCCGACAACGAGGAAGAAGTTTTTCTCGGTCATTCCGTGGCGCGCCACAAGAATGTATCCGACGCCACTGCGGCTTTGATCGACGACGAAGTCCGCCGCCTGATCGACGAAGCGGAACAAGAGGCCCGCAAAATTCTTAAAAATAAACGCAAAGACCTGGATATGTTGGCAAACGCGCTTTTGGAATACGAGACGTTGTCGGGCAAGGAAGTCGATGCCCTGCTGCGCGGGGAAACCATCGTGCGTCCCGAAGACTCCGATGTCCCGCCGTCCGGGACCAAGGCTTCGGTGCCTTCCAGCGGCAAGCCCAAGAATTCCAAGGGGGCGCCGGGCATCGATCCGGAACCTCAACCCGAGTCCTGAACGGTTAAGGCGAGGGTTGGGACATGAGCGCCGGTTCCTTTTCCGGGTTGTCGCTCGAATCCCCCCGTATTTTCGGCATTATCAATGTGACGCCCGACAGTTTTTCTGACGGCGGTGAGGCGCTTAAGGTGAGCGATGCCGTGCGCCGCGGACGGGCGATGGTTGAGGCCGGTGCCGATGCCTTGGATGTCGGTGGAGAATCGACCCGGCCCGGTGCCGAGCCCGTTGCCATTGATGAGGAAATTTATCGTGTGGTGCCGGTCGTCCAAGCCCTTGTGGACCAGGGCCATACCGTATCCATCGATTCCCGCCGGGCAAAGGTGATGGCCGCCGCCATTGCTGTGGGGGCGAAAATCGTCAACGACGTGACCGCGTTGACGGATGATCCGGATGCACTCGGTGTTGTTTCGGATAGCGGGTGCCCCGTGATCCTGATGCACATGCTGGGAGAGCCCGGCACCATGCAGGACAACCCGCAATACGACGATGCGGCGGCCGACGTGTTCGATTATCTCAGGCGCCGTGTTGAGGCTTGTGAGGCGGCGGGGATCGTTCGCGACCGGATTGCTGTCGATCCGGGTATCGGTTTCGGCAAGACGCTGGACCACAACCTGGACATTTTGGGCAGACTGGGAATGTATCAGGATTTAGGCGTTCCAGTGATGCTGGGCGCATCCAGAAAAAGTTTTATCGCCAAAATCAGCCGGGGCGAGGGGGTCAAGGACCGAATTGGCGGATCGCTTAGTGCAGTGCTGTCCGCGTATGCTCAAGGCGTGCGCCTGTTCCGGGTCCACGACGTCGCCGAGACGCGCCAAGCCCTGGCGGTGTGGCGGGCGATTGAAAAAAACTGAAATAAAACGTGACGCCCGCCCGGTGCGGGTTTGTACTATGAACTACACTAGGTAACCCCCAAGGCATTGGGGCAGGGATTTATATGACCAAAAAACTTTTCGGAACCGACGGCATTCGCGGCACGTCGAACATCGAGCCGATGACGGCGGAAACGGCGTTGAAGGTGGGGATGGCGGCGGCGGTGCAGTTTATTCGCGGCGACCACCGCCATCAGGTGGTGATCGGCAAGGATACCCGGCTGTCCGGTTATCTTCTGGAGCCAGCGTTAACGGCGGGGTTTATTTCCATGGGCATGGACGTGGTTTTGGTCGGGCCGATGCCGACCCCCGGCGTCGCCATGTTGACGCGATCCTTGCGCGCCGATCTGGGTGTGATGATTTCGGCCTCGCATAATCCTTTTGAAGACAACGGCATTAAATTATTCGGCCCCGACGGCTACAAACTGTCGGACGGGGTGGAGGCCGAGATCGAGGCCCGCGTTAATTCCGATATGAACGGAGACATGGCGCACGCCGCAAGGCTCGGCAAAGCCCGGCGGCTGGACGATGCGCGCGGGCGGTATAACGAGTACGTCAAGCAGACCTTTCCCAAGGGGCTGCGTCTCGACGGCCTCAAGATCGCCCTCGATTGCGCCAATGGTGCGGCGTATAAAGTCGGACCTGAGGTGTTGTGGGAACTGGGCGCCGAGATCGTCCCGATCGGCGTTACCCCCGACGGTATCAACATCAACAAGGGGTGTGGGTCGACCGATACCGATTGCCTGTGTTCCATGGTCTCGGCCCACGGCGCCGATATCGGCATCGCGCTGGACGGCGATGCCGACCGGCTTCTGATTGCCGATGAAAACGGCGCGCTGGTCGACGGCGACCAGATACTCGGCCTGATCGCAGGCGACTGGGCCGCCAACGGGCGCTTGGCCGGCGGCGGTGTGGTTTCCACGGTGATGTCGAATTTGGGGCTTCAGCAGTATCTCACCCGCCTCGGCCTCGACCTGATCCGAACCCAGGTCGGCGACCGTTACGTGGTTGAACGCATGCGTGGCGGCGGCTACAACCTGGGCGGCGAGCAATCCGGCCACGTTGTGCTTAGCGATTATTCAACCACCGGCGACGGCCTGATTGCAGCGTTGCAGGTTCTCGCTGTAATCGTCGCCAGCGGAAAGGCGGCGAGCCAGGTTTGCCGGGTCTTCGAGCCGCTGCCGCAAGTTTTGAAAAATGTTCCAATCAATGGCGCCAAGCCGTTGCAGGACAACGCCGTGAAAAAGGCTATCACCGAGGGCGAAAACCGTTTGGGCAACACTGGCCGGTTGCTGATTCGCCCGTCGGGCACCGAGCCCGTGGTCCGGGTGATGGCGGAAGGCGAAGATGAAGTTCTGGTCGCGTCCGTGGTCGGCGATATTGCCGCCGTCATCGAACAGGCCTCAAAGTGAGGCGTTAGGCGATGAAGGGCCGCGTTCTTGTTATTGCCGGTTCCGATTCCGGCGGTGGCGCCGGCATCCAGGCCGATATCAAAACCATTACCGCGCTGGATGGCTTCGCGATGACGGCGGTGACGGCCCTGACGGCGCAAAACAGCCTGGGCGTCGCCAATGTCCACAAACCTCCGCCCGCTTTTGTCGCCGAGCAAATCCGCGTCACTTTGCAAGACCTCGGCGCCGATGCCATCAAAACCGGAATGATGGCCGATGCGCCCATTATAGAAGCCGCCGCCGACGCGCTGGATGCGCTGGCCCCCAGCATCCCCTGGGTCATCGATCCGGTGATGGTATCGACGGCTCGCGACCGCCTGTTGGACGAGGACGCGGTGCAGTCGATGATAACACGATTGATTGTCCGCGCCGCCGTGGTCACCCCCAACATGATGGAGGCCGAGGTGCTGACGGGATTGGCTGTTACGACCCCGGATGAGATGGCCGCCGCCGGAAAGGCGCTGTTGGCCATGGGGGCAGGGGCGGCGCTGGTGACCGGCGGGCATCTGGAGGGCGAGGCAATTTGCGATGTTCTGGTTCGCCCCGGCGGTGTCGAGCGGTTTGAGAGCCAGCGTATCAGTACCCCCCACACCCACGGCACCGGCTGCACGCTGGCGTCCGCCATTGCGTGCGGGTTGGCGCAGGGCCTCGGCCTGCCGGACGCCGTCGTGCGGGCGCGCGCCTATGTGTGTGAGGCCATCCGCACCGCGCCGGGATATGGCGGCGGGCACGGGCCGTTGAACCATGCGCACACGGTCAAACTGTTTTAAGTGGTTTGAATTCAGACGATGGGCCGGGCGGAGTGGGGCGAGGTCTCCAACGTTTCGGCGATGATGGTTAGCCCGTCCCTCAAGTGGTCCAGGTTGTGCGCCGAGCCGATACAGATGCGGACCGCATGGGTCGGTTGGTCGCGACCAACGACAAAGGCTTCGGCCCCCAACAACACAACCTTGCGGGCGCGAAGCTGGGAAATGAATTCTCCGGCCCGCCAGGGTTCGGGTAATGTCAGCCACAGATGATAGCTGTTCGGGTGGGTCTCAATATCCATGCCGGACAACACCTCGGTGACAACCGCTTGGCGACAGACCGCTTCCTGGCGCTGCCATTCGCACATGCTTTGTGCGCGCCCGGATTCGATCCAGCGGGTGGCGATTTCGGCCATCAGGGGGGTCGCCATACGGCAGTCACCGCGTATGGCGGTGCCAATGTTATCGGCAAATCGTACTGGCGCACACAGATACCCGAGCCTCAGGCCCGGCGCGATGCTTTTGGACAGGCCGGTGATGTAAATCGTGATATCCGGCGCGATGGTGGCGATGGGCGGGGGGCGGTTTGATGGCAGCAGGCCATAGACATCGTCTTCGAGAATGGTCATGCCGTGGGCGAGGGCAATGGCGGCGATATCGCGGCGTCTTTGCTCGGGCATGGTTCGCGACGTCGGGTTCTGCAGGGTTGGTATGCAATACAGGACCTTTGGGCGGTGCGCCGCGCAGGCGTTTTCCAGGGCATCGGGGCGAAGCCCGAATTCATCCATGGCGACCCCGACCAGCCGCAGGTTCAACAGCGAGGCGGCTTCCTTGATGCCGGGGTAGGAGATGAATTCCGTCAGCACGGTGTCGCCCGGCCGCGTCGTGGCGGCAAAGGAGATCATCATTCCGTTTTGCGCGCCGTTGGTCACAGTGACCCGATCGGGCGTTACATCAAGCCCGCCCAAGGCGAGCCATTTGGCCCCGGCGGTGCGGTGCCTGCGCATACCGGCATCGGGTTGGTAGTCCAATAAGGTATCAAGGACATTGCTGAGGGATATTTCGCCGAGCATGTCGGCCAGCGCCTGGCGGGCCGGGCCCTTGGCCGGCAGATTGAGGCCAAAATCATACAGGTCCGGCGGGACTTCCAGGTTGGTAAGGTCCAGGTACTGGCTGGAAATCGTTTCCCTGCCCTGGATATAAGTGCCGCGGCCGACTTCTCCGGTGATCAACCCGCGCCGGTGGGCCTCGGCATAGGCGCGGCTCACCGTGCCGACGGTGATGCCGAGCCGATAGGCCAGATCGCGGTGGGTCGGAAGCTGGTCGCCGGGGGACAATTGCCCGAGGGCAAGATCGGCGGCAAGGGCGTCGGCAATGGCGAGGTACCGGGGGCCTTGCAGGGTGGAAAGATCGGGCGTCCAAATTGTCATGGTGACAATAAATACATTGACCGGTTTATTGTGTCAATAGTATAGATGAAATCGTAACAATTCATGGATGTAATGTCATGTTAAAGCAAAATTGTATCGATTCAATGTATCAATCGGAAACCATTTTTCCGTCCGGTCTGACCTGGCGGGCGTGGCTGGGCGCCGGTATCACCTTGGCGAAAGGCCAAGTCCAACAGGTGTTTGCGACCCTGAAGATGTGGCGCAATCGTTCTGGGCAACGCCGGGCGCTGCGGGATCTGCCGAATTACAGGCTCAAGGATATCGGAATCAGCCGCATGGACGCCGTGCGCGAAGCCGAAAAACCGTTCTGGCGTCGTTGATCGGGGCCGGATAGAAATGAGCATGGATTTTATCACGCTTTCCGATCTGGAAATGGCGGCCGAGGTCGTCGCCGGTCACATGGCGCCGACGCCGTTGATCCGTTGGCCGTTGTTGTCCGTTCGAACGGGCGCGGAGGTCTGGGTAAAACACGAAAACCATACCCCCATCGGCGCCTTCAAGGTTCGCGGCGGTTTCAACTACATGGCCCGGCTTCAAGGTGACCAGCCCGATTGTCCCGGCATCATCACGGCGACGCGCGGCAACCACGGGCAAAGTGTGGCGCTGGCCGCGGCCAAGATGGGATTGGCCGCGACGGTGTTGGTGCCGCACGGCAACAACCCGGAAAAGAATGCCGCCATGCGGGCGCTGGGCGCGGACCTGATTGAATACGGCGACGATTTCCAGGAAGCCTACGAGCGGGTCGATGTGCTGGCCGGGGAAAACGGGCTTCACAAAATTCCGGCGTATCATCCGTGGCTGATCGCGGGCGTCGGCACCTATGGGCTGGAAATGCTTAGCGCGGAGAGTGACCTGGATACGGTTTACGTTCCGATCGGCATGGGGTCGGGCATTTCCGGTATGATCGCGGCGCGGGACGGCCTTGGCCTGACGGCTAAAATCGTCGGCGTGGTTGCCGAGAACGCGCCTTGTTACGCGCTGTCTTTGGAAGCGGGTCACCCGGTATCGACCAATTCCGCCGACACCATCGCCGACGGCATGGCGTGCCGGACACCGGACGCGGCGGCGTTCGGCGTCATGCAGCGTGGCGTGGAGCGTATTGTCCAAGTCGGAGATGACGAAATTCTCGCCGCCATGGGCCACTATTTCACCGACACCCACAACGTCGCCGAAGGTGCTGGCGCAGCCCCGCTGGCGGCGCTGCTGCGCGAGAAGGATGCTATGGCGGGCAAAAAGGTCGGGCTGATCCTGTCCGGTGGCAATGCCGACCGGGTGTTGTTCTCAAGGGCGCTGCTTAAGGCTGAAGATCAAGGGTGATGTCGTAGACCTTTTCTTCCAGATTCATGGTCACTTTGAAACCCTCTTTTCGGATAAAATCGAGCATTCGTTTGTTATCGGCCATGACCTGGCCTAACAACCGCAAGATGCCGCGCTCATTGCAATAGCGGATGACTTTCCGTGTCAACGCATGCCCGAGCCCCTGGTGCTTGAGGTCCGAGCGGATAATGATGGCGAATTCGGCTTCTCTGCCGCTGTCGTCGGCAATGGTTCTGACCACGCCAAGGGTTTCATGCCCGCCGCTGGCAGTCTCAGAACAGGCGATAAAGGCCATTTCGCGGTCGTAGTCGATATGGGTGAAACGGTCCATGGCGTCTTTGGAAATGGTATTGACCGAGGCGAAGAAACGGAAACGGCGATCCGTTGGGGATGATTTCGCCAACAGGTCGTAATGTTCCGGCTCATCTTCCGGCCGGATGGGACGCAGGCACACGACCCGGCCATCGGGCAACGTGCACAGTTCCTCCAGGTATTTCGGATAGGGATGGTCGGGCATTCTTAAAAATTCCACGCGGCTCTGTAACTTAAGTGGGAGCGGAGATTTGATTTTCCATCCCATTGATCCGATAGTTTGACATAACTTTACGGGACCAAACGCCCATGACCGAAGAAATTTTCCGCGAAGACGCCTATGCGCGCACTTGCCAGGCCACTGTCACCGGGCTTCGCGGTGAAGGCATTGTGCTGGACCGCACCGTGTTTTATGCCACCGGCGGCGGGCAGCCCGGCGATACCGGGGTTTTGAAAACTGCCGATGGTCGCGACATCACCATTACCGATACGATCAAAGCCGTGGGCTCGGGCACGCATTGCCATGTCCTGGCCGACGGTGCGCCGGGTTTGGCTGTTGGCGATATTGTCACCGCCGAGATCGACTGGGACCGACGCTTCGCGCACATGCGCATGCATTCGGCGCTGCATTTGTTGTGCGCCGTCGTCGATGGCGGCGTCACCGGCGGGTCTATCGGGGCGGCAAAAAGCCGGCTGGATTTCGACCTTCCCGATACGGCGCTGGACAAGGAACACATCACGGCCGAACTGAACCGTCTGGTCGACGCCAATCACCCGGTGTCCGGGCGCTGGATCACGGATCAGGAACTGGACGCCAATGCCGACATGGTGCGGACCATGTCGGTCCAGCCGCCGAGGGGCTCGGGCCGGGTGCGGCTGATCGATATCGACGGCGTCGATTTGCAGCCGTGCGGTGGAACCCATGTCGCCCGGACCGGCGAAATCGGCCACCTGCGCGTCGGCAAAATAGAAAACAAAGGCAAGCACAACCGCCGTATCAACCTTCACTTCGCGGAAGTAATTTTATGACCCTTACCTATGCTATCGAAGACGATCTCGCCCCTGAGGACTTTGTCGATGTTCTTAAGCGTTCCGGCTTGGATGCCCGCCGTCCCGTTGATAAACCCGAGATCATTCAGGGTATGGTCGATAACGCGGATTTGCTGGTTACGGCGCGGGATGGGGACGGCCAACTCGTCGGCATTGCGCGTTCGGTCACCGATTTCGCCTACTGCTGTTACCTGTCGGATTTGGCCGTCGACCGGGCGTGCCAGCGCCAGGGCATCGGCAAAGAACTGATCCGCCGCACCAAGGAGGCCGCGGGCGGCGACAAAATTGCCTTGTTGTTGCTTTCGGCCCCGGACGGAATGGATTATTACCCCAGGGTCGGGTTGGAAAGTTTCGACAACTGTTTCGGCCTGCGCCGGACTCAGTAAAGACGCCGTGGACAGGACCCGAGCCTAGTCTGTTGAGTTCGTTGGCGTTAAGTTCTTTACGTATTCCGTAAAGCGTAGTATCATGCTTCCATGATTAAGGGGTTCAAGTGCAAGCATACGGAAACCCTCTTCTCACGAACGTTCGTAAAGAGGTTTTCCGCTATCGAAAGAGTCGCCCGCATGAAGCTGGCGATTATCGACAGCGCTGATACGCTGAACGATTTACGGGTGCCGCCCGCGAACCGACTGGAAGCCCTAAAAGGCGACCGAAAGGGCCAGTACAGCATCCGCATAAATGACCAATTCCGCATTTGCTTCAGATGGAAAGCGGATGGCGTCTATGATGTTGAAATTGTCGATTACCATTAGGAGGTTGCGTTATGGCAAAAAAACTAGACCCAATTCACCCCGGCGAAATTCTCAAGGTTGAGTTCATGGAGCCGCTTGGTTTAAGCGCCAATGCCATGTCCCGCGCCATTGGGGTTCCCGCTAACAGGATTACCGCCATCGTAAACGGCACCCGTGGCATTACCGGCGATACCGCCCTGCGCCTCTCGCGCTTCTTTGGTAACACGGCAAGGTTCTGGATGAACCTACAGACACAGTATGAACTTCAAGTGGCCGAGGATGCCGCCGGAGCCGCTATCAACAAAATTGAAAAACACGCCGCCTAAATTCATCCTTTCTTCGCGGACGGAATGGATTATTAGTTTTGCATACGCCGTGTTTAAAAATATCTCTGAGGGAAGAAACATTTATGACGACAAACGCTTACAAGATCGCCGTGATTCCGGGTGACGGAATCGGCAACGAAGTGATGCCCGAAGCTATTCGGGTGCTCGAAGCCGCCGCTAACAAATTCGATTTCGCCTGCACCTGGAATGAAAAGGACTGGAGCTGCGAGCGGTTTCACAACACCGGCGCGATGATGCCCGAAGATGGCCTCGATCAGATCAAGGACGACAACGCCATCTTGCTGGGCGCCGTCGGGTTCCCAGGCGTGGCGGATCATGTTTCGCTGTGGGGGTTGTTGATTCCGATCCGGCGGGAGTTTCAGCAGTACGTCAACCTTCGCCCGGTGCGCTTGTTGGAAGGTGTTCCGTGTCCGTTGGTCGGGCGCGAACCGGGTGACATCGATTTCTGGGTCGTGCGCGAAAACAACGAAGGTGAATATTCCGAAATCGGCGGGCGCATGTATCAGGGCACCGATCAGGAAATGGCGGTGCAGCAAAGTATTTTTTCACGCCGTGGCACCGACCGGATCATGCGATATGCGTTCGAGCTGGCGAAAAAAACCGGCAAGACGAAAGTGACCTCGGCGACCAAGTCCAACGGCATTATCCATTCCATGCCCTTTTGGGATGAACGCTTCGAGGTTATCCGCGCCGAGTATCCCGACATCGACACCGACAAATATCATATCGATATCTTGTGCGCCCATTTTGTCCTCCACCCGGACCGTTTCGATGTCGTCGTCGGCTCCAATCTGTTTGGCGATATCCTGTCCGATCTCGGCCCGGCGGTGACCGGCACCATCGGCATCGCGCCGAGCGCTAATATTAACCCCGAAGGCGATTTCCCGTCGTGCTTCGAGCCCGTGCATGGCTCCGCCCCCGACATCGCCGGCCAAGGCATCGCCAATCCCATCGGCCAGATTTGGTCGGCGGCGATGATGCTGGAACATTTAGGACAGACGGAAGCGGCTGCGGGTATCGTCACGGCTATTGAAACGGTCCTGAGAGACAGCGACGTCAAAACCCCCGACATGGGCGGCAAGGCGACGACGGCGGAATTGGGTAAGGCCGTCGAAGACGCATTGTGATGGGGCGCCCAATATGAATACGTCCCTGCCCATTTATCAGATTGATGCCTTCACGGATCGGGTTTTCGGCGGCAATCCGGCCGCTGTTTGCCCCTTGGGCGAATGGCTGGCTGACGCAGTGATGCAGGCCGCGGCGGTCGAGAACAACCTTTCGGAAACGGCTTTTTTCGTATCCCGCGACGACGGCGATTTCGACATCCGGTGGTTTACCCCCGGCGGCGAAATAGATCTCGCCGGGCATCCGACCCTGGCGACGGCGTGGCTGATCCTCAACCGGCTTGACCCTTCGCGCTCAATGGTCCGGTTCCATACCAAGCTTGGTGACGTGCTGGAGGTCGCCGGGGATGGCGATCTTCTGGTCATGGATTTCCCTGCGCGCCCGCCTGAGCCCGTCGAGAACGGGCAAAACATCGGCGTGGCATTGGGGGCAGGGCCATTGGAGGTTCTGGCTTCGCGCGACCTTATGGCCGTGTTTGAGACGGAAGATCAGGTGCTGGGATTGACGCCGGATATGGCGAAGGTAGCGGCGTTGGATTTTTTTGGTGTGATCGCGACGGCTCCGGGGCGGGACTGTGATTTCGTGTCGCGTTTCTTCGCGCCCAAGCATGGCATTCCCGAAGACCCGGTTACCGGTTCGGCCCATTGCACCTTGATTCCTTATTGGGCGGGTCGCCTGGGCAAGGACACACTCCACGCCCGGCAAATTTCTGCGCGTGGCGGTGAGCTGTTTTGTGAAAATTCGGGTGCGCGGGTGAAAATAGCCGGACGGGCCGTGCTGTACATGGAAGGTATGTTCCGGACGTCATGAGCATCGACATCGCTTACGCCGAGGGGAGGCAGGATATGGAAACTGTTCGCACCCTTTTTCTTGAATATCAGGCCGCCATCGATGTCGATCTCTGTTTCCAGGACTTCGAGAAAGAAGTTTCCACCCTTCCGGGACTGTACGCGCCGCCTAAAGGTTGCCTGTTTTTGGCCGCCAGTGGTGACGAGGCCGCCGGTGTAGTCGGTGTCCGGCCTTTGGAGAAGAACAGGGCCGAGATCAAACGCCTGTACGTGCGTTCGCCCTGGCGAGGCTCTGGTCTTGGGCGCAGGCTGGCTGTCCGTGCCGTTGAAGCGGCGCGCACGGCGGGCCTCAAAACCCTCTGCCTTGATACGCTCGATTCTATGATTGAGGCGCGCGCCATATATACTTCCCTTGGATTCTCCGAAATCCCCGCCTATTACGACAACCCGCTGGATGGCGTCGTTTATATGGAATTGTCACTCTGATGACGGGTCTTCGGGTTTTTGTATTGATAGCGGCGTTGGCCTTGATGTTGCCGGGGGTATTGTCCGCTGCTGAGTTAACGGTCGAGGTGTTGGGCGTGCGGTCCAATGCCGGCCTCGTGCATTTCGGTCTCTATGATAATCCCGAAAGTTTTCCGACCGATGACGGGCGCATGGGCGGTGCCGAGGTCGGCATATCAAACAACCGCGCGGTGACCGTGTTTCGGGGGCTCCTGCCTGGGCGATATGCCCTCGCCGTCTTTCACGATGAAAACGGCAACGATGAGTTCGATCAGGTTTTTTTCGGTCTGCCGTTGGAGGATTTCGCCTTTTCCAACGGCGCCGTGGCCTTTTTCGGCCCGCCCGGATTCGACGACGCTGCGGTTACTGTGCCGCCTGAAGGGGCAAAAATCACTATACGGATCAATGGGCCGTAGGGTTGTTTTCTGCCCCTCATGGGGGTTAGGCCCTGAAACCGGCAATTATCTGTTGCGATTTGCCAATCAAACCTTAGTATATGTATCTGGCGCAGCTACCATACCTAGTGGTAGCTACTAGACCTAGTGGTTTGGGGGAAATCAGGCGTGACCGGGGGCATAACAAGACAGATCAAGCGAATCACGTCGGTGGTGCTAGTCTCCGTCGGTTTGGGCGCTTGCGGTTTTATGCAAGGCGGTCTGCTGCAAAATTCCTTCTGGGCGTCGAGCCCGTTCCAGGCCAATGACGAGGCCGAACTCGGCATCGCCAACCTGGCCAAGGGCAATTACGTTTCCGCCGAAGGTAACTTCCAAAAAGCGCTGAAGCGAAACCCCAAGGACGTCCATGCGCTTCTCGGCGCGGGCATCCTGTATCAAAACACCGGCCAGTTGACCAAGGCGCGGGAAATGTACGAAGCCGTGCTGGCGATCCGGCCGGACGAATCCGTACAGTTCGTCGTCTGGAGCAATATTTCGACCCGTCCGGCGTCGCAGATCGCCAGCGTCAACCTGTCGCTGCTGGACAGCGGTAATGTTCCCGGCGCGCTTAGCGGCGTTGCCGGTGGCCCATCGGCAATGACGGCACCGGGGCCGCATCCGCCACAAGTTTCCGCAGCCCCCAGCACGTCGGCTATGTTGGGTCGCCCGCCGCAAATGGCGGCACCCACGCTGCAGGGGCAAGCGTTGCCGTCAGTGCCGTCGATCGGCAAGTTCGCCGGTGGAGACGCCAATGTGATCTCCCGGTTCGCCACGGTCCGTGCCCTGCGCGACCAGGGGCTGCTCACCCAACAGGAATTTAATGTCCGCCGCCGCGCTAATGCCGGCGCCTTGTTGCCGTTGACCATGCCGCCGCCGTCGGCTGGCCTCGACCGGCCGGTGCCGTCGACGGAACAAATCACCGGGCGCCTTCGCGCCATCGGCCGGGCGCTTGAGATGCGGGCCATTTCGGTGACCCAGCACGCGGCAGAGCGCAACATGATCCTCGATGCCCTGATGCCGTCAGCGCCGGTTGTCGTCGCCAACCCGAAAGCGCCGCCCCAGGGTTTGATGGCCGCCGCTGACTCGGTGCGCCGCCTGGAACAGCTTCGTGACACCGGGTACATCGGTTCTGACGAATACGCCAAAGAACGCCAGGCTATCGAAATGGTGATGCTGCCCAAGCAGCCTGAAATGGTGCAGGCCATGGTGGACCCGACACCTGGCGCGGCACCAGCCAAACGCATGGCAAGGGAACCTTCCCCCGGCCCCGGCCCGGCCATTCATCTGGCGTCTTTCCGCACACAGAAAAGTGCCGACCGGGGTTGGGCCCAGATTAAGCGCGCCCACGCGAAGCTGATCGGCGGGCTGGATCACAAGATCAGCAAGGTTAATCTGGGCCGCAAAGGAACCTATTACCGACTCAAAGTCGGGCCGTTCGACAGCACCGCCGATGCCAAGGCGATGTGCGCAAAGCTCAAACGCCGCCGCCAGTACTGTGAAGCGACGGTGATGGAGTAGCTGAATTCTCTTGAGGGGGAAGAGACCTATTGCCCCGGGCGGAGAATTCCGTCCGGGGTCCTTTTTTTGACGCTGTTCTTAGATCAGTCCTCAATCCACTCGACGATGGTGGACACGCCTTGGCCGACGCCGACACACAGCGTCGCCAGACCATAAAACGGCCGTGGCACGACGGCGGCGCGGCGCTTCATCTCGTGCATCAGGGTTGTCAAAATTCGCGCCCCGGAACTTCCCGTCGGATGGCCGAGCGCGATGGCCCCGCCGTTGACGTTGGTGATTTCATGCCTCAACCCCAATCGGCGCATGCAGCCGATTGCTTGAGCGGCGAAGGCTTCGTTGAGTTCGACCAGGCCGATGTCGTCGATGGTAAGGCCAAGGCGCTTAAGAAGCTTTTCCGTCGCCGGCACCGGGC
>JABMOG010000329.1 GCA_013204265.1 Rhodospirillales bacterium
CCGGCGTGCCCGACGACGCCGCCCGCCACATGGTCGAGGCACGCCGCCAAGCCGAGCAGGCGGCGGTGGACGAAAGCCGGCCGACCGGCTGAAAATCCGCGGAGCCGCCGAAATCAGAAGATCAGAGGTTGCCCGGCGTACGGAGCATGCCCGCCTGCGCACACTAAGGGTGCCATTCAAACCCGGGCTGCTGGTAATAAAAGCCATTCGAGAACGGCGCCTCAAGCCCATATTCGTTCAGCTTTGCACTTGCCTCTGCCGGGCTTAATTCCTGGTTCAAGAGGGCGTGGAATGAATCGGCGACGGCCACGGTGCCGGTGCTTTGCGGCGAGATACGAAACCGGCCGATCCCGGATGCCGCAAGTTCATCCAGTTCGTTGGCAAGATTCAGACAGGTGTATGACTGTGTCTGGATGCCGTTGATGGCGAGAAACGGTCTGCCCTCCAATGTGTGCAACACCATGCCGTCCAGATCCCTCTCGCAGATATACTGGCAACTATCCTTGGTGAGGTCATGGGCGCGGGCGTGGTAGCACCTTGCCGACAACGCCAGCGGAATGCGCCCGTAAACCTGAACTTCCAGTTCAATGCCAAGTTCGCCCGCCTTCCTTCCCAAAGCCGCGATTCCACTCGCCGGCATCTCTGGTGGCAGGCAAACGCTGCGCGCGCCGTTGCTGGCAAAGAAATCCAGACTGTCTTCGTTATAGACGTTCATGTAAGGGCCGATGGCGTGCGGCTGGCCATCGAGATACCACAGCGCCGACGCATCATTGGCCTCGATGAAGCACCCGTCCGATGTTGCCACCCGCTTCATCAGCCGACGGTCGATATCGCTGGACACTTCGGCAAGGGTGGAAAACACCAGATTTTTTCCGGCCTTTTCCAGGCGCGTCACCACATCATCGAGATAGGGTTCGAACAGTGGTGCGCGTTTTGAGCATACGGCCTCGCCGAGGAAGACAGTGTCCACCGGAGCTTCATCGGCGATCTCGAAATAAAAATCGCGCCAGCTTTCGGCCGGCCAGTTATACAGAACCGGGCCCAGCGTGAGTTGCGATGTCATGGTTATCTCCAGGCCTTCGAGCGGAATGCGCCTTGGGTTTCGCGGTGACCCTCGGTCAGCGCCAACAAATTGCTGATATCGGGTTCGCCGCCTTCCGAGTAGGCATCAACGGCCTGGCGAAACGCCGAGACCACGGCTTTGACATAGGCCCGCGAGCGTTGCCGGCCCTCGATTTTCAGGGCTGTAACCCCGGCTCGCATTAAATCCGGCAGCAAACGGGTGAGGTTCAGGCTGACCGGCTCTTCAAAGGCATAATATTCCTGCTTGTGGTCGATGTTGTAGCGGCCCTTGCAGATCGTCGGATAGCCGGCGGGTTCGCCACAGGCGATGCAGTCAATGGCAAATTCACCGAGCCTGGTTTTCAAATTGCCGTCTCTGTCTTCTTCATAATGAACGGAGCTTGCCGGCGAACACACGCCATCCATGTTGGTCGACTTACCGGTGACATAGTTGGTGAGTAAGCAGCGGCCCTCGGCCATCATGCCGATGTTGCCGAAAACGAACGCCTCGATTTCGCAGGGGATCTCGTCATGCACTTTTTTGATTTCCGCGACGGTCAGAATGCGCGGCAGCACCACGCGCTTGATATCGAACTTACGGCAATAGAAGTCGATCGCCTCGGCTGACGACGCACCAGCCTGCACGGATAAATGGAGGCGCTGGCCGGGGTGGTTTTGGCTCAAATATCCGGCCATGCCGATATCGGCGACAATCACCGCATCAACGCCGATGCTCACAGCGTCATCGATGGCATTTTTCCAAAGGGCCGTGCGCCCGGCGGTGGGAAATGAATTGATTGCCGCCAGGATCTTGGCGCCACGGTCGTGAGCGTAGGATGCGGAATCGGCCATCTCGGCAACGGTGAAATTAAGGCCAGGGAAATTGCGCGCATTGGTGGGGCCCTGAAAGCCGCAATAAACGGCATCGGCGCCGGCATCCACGGCGGCGCGCAGGGCGGCAGGGGTTCCGGCCGGGCACACCAGCTCCGGCTTGAACAGCTGTGTCATGAATTCCGTGCCTCAAACTTGTTGGCCAAATCGAAAAAAGCGCGCACCGGGCGTGACAGGGGACCAAAGGAAACCGCGACATCGTCGGCCTGCGTGCGGTCCATATCGTCGAGCGCGTTGCGCAAGGCGA
>JABMOG010000330.1 GCA_013204265.1 Rhodospirillales bacterium
AGCCTGAATGGAGCACGCACAGGCGATCTGATTGACCATCTTGGTCAACTGGCCGCATCCAGCATCCCCCATGTGAACGACCGCCTTGGCGAAACTCTGCATGGCCGTCTCGCCACGCACGAAATCAGCGGCGCTGCCGCCGACCATGACCGTCAGCGCGCCCTTCTGAGCGCCTTCCTGGCCGCCGGATACCGGCGCATCGAGAAACCCGACCCCTTTGTTCGCCGCCGCCTCGCCGATTTCCCGGGCCGCTATGGCCGACGCGGTGGTGTGGTCGATGATCAAAGACCCCTTCCCTGCGCCTTTGATCACACCGTCCTCGCCAAGCATGATGGCGCGCAGGTCATTGTCGTTACCGACGCAGGTCATGATAATGTCGGCACCTGTCGCCGCCTCGGCCGGGGTGACAGCGCTGCCCCCGCCGTGTTCCTTGACCCAGGCCTCAGCCTTCGCAGGCGTGCGGTTATAGACGGTGACATCGAAATCGGCGTTCGCCAGATGTCCGGCCATGGGATAGCCCATGTTGCCAAGCCCAATAAAGGCGGCTTTCGTGGTGCTCATGAGGGATGTTTCCTGTGGATGGTCCGTGCTTTTCGGAGGAATGATTTCCAAAGATTACTGAGCCCGGATTATAAGGCACCGTACCGGCGAATCCAGAACCATTGTCTCCTCTGAGACTTAGGCCAGAGGCTTGCCTGTCCAATTGCTAGACGGAGGGTGCTGTGGGATAGTGAATCTGTTCGGCGGGGTTTGGGGGCAAGGGTTTTTCTACATGAACGGCAAGATAAGCGGCGTTTCCTTTGTCGTGACCGTTTTCAACAAGGAACGGTATCTCGAAGCGACCCTGAACAGCGTCCTCGCCCAGGAAGGGGATTTCGAAAAAGAATTCATTGTCGTTGACGACGGGTCCACCGACCGGTCGGTGGAAATTGCCAGGAATTTGATCGGCTCCCTGCCTAATGGAAGGGTGATTGAGCAACCCAACAGCGGCCCCGGCGTGGCCCAGAACACCGGCGCCGATGCCGCCACCTTGCCGGCGATCAAATTCATTGATGGTGACGATTTGTATCCCCCCGATTGCGCCCTGAGAATGCTACCGGGATTGGAATTACCCGGTGTTGCCCTGGTCCATGGCGACGGCAAGGTGCTGGACGACCTTGGTAACGACATCCGGATCGACCGCCAAGGCAGGCCCCCGGTCTATCAGGTCATGGAAAAACCGTTGTATTACGCGGTTCGCCATACCCTCTCCGGGGCCTCGGCCATTTTGGTCAACAGAGAAGCCTATCTGGCATGTGGCGGGTGCGACTCAACTGTTTTTACCCAGGAAAACAGCATGATTTTCCGCATGGCCATCAACAATTCCTTCGCCTTTACCAAGGACATCGTGCTGTTCGGGCCGCCCCGGGATTTTCGCACCGAACATGGTGGCCATCTGGGCGACGACATGGTGCAAATGGAGCATGACCGCAACGCCGCGCTGTACGGCCTGATCCGGGATTTCCCGAATTTGCCCCACGACATCAAGCGCCTTGCCTTGAAGCGCGCCGCCGGGCGGGCCTGGAACTGGGCCCGGCGGGTCAACAAAAAACCCTTGGGATGCGACAAAATATTCTGGATCAGGCTTCTGGCGTATCTTCCGTGGCTGCCGGATTATGAAAAATGGATGTCCATGACGACGACGCCATACCGGGTGTCCGGCAAAGTCCGCATTCCGCCGGTGGCTTTGGAAAACTAAGCGTTCCTCATTCGGGTGGGTTTTGTGTTAGAAGGCGTTGGTGAAAACGTCCCGTTTCGGGACGACAGGAGACAGTTTTGAAAACATCCGTATCCATAGAAATCGCGCCGGGTGAGTTGGTCGACAAGATCACCATTCTGGAAATCAAACTCGAACGCATCACTGACGACGGCAAGCTGGCCAACGTGCGCCTCGAATGGGAAACCCTCATCAAGGCGCGCGATGGGGCTATCGAAGCGACGCCGGAACTGGACCGGCTGAGCGCGGATTTAAAGGCCGCAAATGAGGCCCTGTGGGACATTGAGGACGAAATTCGCGACTGTGAGCGCAACAAAGATTTCGGCGATGCCTTCGTTCAACTGGCCCGCAGTGTTTATATCAGCAACGACAAGCGAGCCGCCCTGAAACGCGAGATTAATGAGCTTCTGGGCTCAAGCCTGATCGAAGAAAAATCCTATGCCGCCTACTGAGGGGCCGGCGCTCAAGGCTGCGGATAGCCTAGAATATGGCGTAAATGAACGGCGCGATGACGCTGGTTTCGGCCAGCACCAGAAGTGTTCCCAGAACCAGCAGCCCAAAAATTATCGGCGCCATCCAGAATTTCCGGTGGACGCGCATGTACCTGTAGATTTGAGAGACCAGAGAAAACAAATTTTGCACCACGTGGTTTGGTAAGATAGATAAAGCCGCACATCGTACCCAAAGGCCAGCCGTCAATCGAGGGGGCGTTGTTACCACAGGGAATGGGATTTGACTATATGCCGCTAAGAAATTTTTTAATCAAAGCCTCGGCTTTCATTCTCGTCATTGTCGTCATGGATTTGGCCATCTCGCAAATCGCCAAACGGGTTGCGCCGCAATGGCGTAATTCGGTCCTCGAAGAGGACGCAAGAATTCTGCTGAAGCCCTATCACCACGGGCTGAAGCCTTATGCCGACTTCGTGCACAAGTTTGGCGATTTGAGCGCGCCCTTTTACACCAATTCCTTAGGGTTTCGCGATGGCCGCCCGCGCGAGGTTTCCCTCAAACGCAAGGGGCGCAGGCTTTTGATCATCGGAGATTCCATCACGGAAGGCGTCGGTCTTCCTTATGAGCAGACCTTTGCCGGAATTATTGACCGGGAACTAAAAAAAGACGGCACAGAGACCCTGAACGCGGCGGTGCAGAGCTACGCCCATCAGATTTATTACACCAAGGTCGCCTATTTTATCGAACGGAGGAATCTCGAAGTCACCGACGTCGCCGTTTTCGTCGATATCGGCGATGTCGCCAACGACGTGACCCAGTACAAGATGGATGGAAACGGCAACGTTGTCCGGGTTGACATTAACTGCCGCTACGGTATCGGCTGCCAAATGCGGCCCATGAAACGCTTCAAATTCTGGCTCAAGGACAATTCCATCCTGTATCGCTCCTACAAGGTGCTGAAAACCTACCGGCGGGAAATAACGTCCCGCTCCATCGTCACCACCCCGTTGGCGGCGGCGACCAATGTACCCGGCGCCAAATGGACCTTTGATGAAAAGGAATACAACGATTACGGCATCGAGGGCCTGAAGGTGGCTGGCGACGCCATGACCAAGCTCAGAAAGTTCCTCACCAAGCGCAATATCAACCTGACCGTTGCGGTCTATCCGTGGCCCGACCAAATCGTGAGGAAGGACCTGGACTCCCGCCAAGTTAAATTCTGGCGTGAGTGGACGGCCAAAAATGACGCCAAGTTCCTCAACCTGTTTCCGTCCTTCATTGACGGACGCCCGCCTGAAGACGTCTATAAAAAGTACTTCATTCCCTTTGATTACCATTTCAACGAACAAGGCCATGAAATGGTTGCGGCAAAGTTTCTCGAGCAGTTCGGCAAATAAGTTATGCCGTCGGGCCGTCGCCTACTCGCCTGAGCCTTATCCAGCGCAGGAAACAGGACAAAATTTCTGCGAAAAAATGACCGGTATTGAAGTCCTTCTGGTCGGGTTCGGGGATGCCGCAATGGATGACTTGTCCCTTCGGGGCATAATAGGTTCCGAACATTCGGTCCCAGAGACTGAAAATGCCGAAATTGGTATCGAAATGTTCCGGCAATGTGGAATGGTGGATGCGGTGCGCCGCCGGCGTGATGAAAATGTATTCCAGCCACCGTCCCCTCCAATCATACATGGAATGAACCATTGACTGGTACACCGCGTTAGCGGCCAGCCACGCCATCAGGACTTCCGGCGTCACGCCGAGAACGGCGATGGCAAAGGCCCCGTAAAATGTGGCGAAGATGAAATCGACGGGATGATTACGGTATGGCAGAAGAACGTTATAGTCTTCTGCCGAGTGGTGAACCTTGTGGATTTCCCACAGAATTGGGGTATGCATCAAGCGGTGAACCCAATAATTTAAAAAGGAAAACACCAACGCCATGACCACAAATTGGACCAACGGAGTGTCCACGTTACGGACAAATGCGAAACCGAACGTCACCTCAATGTAATCGGACACCACATACATTCCGCCAAAGGAAAAAATCAGGCCGAACACCACCATCAGGCCCGAAACTCTGAACAGCAGAAACAAAAAGTCCGTCCGTACCGATGGCGTTTCATCCATCAGAATTTTTTTCAAGGTCGATTTTTCGTAACCGAGTAGCCACGTTTCGAGAATCAGGCAAAACCCGGAAATGGCAAGCATTCCAAAGGGCACCAAGATCGCCTTCTCGCCGAATTCCTCGCCTTCCACCTTGAACAAAGGCGCCACAATGGGGGCCATGTCTACCAGCGCCGCAAACACAAAAGGTAAAGCGATACCAAGGGCTAAGGCGCCAATGGTCAGGCCGGACAACCAGGCCGTAAAACCCTTGTTTTGTCTAATATCTTCAAGCAATACACTCATAAGGGAAATCCTTAGCGGAGTATCCCAGGTGTGGCAACTGTTTCACCAAAGCCACGGGAAGGCTGGCGGTTGGGGGCAATTTCGAATAAGAATGCCCGAGTAATGGTAACCCCAAGCCGCTAAATGACGGCGGAGATCCTTGATTAAAATCTTTCAAATCCTCGACTGGTGGTGGAACCGCAAACGCCGCAACACGCCGCGCCCCGAGGCGGCGCGGGGCGTCTTGATCCTTTCCTGTGGCGGGCTGGGTGACACGGTGCTGTTTGCGCATGTCGCGCAGCGGTTTCTGGGCCTTGCCCAGGGCAGAGAACAAGTCACCATTTTGCTTCGTTCCGACGCCATGAAAATGGCATTCCTGCTGCCACCGGGCGCGTCCGTCACATCCGTCGATTTTGGCCGTTTTCGCAAGGATTCGGCCTATCGCCGCGATATTTCGAATGGCCTGTTCGACGCCCATTACCGGCTGGTCGTGCATACCGATTTCCTGCGCCATCCAGACCTCGACGAAGCCCTCGTCGCGGCCGCCCATGCCCCCGAGGCCGTGGCCATGGAACCGCGTCCGTGGCGCAAATACGACGCCCGCCTGGGTGCCAACCGGGCCTTGTATTCACGGCTTTTCGACAGCGGACCAGTGGTTCTAGACAAAGTGCTGCGATGGTCCCGGTTTGCCGACTGGTTGTTGGGCAATGACTCCCCGCTACCATCCATGCGGCTTGCCGACGACCGGTTGGCGGCAGCAATGACATATGATCATCCGGTGGTCGTGATACAGCCGTTTTCGGCGGTGAAACGTAAGCAAAGCCCCCCTGCCCTGTATCACAACATTATTGAAAATCTTCCATCGGGTGCCAGAGTTATCATCACAGGCGCGCCCGGCGACCTCGAATCCAACCCGGAATTCAAATCCCTGATTGTGCTGCCGGGGGTAAGCTTTGATGATCGGGTGTTTAAAGACCTTATACCGATGTTGCGCGGCGCTCAGCTGGTGATATCAGTGGATACGGCGTTAATGCATCTGGCGGTGGCCGTAGGCGCGCCGACGGTGTGCCTTGCCAGCGCCGCCTATGTCGGAGAAATCGTTCCCTACGCCCCCGGCATCACGCCTGATAATGTTCGCTTTGTTTACCATTCTATGGAATGCGAAGGATGCCTGGGCGATTGTATTCTCCCCATGGAAAATGGCATGTTTCCGTGTGTGGCGAGGCTTAATCGGGAGGAAGTTCTGGGTACAGTGAGCGAGTTCTTGCCCCCCCTGGAGACACCGTCCCTATGAAGGCTCCCTCCCAGTTTACCGGGGTGGCGGATTTTTTCGTCCGTCACCGCATCCCCCTGTTGGGCATTGCCGCAGGCTTCCTGCTACTGGACCTTATCTGGGTGACAGGGACGTATCTGGTCTATCCCGGCTACCTGGATCATGGCGAGCCTAGTGTGGCACTGATTTCCTGGCGGCTTCTGGGCGGATGGCCAGCATTTCTGGACTTCGACGCCCCGGCCCTGATCAGCAACGTTTATGGCCCTATGACCTATGTCGTACATGCGGTGTCGTTCTGGCTTTTAGGGCCATCCATCATCGCCGGCAAGGCAGCATCCTTTGTGGTCGCGATGCTTATCCCGGTTTTCGTGTTTCTATCACAACGCCACAGGGGCAACAGCCAAGCAGCCTTCGGCGCTATTTTGGCCTGCGGGCTGGTGCTGTTTCACGTCCCGTTTTCAATCTGGAACCGCCCGGATTCATTCATGGCGTTGCTGGTTGTCATCGCCGTCTGGGCCACCAATGCGTCCGATCCAGGACGCCCAGAATGGTCGAAATCAATCCTTATTGCCGTTACCGCCAGCCTGGCGGTGGGCATGAAGCTGCATGCCGGGGCTTATTTTGCGCCGGTGGTGCTGTTTCATTGCATCAATGAAAATCGCGGTTTCAAGACGTTTGCGGCGATGGCGGTGATAGGCATGGCGGTGGTTTTCCTGCCTTTTGGGTTTTCCGTTTTTTCCCTTTCCGCCTTCGTCGACTGGATCGTACTGCACACTCAAAAAGAAAGCTCCTCTGTGTTCGACTCCAAGTTCCTGCGCTATGGAGTTCTGTATTCCACGCCGGTGCTGTTTTATCTGGCATCCTGGCGCTGGTCGGAAAAAAAACTGCCTGTTGCCGAACACATCTATTTCTGGGTCTTCGTGCTCAGTCTGATAGCGATCCTGTTTCCGGCGACCAAGGTGGGTGCCGGAACCCATTATTTTTTCCCCTTCCTGGCGGTTTTGATCGATCAAATTTTGCGCCATGCCAACCTGACCGAAACCCGCAAAGCCGGGGTCTGGGGGCTGGCCGTGATTTTGACCGTAAGCATCCTGATCGTCGGCATTCCCGTTCAAAAACGGTTCTTCCGGGCGCTGCACTGGCAGGAGGTGACGGAAATCCAGTCAGAAATCCGTGCTATTATGAACGACAACAAAGGACGCAGCATCGAAATGGGGTTCGGGCAAAACGTCGCGATTTATCCCCGTACATTGTCGAGAACGTTGCTGGTGTTGGCCGGCAACCCCTATTCCATCGATTCCGCCCCGGCCATGGAAACCAACAAGTGGAAAATTCCCTTACCTGAAAAAACTCTTTCCATGCTGCGCAACTGCAAGACTGATCTGTGGCTGATCCCAACCGGAGAGCGCCCGTTCATGATGATCGGATATTACGGAGAGGCTGCCTTAGCGCCGGAATTCTCCAAAGCTTTCAACGACGGGTATGCCAAGGTAAAATCCTACAAATATTTCGATATCTGGGCCTGTAAAAAGTAAACTGGTGAGATGAATGTCTGATAACAAATTCCTTAAAGGCCCATACAATCATGGTTACTAAAAACACATCGGACGAGCAACTCGACCTGCTGCTGATCAATCCCGGTGGGCGCGAAGAAATCTATCAGGAACTGGGCGCCGAACTGTCGGCGGTGGAACCGCCATTGTGGTGCCGCCTGATCGCCGGTTATGTCCGTGACCGAGATCTTTCCGTCGCCATCCTTGATGCCGAAGCCCTGAAAATAGGTCCTGCCGAAATCGCCAAAGAGGTCCGGGCGGCCAACCCGCGTCTGATCGGAATGATTGTCTTCGGCCACCAACCCTCAGCTTCAACCCAGCAGATGGCCGGTGCCGGGGCGGCTTGTCGGGCGATCAAGGATGACGCCCCGGATTACTCGATAATCATGGTCGGCGGTCACGTTTCGGCCTTGCCGGAACGCACGTTGGTGGAAGAACCTATAGATTATGCCTGCAAGGGTGAAGGCCCGATCACCGTCGTGCAGTTGCTCGAAGCCTTGAAAACCGGGGAAACAGAAGATTTAAGCACGGTCGAGGGGCTGGTATGGACGCGGGACGACAAAATTGTCGTCAACCCTTCGGCGGCGTTGATTACGTCCCTGGACAAAGATCTGCACGGCAACGCCTGGGACCTGCTGCCAATGGAAAAATACCGCGCCCATAACTGGCAAAGTTTCGGAGACCTGGGCTCGCGGGAACCCTATGCC
>JABMOG010000038.1 GCA_013204265.1 Rhodospirillales bacterium
CCGGACTCGCGAATGCGCCGGGCGATCAACTGGGTCACTTGCGATCCGAAATCGATGATCAGAATGCGTTCGGAATGCAGGAAATCGTCAGGCGTGGGGGAGCCGGTGGGTGCGGTCATCATGGCAAACTTTTACCCGCCCAGGACGGGAAAGGAAAGGGGGCGCAGCCATCGGACGGGGTGATTTGTTGGGCAAACAGGCATATAATACCCGCATAAAAAATAAGGCGTTTTAAATGTTCCTTTCGAAAACCATCTGGGCCTATGTTCGGCCAATTGTGTTAGGTCTCTGTCTTCTTATCGCGACGGCAACCGCACCCGCCATGGCGGTCGAATGGGTCGACCTCGACGTCGGCGGCACCCAGGTGCGCACGATCCTGGGGCTCCCCGCCGGGCCGGGGCCGCATCCGGCGGTGATTTTCAACCACGGCACCGGGGTTCGGCATCATGGCTATGAAGAATCGAGACGCCTGGGCCAGATGGACGTCGCCCACTTCACCGACGCCCTGGTGCGCGAAGGCTACGTGGCGCTGGCGCCGATCCGCCCGTTCAAGTCGGGCAGCGCCTACAGGGAAAAAGGCGGCAGTGTCGGCAGCAACGCCGATTGGGCCGAGGTGGTGGAGCGCGGCATCGAGGTGGTCAAGGCGGCGCAAGCCTATCTTGCCGGGCGGAGCGACGTGGCCAAAGACAAGATCGCCGTGATCGGCTATTCCGAAGGCGGCAACGTGACCCTGTGGACGGCGGCCGAGGCGCCGGGTTTCGCCGCCGTGGTGCTGATGTCGCCGGCGGCGCTTCGCTATTCCGGGCGCTACTGGCTTAAACATGCGGCGTCCAAGGACCGCGTTGCGAAAATCAAGGCGCCGGTGTTGCTGACCCTCGGCGAAAACGACCTGCGTTCGATCAGGAAGGTGGTAACCCGCCGGCTGGTTCCGAATTTGCAGGCCACCAACGCAGGCTTCGAATCCCGGCTCGACTATCCCGGCGACCATTATTGGTTCCACCAGCGCCGCGACGACTTCTGGCCCGACATCACCGGCTTCCTCGCCAAACACCTGAAATAGCCCCGCCTGCGCACATCGCGTCCACCCGCCCCGAAAGTCGTCGCCAAGTCGTCAGAGAGTCGTCACAAAGTCGTCCGAATGTCGTCCGCAAGTCGTCACAATGTCGTCCTAAAGTCGTCATTTTTCGGCCCCCAAATGACCATAACCCATTGAAGTAACAGTATTCACGTCCAATTCAGCGGCGAAAATGTCGTCATTTGTCATCATTCCGTGCGCCGGCAAACGGATTTCCGGGGTTTTTTCGGGGGCCGGAAGGGTGGGGGTGCCGGGCGACATGATCTTAATTCCTGTATTTAAAACAACAAGGAATAAGATCATAAAAATTGAAGCCTGTCAAGAACAAAAAAAGAACCAATGGCGGGAGGTTACGACAGAACTGCACAACTGCAGTCTCATCCCGAATTTCGCGACAAAATCGGCTGCATAGCAAACTGTATTCAAGATGCCCGGTTAGATTGGGGCAGGACCTGGAGCGGGCGTTTTTGGGATTTCAAATTCCAGCTGGTTTGCGCGACCAGGCAGCTTCACTGTGACGGTGGTTCCTTTGCCAACGGTACTCTGGATATCAAAATCGCCGCCGTGGAGGCCGACCAGGGATTTTACGATTGCCAGCCCAAGGCCGGTGCCTTCCTGGGATTTATGGGGATTGCTCTCGCCCCTGACGAAGGGGTCGGCAATGGTCGCTATCTTGTCGGCCGGAATACCCGTTCCCGTGTCGCTGATCTCGATGATGTGGTGGCCGTTCGTGGCCGTCACCCCGATCGTGATCTTGCCTCCCTCCGGCGTGAACTTGACGGCATTGGACAGCAGGTTGATAAGAATTTGTTTGGCCGCTCGTTTGTCGGCGTATAGGGGGAGAATATCGCTGGGCACTTTTGTCGTCAGGTCGATGCCAAGGGACTCCGCCTTCTGTTTGATAAATTTTTCACATTCCATGACAAAATCTTTGGTCGATAAACTCTCTTTGGCCAATGACAGCTTTCCTGACTCGATGGCAGACAGGTCGAGAATGTCGTTGACCAGCGCCAACAGAAGCTCGCCACTGGAATGAATATCTTCGGCGTATTCTTTGTATTTTGTAACGCCGAGCGGGCCTAAATACTGATTGCTGATAAAATCGGCGAAGCCAAGAATGGCGTTCAAGGGGGTGCGCAGATCGTGGCTCATGGAGGCCAAAAATCTGGACTTGGCCTGGTTGGCGGACTCGGCCTCTTTCTTGGCCGTGCGCATTTTTTCTTCCGCCTGCCGGCGCTCGGCGACCTCTTTTTCCAGCCGGTGGGATTGGCCAAACAAAGTGTAAATATAAGCCGCCAACACCATCGCAAGCAGGGTGGGAAGCAAAGCGCCGCTCCACGCCATGAGTGAAACAACGACACCAAAATCCGACCGCATGGGTTTTGCGATGATGCTCCAGGTCCTGTCCCCAACGGGGAACGAGACGCTCAGGCGCGGCCCGGATTCAACGTTTGCCCTACTCAGAACAAAACCTTCACTGTTGGCTCGTTTTCGAGATCTATGGGAATACAGAAGCTGTTGCCCCTTGGCTGCAGCGTCATCGTACAAATAGACGTCGATGCCGGCCGGGCTTTTAAGGGTCCGCCTCGTTTTAAAAGGGACTTCCACCATCTGTTCGATGTTAAGGACAGCACGAGCGAAGCCGCGCAGGTTTTGGCGTCTCTGCAAAACGGTCTCATTGGGCTGGCCCGTGCGGTAGATCGGCGCATAAACCAAGGCGATGGCGCCGCCTTCTGAAAACTCGATCATGGCGCTGGTGGTGAGGCTATCGGTATCGCGCGCCTTTCCCATAGCGGCTCTTTGGTTTGGATTCGATCCAAGATCAAAACCCAGATCCTTCCTGTTGGCATTGTAAGGCTCGGCGTAAAAAACGGGAAAGTACTCATGCCGTGGGCCGGCGGTTATCACTGTTCCATCGCTCGTGCGCTCGGTTAATCGGAAGTCCTCGAACCCTTCTTTACGTACTGTCGCCTCAATCGTCGACCGTTCGGAAGCCGTGACTCTCGGTATCCATTCCAATGCCTGAACGGATGGAAACCGTTTCAGCGCCGAGCGCACAAAAAGTTTAAACTCCTCGCGATCCACATTCTGCGAGCCTTCGAAAAATCCGACCAGAGAGCGGAGAACTTCTTGCTTCGCAACGATAGACTGCTCAACGGATGTCAGGCGGTCCGCTGCCCTTTCCTCAAACCTGATCTGGGCTTGAGCAACATCTTCGGCCTTGGTGAAATGGTAGAACTCGTGGGAAATGAAAATGCCACCGACAAGAACTAAACCCACAAGCCAATAACGACGATCCATCGACATCGTTGGTTTAATTTCCAAGGGTTCTATTGCCAAGTTATCTTCTTAATCCTCACCCTCATATTAAAAAATGAGTTTTTAGACCTGCTCCTTGCGGCGTTATGAATTGGACTTAAGTATCTACCTTAAATTTTGTAACAACGGTGTTTCGAAACATATTATTGTATGTCGCCGCCTATGCTTCAGGTTGTAAAATCACGCCCGGTTCCCCGGTGTGGGCAGATATCCCAGTATCGCCCGGACGGCGGGTCAGGGTGTTGCCGGGGCAGGCGTCTCGGGCCATAGTTGGCGGCGTGGGGTGAATGTCCCTTTACTCACTGCGTGGTATGTTTGCCTATGACCGAGAAACCGCCGCCCGAGCCTTCCGAGCCTCCCGAGGCGCTTGAACTAAGGATGGAACTGGCGGTGCGGCTGCATCAGGACGGTGAATTGGCGAAGGCCGAGGATATTTACCGCGAAGTCCTGGAGGTTCAACCGGGTAACACCACGGCGCTGCACCTGCTCGGCGTGATCGCCCTGCAATCCGGGTTCTATGAGAAGGCCCTGGCCTTGATTGGCGAGTCGTTGAAATTGGCGCCCCATTTCCCCGAAGCCCTCAACAACATGGGCATTGTGCTGGCGAAAATGGGCCGCCTGGAGGAGGCTCTGCTCTCTTATCAGGTGGCTATTCACGAAAAACCCGATTACGCCATCGCCTACAACCATATGGCCAGTGCGCTGCGGGGGCTTGGGCGGCTGGACGATGCCGTGGCCAGCTATCAGCAGGCCATCATACTGAACCCGGAATTCGCCGAGGCCCATTTCGACCTGAGCCACATTTACCTGTTGATGGGACGGTACGAGGAAGGTTGGCAGGAATATGGCTGGCGTCGCCGGGTCGCTGAATTCAAGCATTCCGATCGCCCTTTTTCGCAAGCGATCTGGGACGGCAGCAATCTCGACGGCAAAACCATTCTTTTATACTCCGAACAGGGGTTGGGCGATTTTCTCCAGTTTGTCCGCTATCTTCCGCTGATGGCGGCCGGGGGCGGGCGGATTGTTCTGGAGGCGCCGCCGCAAATGGCGCGGCTGCTGAAAGGGTTTGAGACCGCCCATACGCTGGTTCCATCCGGGACCGCTCTGCCGGCGTTCGATTGTCATGCCTCGTTGATGGATCTGCCTGCGATTTTGGGGACCACGCTTGAAACCATTCCCGCGCCGCCGCAGTACATTACCGCCGATGCGGACCTTACCAACGCCTGGGCCGAGCGCCTGGGCGCGTGGGAGGATTTTCGGATCGGGTTGGTATGGTCGGGCAATCCCGATAATACGGAAAACGCCAAGCGGTCGATGGACTCCGGTCTTCTGAAACCCCTGTTCCAAATCCCCGGTGTTTCACTGTACAGCCTGCAGGTCGGCCGGGACGGTGAAGCCAGCACGATTTTCGGTGACGCGGCCACCGATCTGGCTCCCGAATTGACGGATTTTGCCGACACGGCGGCGGTCCTTGAAAACCTCGACCTGGTGGTGTCGGTGGATACCGCCGTTGCCCATTTGGCCGGGGCGATGGGGCGTCCGGTGTGGGTTCCGCTGGCGTTCATGCCCGATTGGCGGTGGATGTTTGAGCGTGGCGACTGTCCCTGGTATCCGAGCATGCGGCTGTTCCGCCAGAGCACCGCCGGCGATTGGGGCAGCGTCCTAAAACGCCTGTCGGCGGCGATCATCAAAGAAGTGATGAAAAAACGCGCACCCTGAGCCTGGTCAATGCAAGGAACGCTGCAGAACGGCCGAGATTTCTTCGACCTTGAATGGTTTGGTCAGGTAGTATTCGAACCCCGACTGAAGGCCTTGTTCCCTTTCACGGTTTGAGGCCAGGGCGGTGAGGGCAACCACCGGGATATCCTGGGTTGTCTTCGATGCCTTTAAGCGTTCCAGCGCCTGGAAGCCGTTCATGCCGGGAAGGTTGATGTCCATAAAGATAAGGTCGGGCCGGTGAATTTCGGCCATGTCGACGCCCAGTTCCCCGGTGTGGGCGGAGATCATGGAAACACCGGGAATCCGGTCGATGATCATTTTCATCAACTTCAGACTGCTTGGGTTGTCCTCGACGCAAAGAACCGTGTGTTTTACCTTCGGGGACGTATCGTTCCCCGGCACCGCCGTTGGGGCAGCGGCAACCGCGGTAACCGGCGCTGCGCCATTCTTCTCCGAAAGCGCGCCGCTGACAATGGGAAATTCCAGCCAGAACGTACTGCCGAAATTCTGCGTACTTTCGAACCCGATGGCCCCGCCCATGGCTTCGACCAGATCCTTGGTGATGGTCAATCCGATACCCGTTCCGCCGATGTCGGAGTTCTCGTGCCCAAGGCGCGAAAACGCCTCGAAGACCTGGCCCTGTTTTTCCTTGGCGATACCGATGCCGGAGTCGGAAACGGAGATGCGCAGTGAGCCGTTGCCCGCCTTCTCAACGGAGAGCGTCACGGTTCCGTCCTTGTGGTTGTATTTAACCGCGTTGGACAGAAGGTTGAGAAGGGCTTGCTGGAAGCGGGTTTCGTCGATGGTTATCTTGGGCAGGGACCATCCGGTCGTCTGGTCATGGAACCCGAGCCCCTTTTGATCCGCCAGATTGCGGGCGATTTTCGCGCAGCTTCGGATGATCGGCGCTGGGTCCTGCGGTTCAAGATCAAGGGACGCCTTTCCTGTCTCAATCTGGGCGAGGTCGAGTACCTCTTCGATCAGACTCAAAAGATGATCGCCGGATTTCAGGACCTGATCGGTTGCGTCCTTTTGGCGGGCGCTCAGCGGGTGACCCGGGTCGTTGCTCAGCAATTGGGTGAAGCCGAGAACGGCGTTCAGGGGTGTGCGCAATTCGTGGCTCATGGAGGACAGGAACTCGGACTTTGCGTTGTTGGCCCGTTCGGCATCTTCCTTGGCGGCGATTAACGCCTCTTCCGCGCCCTTGCGTTTGGTGATGTCGGCGATGGACCCGGCCATGCGGACCGGCGTGCCGGCATTGTCCGTCGTCATATAAATTGGAACAGGTGGCGGCCTGATCTAAGAGAGGATCTGGCTCATCTGGTTGATCATATTAAGCGGCGTATTTGCGGTATTGCAAGCGCCGGGTCTTCATCGTTTTCCG
>JABMOG010000331.1 GCA_013204265.1 Rhodospirillales bacterium
ACCGGGCATTCGGGCTCGCAGACGCCGCAATCGATACATTCATCAGGATGAATGACCAGCATGTTTTCGCCCTCGTAGAAACAGTCCACGGGACAGACTTCGACGCAGTCCATCAGTTTACACTTGATGCAGCTTTCGGTGACGATGTAGGTCATAATTTTCTCCGTTGCGGGCCTTTGCGCTGATTAAAGAACTTTTTGCCGCCGTTGCAAGCCTTGTTAAGCATAATTTTCAAGACTCCCGAAAATTACCGGTCCATATTCTGCCGCTGCATGGCCCGTTTGCGGGCCTCGCCACTGGCGCGATCAGGAACATGGATCAGGCCAGCCACCCGGCGCACCAGATTGGCCTCATAATCGTGAATTTCGCCGTCGGCACAGGCGACGTCCCACAGCATCTCGATCATTACAACCCTGTCTTCGACCTCGAAGCCCTGCTTGATGACGCTGGTGAAGGCATAAAGCTGGTGCGAGCGAGCCACGGCTTCTTCGCCGGTAGCGATCAGTTCCTGAACAGCATCGTCGCCAAGCCCGAAACGATCGGCGATCAGGGCGGCGATGATCTGGCGTTCAGCGTCACCGAAATCGCCATCCATAACCGCCGCCTCGACCAGCAGGGCAACGGCGGCGACCTGTAGGTCATCCGCCTCCTCGCCACTGCCGGCGCCATCGTCGGCGGCGGCGCCACCAAGAATAAGGGTCTTTATCCGATTAATCATGCGCCCTCCCTAACATACCCTTTCGACCGGCGGCAACCCTTTGGTGGAAGGGATTTGCCCTTGTTTGCCGATGGCGTTCTTCCTAACTTCCTGGGATGATCAAACCCACCCCCGGCGGCGACCGCCGCCAGTATGCCCCCGCCGCCGAGCGCAACCGCGACCCTATCCTGGCGGTTCTGCAACGCGTGCTGCCCAAGAGCGGCCTGCTGCTCGAAATCGGCGCCGGCAGCGGCCAGCACGCCGCCTATTTCGCACCGCATTTCCCGGACCTGATCTGGCAACCTTCCGAGCCCGACCCGCAAAGCCGCGCCTCCGTTGCCGCCTGGGTGGACGCCACAAACGCCGCCAACCTGCGCCCGCCTATCGACCTCAGTGTCACCGAAGCGGTGTGGCCGGTGGAACAAGAGGCGAGGACGGGTGATGCCCGGACAGGGACACAGCAAGTGCAAGCGATTTTTTCCGCCAATATGATTCATATCGCGCCCTGGAAATGTTGCCAGGGCCTGATGGCCGGCGCGGGAAGAACTCTTGCCAAAGGCGGCCTGCTCATTCTGTACGGCCCATTCAAGCGGGGCGGTGAACACACCGCGCCGTCCAACGCCGAGTTCGACGCCAGCCTCCGCCAGCGCGACCCGTCGTGGGGCATCCGCGACCTCGGCGACGTCACCGCGTGCGCGGGTGGGGCCGGATTGACGCAAACGGAAATCGTCGACATGCCGGCCAACAACCTGATGGTGATCTTCGAGAACCAGGCCTGAGGCCTGCCTCCGTTTGTCGTCGCAAAGTCGTCCTGGAGTCGTCCTAAAGTCGTCACGAAGTCGTCAGAGAGTCGTCCTGATGTCGTCATTATGTCGTCATTTTTTCGGACCAAAAATGCCTTAACCAATTGATTCGAAACGAAACCAGTCTGAAATTAGGCGTAATAATGTCGTCATTTGTCGTCATTTCCCCGCCGCCGGCTCCGCCCAGTCGGTAGTTCGGGCGGCGGCTTTGGCAACGGGAAAGCGTATGGATACCATCGAGCGCAACTGGTTATTCCTATTACTAAGTTAACAAGGAATAAGATCATATTTTATCCGCTTTGTCAAGAACAAAAGAGAAACCTCTTTCGCTCGTTCGTCATTTTACCCCCATCAATGACACCCCGGCACGTCGTCCGGGCCGCGCACGGTGACGTGCCGGGTGTCCGCCCATGTCTCGCCCAGCGCAATGAGGACGCCTTCGTCCAGGTGTTGCTGGGCCAGCACGAACAGCACCCGCTCTTCTTTGATGAAATGCTGACGTAGCAGGGTCAGCAAATCGCGCAGGTGCCCGGCGCAAGCGGCGGCGCTGCCTGATGCCTGCGCCGCGGCAAGAAGACGATCGATTTCCCGGTGCTCGCCCAGCATTACCCCCAACGGCCCCATGCCGCCGAGCGAAACGTCGAGCGCGGCGAACAGGCCGTCTTCCTCGATCCTCGCGTGGCTGGCGACCATGTTTTCCAGGCCGCCCGCCAGCGCCTGCAACACCTCGAGGGGCGGCTCTTCGTTGCCGCCCAGAACCCTATCGAGATATTCCATATGGGCGTAGAACAACCCGTGTTCGCCGTACAGCGCGTCGGTAATTTTCATGCCGCGTTCCTTCCAGTAAACCGCCGAAGACCTGTAGACGGAATCGCACGTTCCCGCAGCAGTGGCCTTAACCGTTATCAATCGCCGCCCTGATTTTGATACGATTTGCCGATTGATGATTGCCGAGGCCTGTTGAAACCCGCTATACCCCGCCCAACATAATAACCGGTCGCTCCCCACCGCCTCGCCTCAGCAGAAAGAAAAACCCTTGGACCAACGCCCGAACAAAATCCTGATCTGCGTCAATCGCCGCTTTAAGGACGACGAGCCATCGTGCGCCGCACGCGGCGGCTTCAAAATTGCCGAAGCCTTTGAGAAAGGCGTCCTTGAGCGGCGCATCGACATCGCGGTCGAACGCTTTATCTGTTTCGGTCAGTGCCAGAAAGGGCCGACGATAAAACTGGTGCCCGGCAATTTCATTCTGGGCGCCAGCCTGGACATGGTCGACGGCCTTTTGGGCAAACTGGAAGCCGCCTGCGGCACCAAAGAGCCCGGTGAGGGCGTCCCACCGGTGCATCTGTTGGGGTCTTAAGGCGATGTCCGCTTTGGGGGGGGAGGTCTCAACTGATCGACGCAACACTTTATCTTAAACGCA
>JABMOG010000332.1 GCA_013204265.1 Rhodospirillales bacterium
GGCTTTAACCCATCGCGCACATCAGGCAGGGCACGAGAAACGATTACGCTCATGGCATAATCGAGATAAGACGACTTCATTTCGTCTTCGATGGAGATCGGCGTTATATCAGAATCGGCGTTTTCTGGAGGCGTTGAATCGGAGGGTGTGGTCAATAATTTATCCTGTTGTTTCAAACACTTGAAAGGCCAGCGCAAAAACCGCCCTGACCAATGTCGAGAAGAAAGAATGTACCATTTTCAGCCCCCGCAAACAACCGGACGGCGGACTAAATAAAGCCCCGCAATTGGGCTTAAAAACTGAGAAACTCCGTGCCGGTTTCATACCACAAATCAGGCCAAGCCAGCCTGGAAAAAGACCCTCTAGCAAGCTGTTGAAAATAGAGGAAGCGAATTTTACCACAGAGCACACAGAGACGAACCTCCGGCCCTCCTCAGGGTGAGGCCGGAGTCATTGAAAATTCCTCATCCTGAGTTTGTCGAAGGATTGTTGCGGCGAACCCGCTTTTTCAGCAGCCCGCTAGAACGGGATTTCGTCATCCAGGTCGCCACCCGGCGCGCCGCCACCGCCGCTAGCGGGCGCACTAGCCGTGCTGCTTCCGCCGCCATCCCCGCCGGCTGCATAGTCAGGCTCACCGGCCGGTTCGTAGCCACCGCCACCGCCACCCTTGGTATCGAGCATGGTCAGGGTGCTGTTGAAACCCTGCAGAACGACCTCTGTGGTATACCGCTTGACGCCGTCCTTTTCATACTCGCGGGTCTGCAACGACCCTTCGATATAGACCTTGGAGCCTTTGCGCAGGTAATTCTCGGCGATCCCGGCCAGTCCCTCGCTGAAGATCACGACCCGGTGCCATTCGGTTTTCTCGCGCCGCTCGCCGGTATTTTTGTCCTTCCACGTGTCGGATGTGGCGATCGAAAAATTGACGATCTTGGCTCCGGCCTGGGAGTGGCGAACCTCAGGGTCGCGTCCCAGATTTCCGACCAGAATAACTTTGTTGACTGACCCTGCCATGGGACCTCCTCGTTGAAAATGTCGTCCGCACCTTAAACGCCCCGGTCCGGCCCCGCCAGTCCCCGGAGCGGTGGAAACCGGGGATAACTGCACGGGCGAGGTACAGGAAAAATATTCTCCGCTTCGATGTCACTTGTCAAGAACATTTAGCGAACATTTGAAGGCCCTCGGGCCTTTACCTTTTATTGACCATACCGGGGTTAGGCTGAACGTTACGCTTAAGAAAACCCTCTGCGAGGTTACACCATGCGGTATTCGGCGCTTTACGTTGAAACAGTTGATAAATGGGCCGTCGTCGATGCCCTGTCCGGTGACTTCGCGCTCGAATTCTTCGACACCGAACAAGCCGCCCAACAAACGGCCCACACGGAAGAAAACCGTTGGACTCTGCTGATTAACAGCGCCTATCCGATCGAAATCGCTTCCTGACATTCCCTCGACACGGCCTGTTGCCGTCCAGGGCCAAATAATTCCACGAATTTTATTATAATTATAAATAACGTCATGAGTGACAGAGATCACACATGAATGGTCAGGGTTGGGATATGTTCCTTACATAGATCTTACATAAAATGCGCTTGTAAAGAGCTTAGGGGTGGACATGTCAAATCAACAAAATAACAAAGACGTCCGCATAGTTCTTTTCGACCACGATGGCGATGTGCGCCAGAATCTCAAAAGTACGCTGGCCCAGGAATCCTTCACCGGAACTCTTGCCACGGCAGGCCTGAAAACGGCTCAGGCCGCTCTCTTCAACAACGAAGCCGACCTGTTCATTGTCGATGTCGACAAGAAAAAAGACACCATTCTCAGCTTGATGCGGAAAATCCGGAATCACGAAGTCGGCGACAACCCGTTTCCCATTACCGTTGCGCTAAGCAGCGACCCCGATCACGACAATGTCCGCCAGATCATCCATTCCGGTTTCGACCTGATGTTACTGAAACCCTTTAGCATGGCGACCTTTCTAAGCCGCATTCAGAACCTCGCCCGCAATCGCGCCGAATTTGCCGTCACCACCGAATACATCGGCCCCGACCGCCGCATGGGCGGCCGCGACAACCCGAATCAGGCGCGCTTCCCCATGACCGTCGTTCCCAACCCGGTAAAAATAATGGCCAATGGCGAGATGACCCGGAACGCCATGAATAACGTCATCCAGACAGGGGTCGCAAAAATCAATGAACGCCGTGTCCAGGCCAACGGTTACATGATCGCGGACCTGATCGATAAACTGGCGTCCAAACACCTGCTCAACGAAATGGACGACAAGTTCCTGTTGTACACCCGCAAGCTCGACTCCCTCAGCAAAGACATGAACAGGCGGCTCAACCGTTCGAAATTCGCCCATATCGCAGAGTTATGCGAAACCGTTGCCGACGTTGTCCAAAGAATGCTCGAAACCCCCCTGCAGCCGTTATCCAAGGATATCCAATTGCTGCAGAATCTGGGCCGCGCTATCGATCGCGCCTTCCAGACCGGCGAGGACGAAACCATGGTAGTGCGCCAAATCTCCGATTCCTTCCGCGCCACCGGCTGACCCTCTGCCAAACACATCGATTTAAGCGCCAGGGTGTGAGCGCCGTCACAGCCAGTTGCAGGGCAATTGCTTTAAATTTTAGACAATCATCGACAAAAAGTGAATGCTACCCAAGGCAGGGTTTATGACCGTAAAACATAATTATGAGAACGTCCGCACCGTTCTGTTTGAGCGCGACCCCGACGTTCGCCAAAACCTCAAATCGACCCTGATTAAGGATACCTTTGCCCAGACCACAGCCCTGTCGGGGCCAAAAACGGTACACTCAGCCGTATTCAACGGCCAAGTCGATCTGATGATCGTCGATATCGATGAAAACCGCGAAGATTTCCATACAATGATGCGCAACATCCGCCATCATAAAATCGGCGACAACCCCTTCCCCGTCACCATTGCGCTAAGCAGCGATTCCAACTTCCACAGCGTCCACCAAACAGTGAGTTCCGGTTTCGACCTGATGTTGCTGAAACCCTTCTCCATGGCCACGTTTCTCGGCCGGGTGCACCACCTGATGCGCGTGCGCGCGCCGTTCGCCGTCACCGCCGATTATATCGGCCCCGACCGCCGCACGGCCTTGCGCACCTCGCCTAAAGATATTTTAATCGACGTCCCCAATCCGCTGAAGATCATGGCCGCCGGTGATACGACCGTGGCGCGAATGCAAAACGTCCTCAAGGACGGCATCGCCAAAATCAACGAACATCGGGTCGTCGCCAACGGTACAAAGATTACCGAACTCGTCGGCGAACTGGTTTCCCAGTACATGCTCAGCGACCTTAACCTGGAATTCGTCCAGGGGCTGAAACGCCTGAAGACGGTCTGCATTGAGATGGAATACCGACTCAAAAAGTCCCAATTCGCCCACGCGGCGGAATTGTGCGATGCCCTGGGCAACGTCGCCGACCGGATGCTGATATCCCCCCTGGTGCCGCGCTCGAAGGACATCGACCTGATGCAGAGCCTGGGCCAGGCTATCGAGCGCGCCTTTCATTGCGACAAGTCCGATATCCGGGCTGTGCGTTCCATTTCCGAATCCATCCGCGCCAGCGCCTGAGCCTCTTTTTTTATTCTCTGGTGTTGTTATCACCCCTTTACGAAGGCGCGTAAGCGTTTTATGTCTGGTCGTTTGAAACGCTGAATAAAACGCCTCAACAACACCCAAGGCCCCCATGCCCCAGAACATCGAGATTCGCGGCGCACGCGAACACAATCTGCAAAACATCAATGTGGAAATTCCCCGCAACAAGTTGACGGTCATCACCGGACTGTCCGGCTCGGGCAAATCGTCGCTGGCGTTCGACACCATTTACGCCGAAGGCCAGCGCCGCTATGTCGAAAGCCTGTCGGCCTATGCGCGCCAATTTTTGGAGCTGATGCAGAAACCCGACGTCGACACCATCGAGGGCCTCAGCCCGGCCATTGCCATCGAACAGAAGACAACGTCGCGCAACCCGCGCTCGACCGTCGGCAC
>JABMOG010000333.1 GCA_013204265.1 Rhodospirillales bacterium
ACGGAGATGAGCATCCAGGAATTCGTCACCGGCTTTCCGGCTATTGTCGATTTGCTGAAACAGATGTTCCCGCCGGACTGGGCATACCTGAAGCGATTGGGCTGGCCGGTGATCGAAACCCTGCAAATCGGCATTATTTCTACCGTTGTTGCATCTATTTTGGCGCTGCCGATGGCTTTTCTGGCGGCCAAGAATGTTTCGCCATCTCCCATTATCTATTTACCGATCCGGCTGTTCCTGACTGTCTGCCGGGGGGTTTCCGAGATCATCTGGGCGCTTTTGTTTGTTGTCGCCGTTGGCCTGGGCCCGTTCGCGGGCGTCATTGCGCTGATTATCTATTGCGTCGGCGTCATCGGAAAGCTTCTGGCTGAAGCCGTCGAAGCCGTCGACCCGGGACCGCTGGAAGCCATGAGCGCCGCAGGCGCCAGCCGCTGGAAAGTGTTTTTGTACGGGGCCTGGCCGCAGGTTATGCCGCTCTATCTCAGCTACTGCCTGTATTACTGGGATCATAATACGCGCCAAGCCGTGGTGCTTGGCTTTGTCGGAGCCGGCGGCGTCGGCTATGCGTTGTTCTTCAACATCAGCACGTATTACTTCGAAAAAGCCATGATGGCGATGATTGTCCTGGTGTTGATGATTGCCATCATTGACCGGTTCTGCCTTTACCTTCGTCAAAAAATTATCTAACGCGGGAGAGAGCTATGTCTTACACCGGTCCCATAAAACTCGTTATTCTGGATATCGCCGGGACCGTTTGCGACGGCCCGCAGGACCTCAGCCACCTATTCCCCAATGATGACGGACTAGCGGTTAAGGGGCCAGTTATCGTTTTCGAGAAAATGTTCCAGAAATTCGGTATGGAGGTGGATTGGGAAACTATCCGCCGCCCCATGGGCCGTTTCAAGAGAGAGCACCTAGCCGACATCATGGCCTTCGAGGATGTTGCCGGGCAATACCGGAAGGTTCACGGTCACGATTATACGGAAGGTGATCTTGATGAGATGTTCGATATGTTTCGTCCGACAATGGCGGAAATCGCCGTCACGGAAGATCTGATCCGGCCTTTTGACGGCCTCAGGGAAGCCATCGACAAGCTACAGACAGATGGGGTCCTGGTTGGCTGTGATACGGGATATCCAAAAGAAACCTGCGACGCCATCTACGGCAGCCTGGAAGAAAAACATGGGATCCGGTTTGATGTGGTCGCGGATTCCGAAAACGTCCGCGGCCGGCCGACGCCGTTTCTGGTTTATGACTGCATGTATAAAGCCAATGTCTTTCCGCCGGCGGCCGTGATCAAGGCCGATGACATCACCGCCGGGGTCGAGGAAGGCGCAAATTCGGGCGCCTGGACGGTTGGTGTTTGTGAAACCGGGGCACACGACGCGGAAACCCTGAAGAAAGCCGGGGCTCATTTTACCGTTCCCGGTGCTCGTGACTTGCCGGGCCTAATCGAAAATGAAATCCAGCCAAGGCTCGCACGGGGGGAATTGCCCGGCCAGGCTCTGTCCTGAAGAACTGCCCCCCTCCGCGCGTGACGCTAACTGACTGAGCCCTTTCTTTGTTCGATAAAGTCTTCGGCGATTTTGAGGAAAGCTTGAATGATGGGCCTTTTTTTCCGGCGGTTCAGGCATACCACGTAGAAGAATATGAAGACGTCCGTATTGGATATGCGGATCACCTTCAATCGTTTGTGCGGTACGTATTCCAGTTCGGACACGGCGCCAATGCCCAGACCCCGTATAATGCCGTCCATCACCGCTTCCCTGCTGTTGATCTCAAGGGTTTCCCCGAGGGAAACACCGGCTAGGTCCAACGCCCCTTCAAGGGCCTGGCGGGTGGTTGAGGTTTTTTCCCGAAGAATGAAGTTCTGGTCGGCAAGCTCCTCGATACGGACGGTTTTGCGGTTGGCCCAGGGGTGTTCGGTGTTGACGAATAGCACCACGTCGGAACGGACATAGGGAATATAGAAAAGTTCCGGATCGTCCTCGACGTGGGCGAGAATAACGACGTCCGTTTCAAAGTCCATCAGGCTCCGTAACATGGGGGTGCCATGATCAATAAAAATATCCAGTTGAATATCCGGATAGGCGGCCTGAAAATGCTCGGCAAGTTCCATCACAACAGGCGGGCCGACGCCGCCAAGTTTCAGCTTCCCGTGCTTTAGGTCCCGGGCTGCTTTGAGGAAGCTGATCGCCTCGTCTTCGTGCCCGAAAATATCCTGGGTAATCTCAAGCAGACGCCGGCCGGTGTCGGTCAGGCTCACCGTACGGCCGCGGCGGTGAAACAGTTCAACGCCGAATTGCATCTCAAGCGCCTTAACCTGATCGGTGACGGTCGGCTGGCCGATGTTCAGCACATAGGAGGCCGCCGTGAAGCCCCCTTCACGGGCAACGGCATGAAACGATCTTAGCCACTTATGGTACATTTTTACTATCGGTCAAATCAATGAGGCTTCAGGATTTTACGATTTTACCGATAGGTCATCAAGCTGGTATTTTTCTCTCCTCTGAGACTGAAAATTGATAGATCCCCCATGAAACCTAGCCCCTCCACCGTGAAGACAAATGGCCGAAGTTATCAATGGCCGCAACAGCCGCTTGTCGTTGTCTGCATTGACGGCTCAGAACCCGGATACGTGGAACAAGCCGCGGCGACGGGCCGCGCACCTTTTTTCCAGCGTCTCCTGGAGCAGGGCACCAATCGTCTGGCGGATTGCGTGGTGCCGTCCTTTACCAATCCCAACAACATTTCCATCGTCACCGGCGTATCGCCCGAAGTGCACGGTATTTGCGGAAATTTCTTTTATGACCGCGATGCCGACGCGGAAGTGATGATGAACGACCCGAAGCTTCTCCGCACGGGGACCATTTTCAAGGCGTTTCAGGATGCCGGGGCCAAGATCGCCGTCATCACCGCCAAAGACAAGCTGCGCCGTCTGCTCGGTCACGGATTGACGTTGTCGCCGGACACAGCAGTCAGTTTCTCATCGGAAAAAGCGGACGAGGCGACGCTTGAAGAAAATGGGATCACGGACATTCCTGAGCTCGTCGGCCTTCCGGTTCCTTCGGTTTATAGCGCCGAACTAAGCGGTTTCGTTTTCGCCGCCGGCGTCAAGATCATGGAACGCGACCGGCCCGACATCATGTACCTGTCAACCACTGACTACATCCAGCACAAACACGCACCGGGAACGCCGGTGGCCAACGATTTCTACAGCATGATGGACGGGTATCTTGAGCAACTCGAGCAGATGGGCTGCACCATTGCGCTGACAGCGGATCACGGCATGAATGCCAAACACGACACCGAAACCGGCAAACCCAATGTTATTTATCTCCAGGACTGGATGGATGAGCGTCTTGGCACCGAGGCGGCGCGGGTTATTCTACCAATTACCGACCCCTATGTCGTGCATCATGGTGCGCTGGGTTCTTTCGCTACGGTTTATTTGCCGGAAGGAACGGAACCGGGGCCTGTCATCGAAGATTTACAAAGTATGGAAACCATTGATTGCGCCCTGTCCCGGGAGGATGGCTGCAAACGGTTTGGCCTGCCTGAGGACCGAATGGGTGACCTGATTGTGGTTTCCACCAAGCACATAACCCTTGGCACCAGCGCCGACCGACACGATTTGTCTGGCCTGACCGAGCCGCTGCGATCGCACGGTGGAACAAGCGAGCAGCGCGTACCCTTGTTAGGCAATCGGCCATCGCCGGAACTTGCCGCGGATGCGAACCTTCGCAACTTCGACATATTCGATGTTGCCTTGAACAAAATGCAATAAAGCGCGGACGAACGTTCCCGCAAACCAGGAGAAAAACACATGAGTCCAGACGGACAAAAGAATATTCGCCACGAAAAAATGAGAATCGCCGGCAAGTTAGTCGATGCGCCGGGACGAATCGAGGTCCTAAATCCCTACACCGGAGCCATCGTTGGCACCGTGCCGAAGGGCCAGATCGAACATATCCGCCAGGCTTTTCAAGCCGCCGCCGAGTATACCCCGACCTTAAGCCGGAGTGATCGCGGGGACATCCTTCGCAAGGCTGCCGACATCCTGATCGAGCGCAGGGAGGAAATCTCCGACCTAATCACTGCGGAATGCGGCATCAGCAAGAAAGACTCCTTATACGAAGTCGGTCGCGCCTACGACGTGTTCAGCCTGTCCGGTCAACTCTGCATCAACGACGACTCCCAAGTGTTTTCCTGCGATATTACGCCGCACGGCAAAAGCCGCAAGATTTTCACCCTGCGCGAACCGCTGAAGGCGATCGGTGCAATCACGCCGTTCAACCATCCGCTCAACCAGGTCGCCCACAAGATTGCGCCATCGGTCGCGACCAACAACTGTATGGTCTTGAAGCCGACAGAGAAAACACCGTTGACGGCGCTGATCCTGGCCGACGTTCTGTACGATGCCGGACTTCCGCCCGCCATGCTGTCGATCGTTACCGGCGATCCCGCCGACATCGCCGACGAAATGATAACTAATGAACATTCCGAACTGATTACCTTCACCGGCGGCGTGGCCATCGGCAAATATATCGCCAACAAAGCCGGATACCGGCGCATGGTCCTGGAACTGGGCGGTAACGATCCGCTGATCGTCATGGAGGATGCTGATCTGGCAAAAGCAGCCGGGCTGGCCGCTGCCGGGGCGTTCAAGAATTCCGGACAGCGTTGCACCGCCGTGAAGCGCATCTTCGTGCAGAACGACGTCGCAGACGAATTTGTGGCCCTGCTGACCGAAGAAGCTAAAAAGCTGGTTTGCGGCGACCCTTCCGACCCGGCAACCGATATCGGCACCGTGATCGACGAAGAGGCCGCCATACTGTTCGAACGCCGGGTCGACGACGCCATCGCCAATGGCGCCAAACTGTTGCACGGCCACAATCGCCAGGGGGCCTTGTATCCACCGACCGTGGTCGATCACGTGCCTTTTGATTGCGAACTGGTGCACGAAGAAACCTTCGGCCCGGTAGCGCCGGTCATCCGTTTCGATGATATCGACGATGCCATCGCCAAATCAAATTCCACCGCCTACGGCCTGTCGTCAGGGGTATGCACGGACAACATGCCCTACATCACCCGCTTCATTCAAGAATTACAGGTCGGCACCGTAAACATCTGGGAGGTGCCGGGGTACCGCATCGAAATGTCCCCGTTCGGCGGCATCAAGGATTCAGGCCTTGGTTACAAGGAAGGCGTTCTGGAAGCCATGAAGAGCTTCACAAACATCAAAACCTATTCCCTCCCCTGGCCTGTCTGACGGTTCTTAATAGAACCACTCCGGGCCATCTTTGATGGGGGGGCAAGGCATGGAAATAACCAAAAAGATATCTCTGTTCAGTCGGACGCGGGCGCTGGAGAGTGAGATTGATGATTTTCTCGACAAGCTTTCGCAGTGTTCGATCCTGTTCAAGATCGCGATCAGGACGTACCTGAACGAGGGATGCTCGGACGAGTTCGAGCACAAGCTGCAGGACGTCAACAAGATGGAAAGCAATGCCGATCATCTGCGCCGCGCCATCGAAACCAAGCTCTACGCCCAGACCCTGATCCCTGAACCCCGGGGAGACGTTTTGGGGTTGCTCGAAAACCTGGATCAGTTGCTCAATCTCTACGAAGGCTCCTTGTGGGCGTTCTCCATCGAAAAGCCGGATATCCCCGAGGAATTTCATAACGATTTCGAAAGCCTGACCGATATGTCGGTACAGGCGGCGGGGATTTCCATAGCCCTGTTCAAGGTGACGACGATGGCCTTGAAAAAAGGCCAACCTGCATCTGCTCAGAACCGACGCCTATACGCGTTTGGGGCTTTTACTGGCCGGCGCTTTCGGGGAAAAGATCGAAGTTGCCGTCACCGACAACGGCGTCGGCATGGCACCCGAAAAACTGGCGCGTCTGTTCCAGATCGAGGAGAACGAGTCGACAAGTGGCACCCAAGGCGAAATCGGCACAGGCTTGGGGCTGCATCTATGCAAGGAACTGGTGGAAAAGCACGGAGGTGAAATTTCCATCGATAGCGCCGACAGAAAAGGCAGCACCTTCCGGTTTACTCTTCCAGCAGTTGCCTGATCCGTGATTTCGTTTCCCTGTTCGCTCAAATAAATTCCCTGTTCTTGCGTTTAGGGAATTTGGCAGTTAAGCCGCGCAATACGTGCGTTTCCAGGTGTGGTTTCGTCAAAATAAGGGCCGGATTCGAAAAATTTCCCTGTATTTTCCCTGTTTAACAGGGAATACCACTGGAGACGGGTTCGCCCGAGACTGCGTCCACCGCCAATCCTTCCGGTCTCCGGGGCCGGTTACACCCCGTCACCTAAGAACCTTCCAGATTTTAATAGGTTAGGCCCCTATCGGGCGTCTCTGTTTGCCCGTTTTGGGTCGAATTAAGACTTTGTTGTCAACGCCGGAGTAAAAATACACCAGAGGCCGGAGTAAAAGTACACCACCTTCCATG
>JABMOG010000334.1 GCA_013204265.1 Rhodospirillales bacterium
GCCTCCGCGTGAGCGGCCGATATCCTGCGCCAATTCCCCCCTTTTGCGCCGGTTGCCGCACGGTGGGCTTTAACGATAGAACTGTCGATAAAGAACAGACTGTCCTCGCTTCGATCCGTAAGCGCATCGAAAATCGCCTTCCATATCCCGCGACGCGCCCAACGGGCGTATCGATTATAGACAGTCGTGCGCGGCCCATAGCGCTCTGGCAGATCGCGCCACGGCGCCCCCGTGCGTAGAATATAAAAAATACCGTTTAGAACACGGCGATCATCAACCCGTCTCGGTCCCCGACCACCCTTTGGCAAAAGCGGCTCAATCACCGCCCACTCTTCGTCTGATAAATCAAATCGCATGATAGAAATCCTCCTGAGAAGAATTGAATCACGCTTTGCCTTAACAATTCAATAAGTTAAATTGGGTTCAGACCCTAGCAAGTTCTGTGCGCCGTCAACTCAAAACGCGTCGGTCGTTCACCCTGCGTGGTCCGGGAAGACCCGTCGGTAACAACGGCTCGATGACAGGCCATTCAAAATCCGTAAGATCGTAACGCATGATTCCAGACTCCCCTTGCTCCGGAGTTTGAACCACAGGTCGATTAAGCAGCCGTTAATTGAGTGCAGAACCTAGGTTTTTCTCAAGACGAGCCGGTGGATATCGTCGGGAGGCCGCTTGGGGTCTTCCGCATCAAGGCTGATAATCTCGTGGCCGAAATCACGCACCGACCGGGGCACGTTTTCCAGGGGCTCCTTGCCCTGAAGGCGCACTTCGGCGACTTGGCCCGGCTGCATGCTTTCGATCATGAGCTTGGTTTTAACGAATGTCATCGGACAGATTTCCCCGGTAATATCCAGGAAGACATCTATTGCAGGACCGTTCTGGGGTTTTGTGCAGTTATTCATGGTATTTACTTGCTCGTATCCCGGTTGCTGCTTAAAATTGTTGGTCTTCTTAGAATAAACCTTTGTTTAATTAAGTCCGCCTTCTTAAAGGGCGATGGTAAGAAATGCTTTTAAGCGCCCCCGGTGCTGCAACCAGGACAGGGGCGTCGCCAATGAGGACTATAGTACATGACCGATAAACCCAATGTAAGCGAGTTGCTGGAATTGACGACCGAAATCGTCTCCACCCACGCCAGCAATAACTCCGTCTCGACGGACGACCTGCCGCAGCTTATTCAAAATGTCTACAAGACCCTGTCCGAAGTCGGCGCTGCCGAAGGCGTGCCTGAAAAGCCCCGCCCCGCCGTGGCGATCAAGAAATCCATTTTCCCGGATTACATTGTCTGCCTGGAAGACGGCAAAAAGCTCAAAATGCTCAAACGTCACCTGAAGACGGCGTATAATCTTTCTCCTGACGAATACCGTAAACGCTGGGGACTGCCCGCGGACTACCCGATGGTGGCGCCGAATTACGCCAAGCACCGCAGCGCTCTTGCTAAAAAGATTGGCCTCGGCACCAAGCCCCGCAAGTCGAAGCGTTAAAGTGGGGCATCTGACAATCACCCGGTTTGTTCCGGGGAGGGACCATGCCGGATAATTCACCGGAAAATAAAATCGAACGTCTTTGCATCGAAAAAGGCATGAAAATGACCGACCAGCGCCGGGTTATCGCTCGGGTGCTGTCGGATTCCGATGACCACCCCGATGTCGAGGAAGTCCACCGACGGGCCAACGATCTCGATTCGCGTATTTCGATTGCCACCGTGTACCGCACCGTGCGCCTGTTCGAAGATGCCGACATCCTAAACCGGCATGATTTCGGCGATGGCCGCGCCCGCTACGAAGAGGTGTCGGAAGAACACCACGATCATCTGATCGACATCCAGTCCGGCGAGATTATCGAGTTCCAGAACCAGGAAATCGAAGCCCTGCAGGAAAAAATTGCCGAAAAATACGGCATGAAACTTGTCGGCCACCGCCTGGAACTTTTCGGCATTCCGCTGAAATCCGATAAAAAATAAGCTTCACCCATAAATATCTAGTCCCCTGCATTGGCAAAAAAACTACATATCAAAACCTACGGCTGTCAGATGAATGTTTACGACTCCGGCCGCATGGCCGACGTCCTGGCGCCGTTGGGCTATGGTCTGGTGGAAACGCCCGAGCATGCCGACATGGTTATTCTCAATACCTGCCATATCCGCGAAAAGGCGGCGGAAAAGGTGTATTCGGAACTGGGCCGATTGCGGTTGTTGAAAACCGTCCGGGAACAAGATGGTGGACAGATGATACTGGCCGTCGCCGGATGCGTTGCCCAGGCCGAGGGCCAGGAAATTCTCGACCGTGCGCCCTATGTGGATATCGTCTTTGGGCCGCAGACCTACCACCGCCTGGGGGAAATGGTGGCCCGCGTCAGCCGTGTCGGCAAGGCGGGGCCTAAGGTGTTGGATACGGATTTTCCGGTCGAGCCTAAATTCGACCACCTGCCGGCAAATACCGCCGGCGCCCGGACTCTAACCGGCGGCCAAGTCGGGCGTACAGCGTTTTTGACTGTTCAGGAGGGCTGCGACAAGTTCTGCGCCTTTTGTGTCGTTCCCTATACCCGAGGCGCTGAATATTCCCGCCCCGCCGATGATATTCTAGCGGAGGCCCGCCGCCTGGTCGGGCGGGGGGTTCGTGAAATCACGTTACTCGGTCAGAACGTTAACAATTATCACGGCGCGGCGGCGGCCGGGGGAGTCTGGGGACTGGGCCGCCTGATTACCGAAATGGCCGACATCGACGGGCTCCGGCGTCTGCGTTACACCACGTCCTATCCCGCCGACATGAACGACGAACTGATCGCCGCCCATGGCGAGGTCGCCGCCTTGATGCCGTTCTTGCACCTTCCCGTGCAGTCGGGCTCGGATAGAATTTTGAAAGCCATGAACCGCCGCCATAAGGTGGATGACTACCGCCGTCTGGTGGACCGGCTGAGGGCGCGCCGCGCCGATATCGGCCTGTCGTCGGATTTCATCGTCGGCTTTCCCGGCGAGACGGATGCCGATTTCGCCGATACCCTGAAACTCATCGAAGATGTCGAATTCATCCAGGCCTACTCTTTTAAATACAGCCCGCGGCCGGGAACGCCGGCCGC
>JABMOG010000335.1 GCA_013204265.1 Rhodospirillales bacterium
CGGCCCCGGTACATGGTCGGATACGGCCCACGGGTGAACGGATATTGCCCCGGCAGGCCAATGTCGGCCTCACCGGCGGCGGGGGTATCCAGGCTGGTATAGACCCGCTTGAGGTCCAGGCCCGAGGCGGTTTTGTATTCGGCGCGGCTTTCCGGCTGGCGGGCGATGAAGTCGGCCAGTTCGCTGGCTTCCCAATCTTTCAGTTTCTGTTCGGTGTCCATCGCTTAATCCTTGTTGTCGTCGGTGTTGTTGTTAAAGGTCGCGAGCAATATTACTGCCGCCGCGTGGGGGTCCATGGTTCGCGCCACGACGCCGTCCATCAGGCCCGCCAAGGTATCGCGCTTGGACTGAAAATCGCGGCGCAGAATATCCTCGGCGGTCTTGATCACCCGCATCTCGATAATATCGCGGCGGCGCGTCGCCATTGCCCCGCTGTCGTTCAAATGGCGGGCGTGGGCGTCGAGGGTCTCAAGCAGTTCGCCGATACCCTCGCCGGTCTCGGCGCTGGTCGCCACCACGCCGGTCCGCCATTCACCTGCGCCGGCGGGGGCTTCCTCTTCCAGCACCTCGGCGCCATGCACCTGGCCGTGGTCCTTGGGCATTCTGATCCCCAGCGTAAGCATGCCGCGAATATCGGAAATCGTCGCGTTGGCGTCTTTGCGGTCGCATTTCGAGACAACATGGATATCGGCAATTTCCAAAATCCCCGCCTTGATCGCCTGAATTTCATCGCCGAGACCGGGGGCCGAGACCACCACCACGGTATGCGCCGCGCGGACGATATCGACCTCGTCCTGGCCGACGCCGACGGTCTCAATCAGGATCACGTCGAAGCCGGCGGCGTCCAGCACATCGACCGCCTCCAGGCTGGCCCGCGCCAGACCACCCATCGCGCCCCGCGTCGCCATGGAGCGGATGAAAACGCCGTCGTCGCTGGTCAGTTCCGTCATGCGGATGCGGTCGCCCAGAATAGCGCCGCCGGAAAATGGGCTCGACGGGTCGATGGCAACAATGCCGACGGTGCGGCCGCTTTCGCGAATGGCGGTTGCCAACGCCTTGACCAGCGTCGATTTGCCGCTGCCGGGAACGCCGGTCAGCCCGATCACATGGGCGCGCCCGGCGGCGCGGTAAATTTCGGCCAGCGCGGTGCGGTGTTCCGGCTTGGCGGCCTCGGCCAGCGAGATCATGCGGGCAATGGCGCGGGTGTTGCCGGCCTTTACGCCTTCGACCAGGGCCATTGGATCGTTGTTTTTGGCCCCGCTCATGTGCCCTCCTTTCCTGTGCCCTCTTTGGCGTCCATCAGGGAACGAAACAGGTCGCGGTCGTCAACAACGCGCCGCGCCTTGAAGTCGGTGCGCGGGATGGTTTCGGAAGCGACGATCTCGACCCGGGCGCGGACCCCGATCACGATGCCCAGTTTTTCCTCGGCGCGTCGGCGCAGCGCTTCGCGGTCATTGGTCTTGGCGAAAATTTCTGCACTGGCATCCATACGCACCAGCAATTCGTCCATCGCCCCTTCGCGCGAAATGATAATGCGATGTTCGCCGCCGTAACCGGGAAGATCGTTCAGCACGCCGTCGATGGCGCTGGGATAGATGTTTTCGCCGCGAATGGTGAACATGTCGTCGATACGCCCGTAGATGCCGTTGGGCAGTCGCGGATAGGTCCGCCCGCAGGGATTATCCGAACCATCCGTCCAATGGGTCAGGTCGCCCGAGACCAGCCGGATCATCGGCTGCGAGGTGCGTTCCAGGTGGGTGTAGACCGGCGTCCCCTGCTCGCCCCACCCGACACGGGCGAAGGATTTCGGATCGCAGACTTCGGTATAGACCATGTCCTGCCACAACAGCAGGCCGTCGGTCTCACGGCTACCGGCGGCGTTCATCCACGGCGTCATCTCGGCCATGGTGCCGCAGTCGATGACCTGGGCGCCGTACAATTGTTCGATGCGGTTTTTGACGCTGGGGATCGACGCCCCCGGCTCGCCGGAAAAGAACAACAGGTCGAGCCCGAAATCTGTCGGATCGATGCCATCGGCAATCGCCGTCTCGGCCAGATGCAGGGCGTAACTGGGGGTGCCGTAAAAGGCCTTTGGTTTGGTCAGCTGCATCCACATCGCGGCCCGTGCCGTCATGCCGGTGGCCCCGGCGCCGAAGGGAAAAGTCTTGGCGGCCAAACGCTCGGCCCCGATCAACGTCCCCCACGAGCCCATGTAGAGGCTGAACACCGAGCCGATAAAAACGATGTCGCCGGGCCGCAGCCCCATGCCCCACATCACCCGGGCCTGGTTGTTGGCGATGGTCCGCCAGTCGCGCCGCCCAATGGCAAACGCCGTCGGCCGCCCGGTGGTGCCCGACGTGCCGTGGATATGATGAATTTCGCTCTCCGGCTCGCACAGATAATTCCCAAACGGCGGGTGATCCTCCTGCGATTGGCGCAGCTCAGTTTTGGTTGTCACAGGCACCCGCTCGAAATCTTCGAGGCTTTTTATGTTGTCAGGGTGAACACCGGCCTCGTCCCATTTATTGCGGTAGAACGGCGCGTTGGCGTAGGCGTACTGCATGACCACCTGAATACGCTCAAGGATCGCCGCCTCGCGCGCCCCGGGGTCCATGGTTTCGCGCTCGGCAAACCAGTACCGGCTGCCTGGATCGGGCATATAGGCCGAATCGTAATCGGGGGGAAAGGACCAGGATTCCATGATCAGAAATCAGCGCCCCGCGGCGACGCGGCGGATGGTCGCAACAATCTCGTCGGGCGGAGAGTCCTGGAACAACACCTCGGCGACACCCTGGGTTTTCAATTCCTCGGCGTCATCGTCGGGGATGACGCCACCGGCGACGACACGAATATCGGCGGCGCCCGCGTCTTTCAACAGTTTAAGGATTACCGGGATGATCCCCATGTGGGCGCCGGACAGCAAACTGACGCCAAGCACATCGACGTCTTCTTGGACGGCGGCCTGGACGACCTCGGCCGGAGTGCGGTGCAGGCCGGTATAGACCACGTCCATACCGGCGTCGCGAAGCGAGCGGGCAACCACCTTGACGCCCCGGTCGTGACCGTCGAGCCCGACCTTGGCCAGCAATACTCTAATGACGCCTGTTGTTTCATCCATCGTTCTCTCTACCTTCCCTGATCTTTACCGACTACGCCGATGCCGATTTTAAGATACTCCTCGGCCATCGCCCAGTATTCCGTCGGCACGCGGTCGATCATCATTTTTTCCTGATCGCCACATTCGCGCACGAACCGCGCCGGGGTGCCTGCCCATAACTGACCCGCCTTGACGGTTTTGCCCGGCGGCACCAGCGCACCGGCGGCAACCATGGCGCCGGTTTCGACCACGGCGCCGTCCATGACACAGGCCTGCATGCCGACGAAGCAGCGGTCTTGCAGCGTACACGCATGAATGACCGCCGAATGGCCGATGGTCACGTCGTCGCCGATGAAGGTGCCGTATTTCTGGCTGTCCACATGAACGACGGTGAGGTCCTGAATATTGACCCGCTTGCCGATGCGGATGACGTTCATGTCGCCGCGCACCAGACAGCCGAACCAGATATTGGTCTCCGCCCCAATTTCAACGTCACCGATGACAGTCGCCGTCGGCGCAAGGAAGACACTTTCGTGGATGGTGGGCCAGACGCCTTTAAATGGGTGGATGTTATCGGCCATGTTTTTGTTTTTATCCTTTATTCGCTCAACCAGTATCGCATTACGGCGCTGACCGCACGTGGTCGTTCCATCGGCGCCAGATGGCCGCAGTCTTCGATAATGACCAGCCGGGAATCTGGAATCGCCGCCGCCATTTCC
>JABMOG010000336.1 GCA_013204265.1 Rhodospirillales bacterium
CGATTTCGGACCTCAACCCGAAGGAACTGATGGAATTTTCAAAATTGGCGGTTGCCCGGTGAGAAAACCACAAATGCCAAAGGGTTGACGGAGGGGCCTGGACAGCCCATATCCCATGCATTAGTTACTTAAATTCTCGAAGGACTTGCCCGATGGCCATGCAAGCTGATGAAATCGAACGCCTGATCAAAGAGGGCTTGCCCGACGCCCAGGTCAACATCCAGGATCTGCGCGGCGACGGCGATCATTACGCGGCCCAGGTGGTGTCTGCCCAATTCGCCGGAAAATCCCGCGTTCAGCAGCATCAACTGGTGTACCAGGCCCTGCAGGGCCGCATGGGCAACGAGTTGCACGCCCTGCAATTACAGACCAACGCCCCCGGCGACGCCTAATCAACAGACTCTAACTTCTTAAAGATAAGGACATACCATGAGCGACAATCCCGCATCTGAGCGCATTAAAGCCGAAATCGACAGCAATTCCGTCGTCCTGTTCATGAAGGGCAACCCGATGTTTCCGCAGTGCGGTTTTTCCGCCGCGATCGTCCAGGCGCTGACCATGATGGAAGTCAAATTCAAGGGCGTCGATGTGCTGGCCGACGATGAAATCCGCCAGGGTATCAAGGAATTCTCATCCTGGCCGACCATTCCGCAGCTCTACCTGAAGGGCGAGTTTGTCGGCGGCTGTGACATTGTGCGCGAAATGCATGAATCCGGCGAATTGCAAAAGCTGTTCGACGACAAGGGCATCGAATACGCCGCTTGAGGCAGGGACCGCCCCGGCGGTCCTTAACTCTATTCCCCTGCTAGCGGCGCGCCACCGGCATCCGCCGGCCCAGCGCAACCACGCCGACGACGGCGGTGGCAAAAATCATGGTCACCCCGTCAATGTCTTCGCCCAACATCAGGGCCGATGCCGCCAGGGTCATGAATAGCTGCAACAATTGCACCTGGCCGACGCGGGCGACGCCGCCCAGCACCATGCCACGGTTCCAGGCAAAAAAGCCGATCAACTGGGAGAAAAGCGCGACATAGACAAAGCTGGTCCACACCGGCCACGGCGCACCCCAATCCACATCGGGCAGAACCCACAGCACCGGCGGGGTGATAAACGGCAGCGACACCACCACCACCCAGCAGATCACCTGCCAACTGCCGAGCACCCGGGCGACGTCACCGCTCAGCGCATAGCCGGTACCGGCCCACACCGCCGCCGCCAACAACCACACATCCCCCGCCTGCAAACCACCGCCGCCCTGGATCATGGCGAAGCCGACGACCAGCGCGCTACCCAGAAACGCCACCGCCCAGAACTTGAGACTTGGCCGCTCGCCGCAAAACAACGCCGCCGCCGCCGTCGTCACCAACGGCAATACGCCAAGCACAATACCACCGTGCGCCGCCGGTACGGTCTGCATGGCAATGGTCATAAACAGGGGAAAGCCGATGACGAGGCAGAACGCAACGGCCACCAGGCGCCCCCAATGCTTCCGGGGCGGCAGTGGCTGGCGGGTGACGACAAGGATCACGGCGGCGACCAGCGCGGCGACGACGGCGCGCCCGAGACCGACGAACACGGCATCCAGCCCACCCAACACGGCAATCCGCGTCGCCGGCAGGGTGACGGAAAAAATGGCGACGCCGATCACGCCAAAAACCATGCCTTTGATTTCGTCCCGCACAAGTATTCCCCCAACAAAAAAGGCCGCATCGTTTCCGACGCGGCCCTTTCTATATACTGCGCTAAAGCTTTAGCGCGAATAGAATTCGATCACCAGGTTCGGTTCCATGGTCACCGGATAGGGCACATCGCCCAGTTTCGGGGTCTGCAGGAATGTGCCCTGCATCTTCTTGAGGTTGACCTCGATGTAGTCCGGTACTTCACGCTCAGAGCTTTCGATTGCCAGCAGCACCAGCGGCAACTGGCGGGATTTTTCTATCACCTCGACGACATCGCCCTCTTGGACCAGATAGCTTGGTATGTTGACCCGCTTGCCGTTGACCGTGATATGGCCGTGGTTGACGAACTGGCGCGCCGAGAAAACGGTGGGCACAAATTTCATACGGTAGATGACGGCGTCCAGGCGGCGTTCCAGAATTCCGATCAAATTTTCCGACGTGTCACCGCGTCGGCGCACCGCTTCTTTGTAATAGCGGCGGAACTGCTTTTCCGTGATGTTGCCGTAATAGCCTTTAAGCTTCTGTTTCGCCATCAACTGGGTGCCGAAATCGGACGGCTTCCGGCCGCGCCGCTGGCCGTGCTGGCCGGGGCCGTAATCGCGTGTGTTGACTGGGCTTTTGGGGCGACCCCACAGGTTTTCACCGAGCCGCCGGTTAATCTTGTACTTGGACTTAATCCGCTTGGTCATAACTATCGTACTCCCGCTTTAAAGCGTTTGAGTTTTGTCCCGGTAGGCCTCTTCGACCGTGATGTACGGCTGCCTTAGTGAAGCGGCGGGGCGGCGCCACGAATACGCTCGCCCACGTTCCCGGGAAGGAAGGCGCGGAATATAGGGGAATTCGAGGGATTGTCAAACGCCGAGAGGAAATTCTCGAGTCTCAGGTGCTTTCCAGCTCGGTGTCCCAATACAGGAAATCACGCCAGCTTTCGTGCAGGAAATTTGGCGGGAAGGCGCGGCCGTGTTCCTGCAGCAGATAATTCGACGGGCGCACGGGCGTGCGCAGCAGTCCCATGCCGGCACCTTTCAGCGACTGGTGGCCTTTTTTCAGGTTGCACGGCGCGCACGCGGTGACCACGTTGTCCCACGATGATCGCCCGCCGCGCGACCGGGGCACGATGTGATCGAAGGTCAATATTTCCGAGGCAAAGGCGTTGCCGCAATATTGGCACGAAAAAGCGTCGCGCAAAAACACGTTGAAACGGGTAAACGCGGGTCGGCGGTCCATATCGACGTAATCTTTAAGCGAGATCACGCTCGGCAGCTGCATCTCGAAGCTCGGCGAATGCACGGCATGTTCGTATTCGGAAACCACGTTGACGCGAGATAAAAACACCGCTTTCACAGAATCCTGCCACGACCACAGAGACAACGGAAAATAGCTCAACGGCCGGAAATCGGCGTTAAGGACAAGGGCCGGAAAGTTTTCGGCCGTCGTGGACACCCGTGCTCCTCCCTGTAGCGGTTGCCGGAAGCCTACACCATAGAGTGTTTCGATGACAATCCGAGGACATTTCCGGTATTTATCCGGTATTCCGCATTCGCTGCGCCAACTCAGTTGCGACGCGCTCCAGGACGCCGTCCCAATGGTTACGCTTTTCCTGGCGAAACAACCGCATCGACGGATACCAGGGGCTGTCGTTGCGGTCCAACATCCAGCGCCAGTCGGGATTGAACGGCAACATCGTCCACACATCCGCCCCCAACGCGCCGGCCAAATGGGCGACGGCGGTGTCGACCGAGATCACCAGATCCATATGGCTGATGGCCGCCGCCGTTTCAGAAAAATCCCTCAGGTGCGGCGCTAGGTCGGTAACGGCGTCGCCGAACACCTGGGCCGCCTCGCCGTCGCGCCCGACCAGAAGGCTAAACGCCTCAACCCCCGGAGTCTCAACCAGAGGGAGGAACATTTCAGGCGCGATGGACCGGTTGTGGTCGTTCAGGTGCGCCGCGTTGCCCGCCCACACCAGACCAATGCGAAATCCTGTTTTCGGACCCAGCCGTTCGCCCCAGGCGTCCACAAGGTTTTGACCGGCATGCAAGTAGGCGACCCCTGCGGGGATGGTGTCCAGCGTGGTTCCGAACAACCCGGGTAGTTCCAGCAACGGTATGTGGCAGTCGAAGGGCGGCAGCAGGTCACCGCTTTTGAGCGAAATATCGACGCCTTCCAGATCCCACATCAAGGGCACCATCGGCAGCGGCACGTCGAACGCCACGCGGGCGCCCCGTTGGTGCAACATCGACAGATAACGCACGAATTGAATGGTGTCGCCCAGTCCCTGTTCCGGGTAAACGAAGATGGTCTTGCCGCCCAAGTCGCCGCCGTCCCAAAAAGGGGCCTTGTAGCCGCGCACCTTGAAAAACATATCGTCCTCAAGCCGCCGCCACGAATATTCCGGCCAACCGGTCTCGAAATCCCCCAGCAGCAGGCTGATGATGCCCAAATTCTTGTGCGTACTGGGATTGTCCGGATTGATGTCTATGGCCTTGGCGTAGCTGGCGGCAGCGGCTTTGAAGAGATCCAGGTCCATCAACACATTGCCCAGGTTGTTGTGGGCCAGCGCAAAATCAGGTTGCAGGACGATGGCCTTCTGGAAACTGACGGCGGCGGCGTCGGGGCGGCCCAGTTCCCTAAGCGCGTTACCCATGTTGAGATAAGCATCAGCGTAATCGGGCTTGGCGGAGAGCGCCTTGTCGAAACACCCAAGCGCGTCATCAAGGCGCCCGACATCAGAAAACGCGAGCCCCAGATTGTTATAGGCCTGGTAATAATCCGGTTTCTCCGCGACCGCCGTTTGCAGGGCCTCGATGGCGGCCTCAAATTGACCTAAGGCCCGGTAGACGTTGCCGAGTTCGAAAAAGGCGGGGCTGAATTTGCCATCCAGGGCAATGGCCTGTTTCTGGCGCTCGACCGCGTCGTCAAGCCGTCCCAGTTCGTGGTAGATAATGCCGAGGTTGCAATAATCCTGGGCGCCGCCGAAGCCGTTGGCGAGTGCGTCGGACACCAGTTCGGCGGCTTTTTCGTTTTCCCCGACCCGGTGCATCACCATGCCCAGATAATAGGTCGCAGAGACGTTCCCGGGATCAGCCTCCAGCACCTTCCAGTAGCCCTCGGCGGCCTGCTGGAAGCGGGAAAAACGGTGATGCTCCATGGCCACGTCGATCCACCGCCCGATCGCCGGGACGACGCCATCCCCCGCCACACCCGTGTCCGGATCCGCGCCATCGTTTTCGTTGTTTTTGCCGTTATCTGCGGTCATGAAGAAAGAACCATGCTCCCAGCTGCGACCCAAACCGCCGCACAGGATTGATAGCGGGATTTGGTTAATAAATCCTGCTGTTTTCGGCATTAGGCGGGGGCTCAATTTTGCATCACCGGCCCCCGTTTCCACCGCCGTGCGCCGACCGCCCGCCAGCGGACGCATTCGCCGAAATGACGACATTCCGACTTCGGCTGCGGGATCAGGCCGGGGACTGCTCTGCCGCCATGGCCTCCAGATCGATGCCGAAGACGCCGGCAAGGAATTCCATGCCTTTGGTAATGCCCTCGTCGTCGAGCCCGTGGCCGAGACCGCGGCTGGTGTGATGGGTAACCGGGACGCCGGCGGCTTCGAGCCCGGCAACCGCATCACTCAGCGCCGAGACCGGCACCACGTCGTCGGCGTCGCCGTGCGCCAAAAGCACCGGCGGGCGGGATTGAATGGCGTCGGCCAACAGTTCCGGACCGACCAGCATGCCGGAATAGCCGAGAATCCCGGCCACCGGGTTGGCGCGCCGCAGCCCCACATGCAGCGCCATCATGGTGCCTTGGGAAAATCCGACCAGCGCCAGTTTGTCATCGCCAAGTCCTGTGGCGGCCAGTTGCGCGTTGATGAAGGCGTCGAGGATCGGGGCCGCCGTCTGAGCGCCCGCGAGCCTGGCCTCGGGCGTCATCTCTTGCAGCGAAAACCATTGGTGCCCTTGCGGTGCCATATCGAAAGCAAAAGGCGCATGGGGCGATATGAACTTGGCGTCGGGGAGAATTTTTTGGAAGTAAGGAGCCAGACTAATCAGGTCGTCGCCGTCCGAACCGACGCCGTGCAACAAGATAACCAGTTGTTGCGGGTTGCCACCGGACAGGGGTTGCAGACTTGGTCCGTTCAGGGTGTGCATTTCAGCCATGCGGGGCCTCGTCATTCAGTTAACATCAGTAACTTAAGTCCTAACCGAAAAAGCATGGTATTGTCACGGCCTCTCGCACAGCCCAGGAACAAGGCCTTCTCAAACACCCGCCGCCCCGCCATCATGCCCTCATCCCGCCCCACCATCACCCGATTCGCCCCCAGCCCAACCGGGCACCTGCATCTCGGCCATGCCTATGCGGCGTTGTTTGCCGCAGGCCAAGCCCAAACGGCGGGGGGGCGGTTTCTGCTCAGGATCGAAGACATCGACACGCCGCGCTGCAAACCGGAGTTCGAGGACGCCATTTTTGGAGACCTGGCGTGGCTGGACCTCGATTGGCAACACCCGGTGCGCCGCCAGTCTGAACACTTCGACGAATACCGCCGCGCACTGGGGCAACTCGAAGACCGCGGGCTTGTCTATCCGTGTTTTTGTTCGCGACGGGAAATTCGCGCTGAGATCAACAATTCCAGCGCCGCCCCCCACGCCCCCCCCGATGGTGATGAGGGGCCGCTGTACCCTGGAACCTGCCGACGGTTGACGGACACAGAACGCCAACAGCGGCGCAACCAGGGCGAGCCCTTTGCGCTCAGGTTGGATGCCGAAAAAGCGATCGAAATTTCCGGGCCTTTGACCTGGGTAGATGCCGAAAAAGGCGAGATCGACACCACCCTGAACCGTCATGGAGATGTCGTGTTGGCGCGCAAGGAATCGCCCGCCAGCTATCATCTGGCCGTCACCATCGACGACCACCTGCAAGGGGTGACACTGATAACGCGGGGCGACGACCTGTTTTCCTCGACCCACGTACACAGGGTGTTGCAGGCCGTCTTGGGGTTTGATGTGCCGACCTACCACCACCACCGCCTGCTCACCGGCGACGACGGTACGCGCTTCGCCAAACGCGACAAGTCCCTTACCATCCGGGCGTTGCGCGGCGCCGGGAAATCCCCGGACCAGGTGCGCGAAATGGCGGGTTTCGGTCGCACGCCATGACCGCACAAAAAAGGAATGAACCACAGAGATCACAGAGAAGGGAAGATAAAATAAGAGAAAAGAAAATAAGGAAAAATGATCTCCTCGCGCCTTCGGCGCATTTCTTGTTTTTATCCTCTTCTCTTCTTCTCCGTGATCTCGGTGTGCTCTGTGGTGAAAAGCGCTTGAAATCCTGGGTTTCTCAGCAGCCTGCCAGAATCCTTTCCGTCTTGTTCTTTGTTTTGCTGATTGCGGTCCCGGCGGCGGCGAAAGGACTCCCGGACGGACTCAAACCGGGCGCGGAGGCGACCATCGCCCGCGTTGTTGACGGCGACACGGTGGTGCTGGAAACCCCCGTCGACGGCGCGAGACAGGTGCGTCTCGTCGGCCTGCAAGCGCCAAAGTTGCCGTTGGGCCGAAAAAATTTCCCCGTCTGGCCGTTAGCCACGGAATCCAAACGCGCACTCGAAGAATTGACTCTGGGGCGCCGAGTGCGGCTGTTCTTCGGCGGCGTGCAAAAAGACCGCCATGGGCGATTGCTAGCCCATCTCCACACCGCCGATGGCGTCTGGGTCCAGGGCGAAATGCTGGGCCGCGGCATGGCTCGGGTCTACAGCTTCCCTGACAACCGCGCCGCCGTCGCCGACATGTTGGCCTTCGAGCGCGCCGCACGCGAGGCCGGGCGCGGGATTTGGGGGCATCCGTTCTATGGCGTGCGCGACGCCATGGATACTAAAGCCGTATCCCGGCTGGCTGGCACCTTTCAGGTTGTTCGGGGCCGCGTAGCCAAGGCCGCGCGAATCAAAAGCCGGGTCTATCTGAATTTCGGTCAAAACTGGCGCGACGATTTCACCATCACAATCGAGACATCGGCGCGGCGCATGTTCGACAAGGCCGGTACCGACCCGCTATCCTTACAGGGCAAAATCGTGCGGGTGCGCGGCTGGCTAAAGAAATACAATGGCCCGATGATTGAACTCAGCCATCCCGAACAAATCGAGGTAATTTCTCCGTGACCACCAGAATTCGTACCCTCACTCTTTACGCAATCCTGCTGGCGTCCCTGTTTTTGACCAGTGCGTGCTCGACCAACCCGGTTACCGGCAAGCAGAGCTTTACCGCCTTCATGTCGCGCGAAGATGAAATTCGCATCGGCGCGGAAGAACACCCGAAGCTGATCAAGGATTTCGGCGGCGCCTATACGGACGCCAAGCTGCGAGCCTATATCAACCGCATCGGGCTGACACTGGCGCGCCACGCCGACGCCTCGGGTCTGGCCTATACCTTCACCATCCTCAACGACGACAAGGTCAACGCCTTCGCCCTGCCAGGGGGCTACGTCTACATTACCCGCGGGCTGCTGGCGCTGGCGGAAAACGAAGCCGAAATGGCCGGCGTGCTGGCTCACGAGATCGGCCATGTCACGGCGCGCCACGCGTCGGAACGCTATTCAACCACCCAGGCGACCAACTTAGGGCTAATGGTGCTGGGGGCTTTGGGCAGCGCAGCAGGAGTGCCTAGTGGCCTCGGGCGGCTTGCCGGGGTCGGTGCGCAGGCCGCGCTGAGCAGCTATTCGCGCGAACATGAACTGGAAGCCGACATGCTGGGCGTGCGATACCTGACCGGGGCCGGGTATTCACCTCACGCCATGACCAGCTTTTTTGAGAAGATGCAGGCCCATGACAATCTGGCCAAAGCTATGGCCGGGGAGCGCGCGGAGGCGTCTGCCAATATTATGGCGACCCATCCCCGCACCGCCGAGCGCATCACCCAGGCGATCCGACTTGCCCAAGCGCAGCCGGTGGTGCGCCCGGCAATTGGGCGGGAAGAATTTCTCGACGAAATCGACGGTCTGGTGTTCGGCGACGACCCCGAACAGGGCGTGCGCCGGGGCCGCGTGTTCGTACATCCCGAACTCGGCATCCGGTTTAAAGCGCCGCCGGGGTTCGTGCTGTTCAATTCGGCCCGCCAGGTCATCGCCCGGGGGCCTGAAAAATCGGTCATGGTGTTCGACATGGCGTCCAACAAATCGGCCCGCCGGACACGCTCGCTCAGCCAATATATCACCGACGTGTGGGCGCCGGGACTGTCTTTGAGCCGGATGGAGAAGATCGATATAAATGCGCAAGAGGCGGTAACGGCGTTGACCCGGATTAACACCCGAAGCGGCCCGAGAGACGTGCGGCTGATCGCCATTCGAGGGAACGGGGGGCGAATTTTTCGCCTCGCCTTCATCACCCAGCCCTCAATGACGGCCCAGCTTGCCACAGATTTCCAGCGCGCTACCTACAGCTTCCGGCGCATTTCCGAAGCCGAAGCCGCCGCCCTTCAACCACTGCGCATCAAGGTAATTCGGGTTCAGCCCGGCGATACGCCGCAAAGCCTCGCCGCGAAATTCCCGTTCGAGGCCTTCCGGTTACGCTGGTTCGAAACCCTCAACGGGCTTAGGCCCAGCCAAGGGCTGCGGGCGGGCGGGCGGGTCAAGATCGTGGTGGAATGACGGCCAGTACTTGCCTTAAGAAGTCCGATGCGGCTGTGTAGATTCCCGGGGACGAGCTTTCACGGGGGCCGGCAACGTTGAGCACCCGAAACATAGACCCACCCAGCCATTCGGCGATCCCCTGAGCGTCCACCGGTTGGTCCAGGTCGACGATCAGATAGGGCATCGACAACGCCTCAGCCCACTGGACAGTCAACTGGGTACCGTCTTCGAAATCTTCCGGGGGGCGGCCCATCACCAAAATCAGGGTGGCATCGGAATCGCGGACGTTGAGGCGGGTGCGTTCCTCAAAACCACCGAGCCCGCATTCATCGACGGGATAGATATCCGCGATAACCCCGTCCTCGGCCTTCCTGCCCTTGGGCACCCAACCGCCACACGGCACACCCGCTTGGCGGGCCGCATCCAACGCCGCCCGGTCAACGCCGGTCTGGCCACCGGAAACAATTTTTTCCAGGAGAGACGCCATCACAACCGCACCCCAGCCGCCTTTAAGCCGCTTTGAGGAATTCTTCCAGTTTCTCCGTCGCCGCGACCATGTCGATTCTCTCGATCGCCGCCAATTCCATGGCCAGACGGTCGCGGGCGGATTCGAAAATCTGGCGCTCGGAAAACGACTGGTCCGGTTGGCCCGACTTGCGGTGAAGATCGCGCACGACCTCGGCAATGGCCAACGGGTCGCCGGAATTGATCTTGGCCTCGTATTCCTGGGCGCGGCGGCTCCACATGGTGCGCTTAACACGGGCGCGGCCTTTGAGAGTCTCCATGGCGATGTCCATCTTCTTGCGCGAGGTTAGCTTGCGCAAACCCGACGTTTCGGCCTTGGACACCGGGACCCGCAGCGTCATCCGGTCCTGGTCGAAGGAAATCACGAACAGCTTCAGCTTGTGACCCGCAATCTCCTGGGTTTCCACACTGGTTACCTGGCCAACGCCATGAGTCGGGTAGACAACGAAATCACCGGGACCAAACAACAGCTTCTTCACCGGTTTCTTGGCCGGACTTTTTTCGACGCTTTTCGCCGGAGCCGTCGCGGGAGCCTTGGCCTTAACCGCAGTCTTGGCAGGGGCCTTGGCAGGGCTTTTAGCCGGGCTCTTTGCTTTAGGTTTTGCTTTAGCTTTGGTCACGGTCTTGGCCTTAGCCGCAGGTTTTTTCTTGGTCGTACTTTTAACCATGTGCTTAGCTTCTCCTGGTAAGTTTCATGCTTGGGGGCAAAAAACCGGCTTTAACCTTACGGGCACGAAAAAAGCCCCTCGAAGGGCCGACAAGGCGCAGTGTAACACAATTTCTCGCCAAAAAAAAACCTTTTGGCATTAGCCCAGGGAACGTCTCTATGGTGTTCCCGGCGAAAAAGCCCGGAAACCGGCGTTGCCGCCAATCAGCTGCCTTTGCCGGGTTTCTCGCTGAACAGTTCCGCCTTGCCGGGCTTATCGCGCCACTCGTCGGCGTCGGCGGGGGGTGTGCCCATGCGGTTGATGTTCGGCCATTTCGACGCATATTCGGTATTGATCTCAAGCCACTTGGTGATATCAGGTTCCGTATCCGGCAGGATCGCCTCAACCGGGCATTCGGGCTGGCAGACGCCGCAATCGATACATTCATC
>JABMOG010000337.1 GCA_013204265.1 Rhodospirillales bacterium
GCTCTAACCAACTGAGCTACTCCGCCCCAGAACCCGCCACCACAACGACCGGCGACGAGAAGACAGGGATATAGGTTCATTGGCCTTGGGGTGTCAAGATTTAGCAACCAATAGGGGGGATTTTCGATAACGGCCCATCCTCGCCCCGAAACTACCCCCGGGCTGACATTCTATCTTTTGGTGACATTCTGTCTTCGCCCGGGGGTTTTGGTGGGTGATCGAAAAAATTCAAAAAAGTTGACCGCCGGGCAGACATTTCCGCCCACCCGGCGGTCTAGGTTCGTTTGGCGCGCCCTTGGGAAAGGGGGGAAGAGAGCAGGCGCGCCACCCGAATGGATTGACCCGAACGCGCCTAAGCGCCGGGCAAACCGTTAGTTCACCTCAACTTCGACTTCGACGACTGGGGGTTTCAATTGGGTGTTTGGAGCCGGTTGGGTTATCGGTTGCGACACCGGTTGAGCCGCTTTCCGGCTCACTTGGCCGTTCGGCCCGATGCCCATTTTGCTCAGCAGCACCCGTGTGCCGCCGGGATTGGCAGACAGGCGCAAAAATTCACGGTGCTCGGCTTGCGTTTTCGCCACCGCCGGATCCAGCCAAGGCATGTCGGAAACCTTGCCGGTCGGTGCAGGGCGCGGGATCGGCTCGGCGTCCTTAACCCAGTAATTGATCATTTCCGGCGCCGCAATCGGCGTCGCCTCGAGTGTCTCGGGCTTGTCATAGCGGCTCGGATGGGGACCGAAATAGTTTACCAAGCGCTTTTCGTCCCGGTGGAAAGGCTCCTTGTAACAGGCGACCGTGCCGATCGACTTGTAACAATACGTCGGCTCCAGGTCGTAAACCGCCTTTTCATATTCCGAAACATAGCTGCACGCGCCCAAAAGCGCCGCCAAACCGACCGTTGCAATCCGTGTATACATTTTTATCTCCCGTTTGCGGTCGCGATCACCAAATGCGCCGCTTGGGCAGAGAAATGCATAAAGAATGCCAGAATCGGCTTGGCCGGAAACCCGTTAACAGGACATTAACGATTCCAAGGGCTTGTGGCTTTTCAACAGGCCTAAGCCGTGTCGATGACAATGCGCCCGCGAACCTGGCCCTGGAGGATTTTACCGGCCAGTTCGGGCACCTCGGCAAGAGATGCCGTGCTCGTTACCGCCGCCAGCTTGTCGAGCGGCAGTTCCCTGGCTAACCGGTCCCAGGCCACCAGACGCCGTTCCTTGGGGCACATGTTGGAATCGATGCCCAACAGGTTAATGCCGCGCAACAAGAACGGCATCACCGTGGTTTCCAGCGCCACCCCAGACGCCAACCCGACGGCGGCGCAACTGGCGCCAGGGCGCATCGTCGCCAGCGCCGTGTGTAGGGTCGGCCCGCCGACGCTGTCGATCACCCCGGACCAGCGAACGGAGCCCAGCGGCCCCTTGGGCGGGGTACTCAGTTCCTCGCGCCCGATGATCTCCGTCGCACCCAGTTCCTTCAGATAAGCATGGGTCTCTTCGCGCCCCGTCGACGCCACCACCCGGTAGCCCAGGTTGGACAGGATCGAAGTGGCGATGGAACCAACGCCCCCTGCGGCGCCGGTGACCAGCACCTCACCCTCGGTTGCCGGCGTCAGCCCGTGGTCTTCCAGCGCCATCACCGACAACATCGCCGTGTACCCGGCGGTGCCGATGGCCATGCACTGCTGCGTAGTCAGCCCACCGGGCACCGGCACCAGCCATTCGCCGCGGACGCGGGCGCGCGACGAAAAGCCGCCCCAGTGGATTTCACCGACGCGCCAGCCGTTCAACAACACCTTGTCGCCGGGCGCGTAATCGGGCGAATCCGAAGCCTCAACAATCCCGGCAAAATCGATGCCGGGGACATGCGGGTATTCGCGCACCAAGCGGCCGATGCCTTGCACGACCATGCCGTCCTTGTAATTCAGGGTCGAATATTCGACGCCGACGGTGACGTCGCCTTCGGGCAGGCGGTCGTTGGGCAGCGTCTGCAGACTGGCGGTAACTTTACGGTCCGCGTCTTCTTCGAGGACAATCGCGGTAAATTGGTTTTCATCGGTCATAAAAATTTTCCTATGTATTTTTCAATCAACCAGGGTCCAGGACAGCGCCTCGCCGGCCATAAAGGGCTTGATCGCGCCCTTCGGTCCCTCTGCATTTTCAATCGGAATGTCGCCGGGAACTTGGCCGGCAATTTTTTTCAATGTAATCGTCGCTTCGTTGGGTGCCAGGCCATAGAACGCCGGCCCGTTAAGCGAGGCAAAGGCCTCGAAGGTTTCCAGCGCGCCGTCTTCGTCAAACACCTGGACATACTGTTCCAGCGCCGCCGGGGCCGAAAAGATGCCGGCGCAGCCGCAGGCGGTTTCCTTGGTCGCCAGGGTATGCGGCGCGGAATCGGTACCAAGGAAGAATTTCGCGTTACCCGACGTCGCGGCAACGCGCAGCGCGAGGCGATGGTGCTCCCGCTTGGCCACCGGCAGGCAGTACATATGCGGCTGCAAGCCTCCCTCGAACATGGCGTTGCGGTTGATCATCAGATGATGCGCCGTGATGGTCGCCGCGACGTTCGGCCCGGCGCTGGTGACAAAATCGACGGCGTCCGACGTGGTGATGTGCTCGAACACCACCTTGAGGCCGGAAAACCGTTCAATCAGCGGCGCCAGTGTGCGGTCGATGAAGACCGCTTCGCGGTGAAAAATATCCACCCGCGGGTCGGTAGTCTCGCCGTGCACCAACAAAGGGATACCGGCCTTTTCCATGCCTTCCAGCACCCCCAGCACGGCGCCCATATCGGTGACGCCATTGGCCGAATTGGTCGTCGCCCCGGCGGGGTACAGCTTTACCGCCGTGAACACGCCCTCCTTAAAGCCGCGAATAATTTCATCGGGCTCCGCATCGTCAGTCAGGTAACACGTCATCAACGGCGTGAAATCGGCACCAACAGGGAGTGCGGCAAGGATACGGCCGCGATAGGCGCGGGCCTGGGCCTCGGTGGTGATCGGCGGGCTCAGGTTGGGCATGACGATGGCGCGGGCGAAACGCCGCGCGGTAAACGCCACGACGGCTTCGAGGATCAAATCGTCGCGCAGATGCAGGTGCCAGTCGTCGGGCCGCCTGAGGGTAATTTTCGTTGCTTCGGCCATGCTCGCCTTTATCAATGTCCGCCCCCATGAAAGGCCTTGGGGGCGCGAAAAAGTCAACGGTTTTCCGCTCATCGATCCCGGCGTCCCTGTGACGGTCATCACTGTGATTAGTGTCACTGCGCGGAGCGAATAAATCGATCAGTATTCCCGTCATGCAAACGACTTGGTCCTGGCGGGCCGGTCCGCGCAACGCCTCCGAGAAACGGAGGTGGTCCCCAAGAAAAATGCGGGGACGTCCTTTCGACGTGCACAGAAGTTCAATAGTTGAAGGAGGTTAATATGAATACCATCGTGAGATATCTCGACAGGGTTTTGCTCCTGGCCTTCGCGGCGATCGTGTCGCTGGTCCTCGGCTGGAGCGCCCAGGCTGCCCAGGGCGGCACCCGTGCCGCGCCCCTATGCGCAGAACGCACCAGCGTTCTGACGACGCTGGGCGGCAAATATGCGGAAAAAACGGTATCCATGGGCATGGCTGGCAACGGCACCGTGGTCGAGGTCCTGAGTTCCAAAGACGGCACCTGGACCATCCTGATGACCGCGCCCAACGGTGTTTCGTGCCTGCTGGCCGCCGGCGATCACTGGCAACGAGTGCCGAAACAAGAAGTCGAGCTGACCCTGTAGACACACCAACCAAATTCGAAAACACCTGGCGCCTTTTCCATCTCCCTCTCCCTCCCCTAAAGGCGTCGGTGCAGCGGGGGGCTTCCTCCTAGCCACGAAGGAAGCCTCCCGCGCCTTTTTTCCGGCCTATCCACCCAACACATCAAAAACGCCGCCGGTCGCCAGCTCGCCTTCGATATGGCAGCGGTGCCAGAGGGCGTAGAACAGCAGCACCCACGCCGCTTGGCCGATTTTCTGGCCGTTCCCGGCGGCGGTGAACAGACCCTCCACCGCCTGGGCATCACAAATTTCTGCGACACCGGGCTGCCGCGCCACCAATGGCCCGAGGCGTTTGCCTTCTGCCCCGATCCATTCCCCCACCGGCACCGTGAACCCGCGCTTGGCCGAAAACGGTCGCGCCGCCGGCAGGGCCGTCTCAAGCCATTTGCGCAACAGCCATTTACCGCGGCCCCGGCGCACCTTGAGATGGTCCGGCAAAGAAAAGGCGAAGCTGGCCAGTTTAACGTCCAACAGCGGCACCCGGCCTTCGACCCCGTGCGCCATCAGGCAGCGGTCGAGCTTGCCCAGCAGGTCGTTGGGCAGCCAGTCGGCGCAATCGGTGGCCTGGGCCGCCTGCAGCTTGGTCCGCCCCGGGGTCATGGCCTCAAACTCAGTCAACGCGAAACCGTCGCGCCACTGGTCCGGGGTTTGCCGCAAAACATTGAGACCGTCGAAGACGCCGCGTTGGCGCATCGGACGCCCACCAAAAATGCGCGCCCGGCGTGCCCTGCGGTAACGGCCATAACCGCCGAAGACCTCGTCGCCGCCTTCACCGGACAACACCACCTTAAGCCCGGCGGCGCGCGCAGCGGCGGCCAGCTTGAAGGTCGGCAGAACCGCATAATCCGCCGCCGGGTCGTCCATCGCCGCCGCTACGCCCGGCAACAGCGCCCAGAAATCCTCTTCACCAAAATCGACCTCGTGATGTTCGGCGCCAACGGCGGCGGCCAGAACACGGGCGTGGGCGCGCTCGTCGGCAACCTTGGTTCCGCTAAAGCCCGCCGTGAAGGCCTGCACCGGGCGTTCGTTCAGCCGCGCCATCATCGCCAGCAACACCGATGAGTCGACGCCGCCCGACAGAAACATGCCGTAGGGCACGTCGGAACGTTGATGGATGCCGACGCTGTCATTAAGCAGATCATCCAGCCGCCGCAGCGCCATTGCCTTGGGCATATCGGCAGGGCCGCCATCGGGCAGCGCGCTGATCATCAGCCGATCGCTGATTCGGCCACCGCGGATCTGCAAGGTTTCACCGGGCAGCACCCTGTAGACATCCTCATAAACGGTGTCCGCCCCGGTGGTGAATTGCAGTTGCAACAGCTCGTCGCGAACGCCGGGGCGCAACACCGGTATTACTAAACCGGCCCGGAACAGGGCCTGGGGTTCCGACGCGAAGACAAAACCCAAATCGGTTTCGGCGTAATACAGCGGCTTGATGCCGAACGGATCGCGGGCCAGCACCAGACAGTTTTCGACCGGATCAGCAATGGCCAGGGCGTACATGCCGCGCAGATGGCGGGCGAACCCAAGGCCGTGGCGGAGATACAGATGCAGGGGCGGCTCGCAGTCCGAGCGGGTTGTGAATTTCACCCGGCTCATATCCAGTCGAAGCTCGACGTAGTTATAAATTTCCCCGTTGGCAACCAGGATGGCTTGCTCGTCGCCTTTGTTTTTCGAGGCATAAAACGGCTGATCGCCGGCTTCCAGATCGATAATGGCGAGGCGCGTCTGCACCAGGCCGACGCCGCCCGAGATCGCCTGCCCCGTGCCGTCCGGCCCCCGGTGCAACAAAGCCTCGGCCAGTGCCCCGAGCCGGGCCACGTTGGGCGCCGCCCCCGACACCGTCATAATGTCGGCGATCCCGCACATCAGGGGGCGTCCTCATCGGTCTTTCCAGCAACGGATTTCAAAAATTCCAGATACCGGGCGACAATGATTTTTTCGGTATACTCTTTCTTGAAAGCCTGCTGCCCCTGGCGGGCAACGAGGCGGCGCAGCTTGACGTCTTCCAGCAGGTTTTGGATCGCGCGGGCCATGGTCGGCGCGTCGTCGACCGGCACCAAAAGCCCCGTTTCGCGATTGTTGATCAGGGTGCCGGGGCCGTAGCTGTCGGCGGCAACGACGGCGACGCCTTGGGCCCAGGCTTCGAGAACCACGTTGCCCAACGGCTCGTGACGGGACGGGCAAACAAAAACATCAGCGCTCGCCAACAACGCCGGCGTGTCCTCGCGCCAGCCCAAAAACCGGGTGCGCGGCTTGACGCCCAGAACTTCCGCTTTTTTCTCAAGTTCCGCACGTAGCGGGCCTTCACCGGCGATCCACAAATAGACGCCGGGAATGCGGGCCATCGCTTCGAGAAGCACATCGAAGGCCTTGTTTTCATGCAACCGGCCCATCGCCACCACCAACGGTGCGCCATCGGGGGTATAGAACTGGCGCCGGTCGATCGGCTCGGCCTTGGCCGAGGGAACAAAATTGGGCAGGTAATGGGCGCGCTCCGCCGGCCAGCCGTCGCCGATCAGGTATTCCCGGATATCCTCCGTGTTGCCGACCAAGTGATCGCACTTGCGATAATATTTGAGTTTGTAATAGCCGCCCAGGCGGCCGACGTGAACGAAATCCCCACCCGGCAACATCCGGCTGGCGCGGTTCATCCAGGTCAGCGCCACATCGGGTTGGAACGCCCGGATTTCACGTTTCAGGGCGCTGGGCGTGCGAAAATCCGACCACCCGCCGAAGGCCAGCTCAACCGGTTCGATGCCCGCCTCGCGCAGCGCCCGGGCGCGCTCAGAATGGCTGCGGATGACGACCCGCTGTTCCAGCCCGGCACGATCAAGCGCGATAACCAGGCGCACAAAGAACGCCTCGGCACCGCCGAATTCCGCCCCCGCCATGACTTGCAGGACCCGCATGATCAGGGAATCAATTCTTCGAAGGCTGCCGCCGCCTGCGGCCAGCGCCAATGGCGTTGTTTATCTAACGCCGCCAGATGCTGGGCCCGCCATAAAGCGTCGTCGGTGAGCAGCTTGACGGCGCGCTCCGCGAACGCCGCCCGGTCGCCGACGACAAAACCGGTTTCGCCGTCGATGACACGCTCGCGCACGGAACCCAAATTCTCGACCACGGCGGGGACCCCCATCGCCTGAGCCTCGCCGACGGCCAGGCAAAATGTTTCATTCAGGTCGCCACGGTAAAGCATCGCTCGTGCGCCGCGCAACTCCCGGACCAGCGCCGCCTTGGGCACCGGGCCGCGCAGGCGCACGCCCCGGCCTTGCAGCGCCTGGGCGCGGTCCAGCACCGCCGCCATCGCCCCGGCTTTGGCCTCGCCGACGCGGCCATACGTGGCCGCGCCAGCGAACACATGCAGCTCGGCTCCGGGCACGTGAGGCTCGATATTCTGCGCCCACACGTCGAGCAACCAATCCAGCGAACGTAACGGATTCGAGGTGAACACCGCGCGCGGTGGCGGCGGGGTTTCCAATGGCTCGGCCTGACAAAAGGCATCGGGCAGGCCGTAGGGGATGACCACCCGCTCCCCCCCCGGCGCCCATCCGGGATACGTGGTGGCGTGGTAATCGCCGATAAAGAGGATCGTCGGTTTGATCCGCCATAATTTGGTCAGGTAGCGCCATTTCAAAAGATAGCCCGCCGGATTATGGGTCCAGAACACCGTGCGCCGGGCGTTCGGCATGCGCGCCAACAGCTTGTCGCCCCGGTTGGCGATATACAGGTCAACGTCGCCGGGCCAGGGGGGAGTGTCGATGGGCCGCCACTTAACGCCGCGGTGGTCGAGGGGGGCGGCGCACTTGTTCAGCACATGCACGTCGTGGCCGCGAGTTGCCAGCTCTTCCATCAACGCTATGATCGAGGATTCGACACCGCCCAGCGGGCGTTGGTCGGGCGTGCGGCCGTCGAATTCTATGCCGTCGTCGGCGAGGACTATGCGCGCCATTCAGGTATCGTCCTCCAGCTTGGCCTTGAGATACGACAGGATCGGAAACAGTCCGGCAAACAGGGCAATCAGAAACCCGTAGCCGCCTTCGCGGTAACCACGGCGAAAAAAATAGCACTTGATGAAGCGCGAAAACAGGCGGCGCACGTTGCTCCGCATGGTGCCGATATTACCCGACTGGCGCAGGTCTTTGGCCCGCGCCGTGGAATAGTTGTCGAGACGGCGGATCATGTCGGAAATGTCGCGGTCGACGTAATGGCGGATGCGGTTTTGTAACTGCGGCCCCTTGGCCGCACCCCTGGCCCAGGTCAGCGGCGGATGCACGCGCGCATTGCCCCACACCTTGACGCCTTTTTTGAACAGCCCCGGATAGGCGGCCTTCCCGAACGACGCGCCCCAGCCCCAGCGCACCAGTTTGCCGCC
>JABMOG010000039.1 GCA_013204265.1 Rhodospirillales bacterium
CACAACCAGGCGCTCTAACCAACTGAGCTACAGCCACCATCATAGAGAACTGCCGAATCCGGTAAGGACGCGGCGCGCATCTGTGTAGCCATATGCACCGGAGCGGTCAAGCGCCATGCCCGTTTGGGCTTGCCCACAGAGGATTTACAGGAGTTGGAGACGGCGTTATTGCATTGCCGGGTACTGGTGCCTTAGAGTCTAGTGCCAATCGCGAACCGATCATTTTCGTCCTTTTGCCCAGCGGATAAAATCCAACAGGAGAGCGGATCATGCCAAAGTTTCCAGACTGTTACTTTCGTTTAACCGGCCTTGCCGCAGCCTTTTTACTGGTTTTTGCGCTCCATGTTCCCAGCGCGCGCGCGGCCCAAGCCACCTATTCCGAGAATGAAATTATGGCCGCGGCGGAAAACCTTTTCGGCGCCACCACCAAGGGTCTGGCCAGCGTCGTCGAAAAGGTCTTTCAGGACCTCGGCCAACCCAACGGCTACATCGCCGGCGATGAAATTTCCGGCGCCTTTATCGTCGGCCTTCGTTATGGCCGCGGTGAGCTGAACCAGAAAGGCAAAGGCAACCAGCCGGTTTTCTGGCAAGGCCCGTCGGTTGGTTTTGATTTCGGCGGCAATGCGTCAAAGTCCTTCGTGCTGATCTACAACATGTCCTCGCCGGATGATCTGTACCGGCGCTTTCCCGGCGTTGACGGCAGTTTCTATTTCGTCGCCGGGGTCGGCGTGAACTATCAGACCGACGGTGTCCTGACGGTCGCGCCAATTCGCACCGGCGTCGGCCTGCGCGCCGGGGCCAATCTGGGCTACCTGCATTACACCCGGGAATCCTCCTGGTTCCCCCTCTGATAAAAACAGGCTTAGACCGAAGAAGACATTCATGACCGATATGGCCGCCGCCATGGCGCGGCTGGGTACAGAGTCGGCGTTCGAGGTGCTGGCCCGCGCCCAGGCGCTTGCAGACCAGGGCCACGACATCATCAATCTTGGCATCGGCCAACCCGACGTAAAAACCCCGCCGCACATCGTCGAAGCCGCCGTCCGGGCGTTGCGCGACGGCCACCACGGCTATACCCCGGCCTTAGGCCTTCCCGAGCTACGCCAAGCCGTCGCTGCGGACATCGCCAAACGCCGCGGCGTCGAGGTCGACCCCGGCAACATCCTGATCGTTCCCGGCGGCAAGGTGACGATGTTTTTCGCCATCCTGATGTTCGGCGAGGCCGGGACCGAGATCATCTATCCCAACCCCGGATTTCCGATCTACCAGTCGGTGATCAATTTTTCCGGCGCCAAGGCCGTCGCCATGCCGCTGCACGAGGAAAACGGGTTTTCCTTCCAGGCCGATGAAGTGCTGGGTCTGATCACGCCGCAAACCCGGCTGATTATCCTCAACAGCCCGGCCAACCCGACCAGCGGCGTCGTCCCGAGAGACCAGATCGAGCGTCTGGTCGAGGGCATGGAGGCCCACCCGCACGTCCATATCCTGTCCGACGAAATTTACGCGCGCATGATTTACGGTGGGCGCGAACATGTCAGTCTTCTGGAATTCCCGTCCATTCGCGGCCGCCTCATCCTTCTCGATGGCTTCTCAAAGACCTATGCCATGACCGGATGGCGGTTGGGTTACGGGGTCTGGCCGGCCGCCCTGATCGACGCCGCCACGCGCCTCGCCATCAACTGTCATTCCTGTGTCCACGCCCCGACCCAGTTCGCCGGCATTGCCGCCTTGCAAGGCCCGCAAGACGCCGTAGACGCAATGGTCGCCAACTTCGACAAACGCCGCGTCCTCATGGTCGACGAGCTAAACAAAATTCCCGGCATCACCTGCACCGAGTCAGCGGGTGCCTTTTACGCCTTCGCCAACATTTCCGAAACCGGCCTGAGCTCGTTGGCAATCCAGGATAAACTCCTGAACGAGGCCGGTGTCGCCACCCTGTCGGGCGCCAGTTTCGGGCATATGGGCGAAGGCTACCTGCGGTTTTCCTACGCCAATTCAACCGACAACATCAAAGCCGCCCTGGGGAGAATTCGAGAATGCCTTTAACCCGCGCTATTTCGTGGTATGATCCCCGCCGATTTAATACCAGCATAAATGCTGGGCAACTGCTTAAAATTTAAGCAATCAGGGAGGAGTAAAGTTACCCGAGCCGTTCCGCCGTCATAGTCATACCCCATTGAAATCAATTATAGTTTATCTTCTGCGCCGATGATTTCTGGGTTGGCATGATCTATGCGTTTAAGGGCCTACCTCGGGCATTCCTCAACGGGAGTTTTAATCGAAAGCCAATGAAAAAAATTGAAGCCATCATAAAACCTTTCAAGCTCGACGAAGTGAAGGAAGCCCTTCACGAGATTGGCCTGCAGGGGATAACCGTTCTTGAAGCCAAGGGGTTCGGCCGCCAAAAGGGCCACACCGAATTGTACCGCGGCGCCGAATACGTCGTCGATTTCCTGCCCAAGGTAAAAATCGAACTGGTCCTCGATGACGACATGGTTGATCGCGCCGTCGACGCCATCCTTCAGGCCGCCCACACGGGGCGCATCGGCGACGGAAAAATTTTCATCTCTACGGTGGAAGACGTAATCCGCGTTCGCACCGGAGAACGGGGAACAGAAGCGATTTAGCCCCGACCATCCAAATTTGTAGCCCTATTCATTCTACGATATTTTTAAAGAAACAGGAGCCCACACCGTTATGTCACTGAATTGTAAAAAACCCGAGGATGTCCTCAAAATTCTGAAAGACGAAGAAATCAATTTCGTCGACCTTCGCTTCACCGATCCGCGCGGCAAGTGG
>JABMOG010000338.1 GCA_013204265.1 Rhodospirillales bacterium
CGGGGCGCGCTATGGTTGTTGAGGCCATTACCGCCAACAACGACGCCGATTTGCCGACAGGGTTATTTTCCGACATCAAGCCTAATCCGGTCAGCAAGAATATTTCCGATGGATTGCGCGCCTTCCACGAGGGCGGCCACGACGGGGTTATCGCCTTTGGCGGCGGCAGCGCCATGGACGCCGGCAAGACCATCGCCTTCATGGCCGGGCAAAAACGCGGGCTGTGGGATTTCGAGGATATCGGCGACAACTGGAAACGCGCCGAAACCGACGCCATCGCCCCCATCGTCGCCGTGCCCACGACATCCGGCACCGGATCAGAAGTCGGCCGCGCCACCGTCGTCATCGACCAGGACACCGAAACCAAGAAAATCCTGTTCCACCCCCGCATGCTGCCCGAACTGGTGATTTGCGACCCGCAATTAGTCACCGGCCTGCCGCCCCACCTGACGGCGGCGACCGGCATGGACGCCCTGGCCCATTGCCTGGAAGCCTATTGCGTCAATGGCTACCACCCGATGGCCGACGGCATCGCCCTGGAAGGGCTCCGGCTGGTCCGCGACTGGCTGCCGGCGGCAGTGGCCGACGGCCAGAACCTCGAGGCCCGCACCCATATGATGGCCGCGGCGACCATGGGCGCGACTGCCTTCCAGAAGGGCCTTGGCGCGATCCACAGCCTAAGTCATCCGGTCGGCGCGGTATTCGATACCCACCACGGCCTGACCAACGCCGTGTTCATGCCCTATGTGTTGGCCTTCAACCGCAGGGCCATCGAGGACAAGATGGAACGCCTGGCCCGCTTTATCGGCCTCGAAGACCCGTCATTCGAAGCGGTCCTGGGCTGGGTTCTCGACCTGCGCGACCAGTTTGACATGCCCAAGACGGCTGCGGAACTCGGCGTCACTGAGGACCGGGTGGAAGATATCTCCCGAATGGCGGCGAAAGACCCGACCGCACCGACCAACCCCATAGCGGTGGGAGAAACGGAAATGCGCGAAATTCTTGATTCCGCCATGCAAGGACGATTAAGCTGAGCCTCTATCAAGACAAAAGAGGAGGCTGCGTCATGAGGGCCGTTCGTTTTCTGTTGGTTTTTTGCGCCGTGTTTGGGTTTACCGGGCTTCTCGGGTTTCAGGCCGTGGCCGATGAAAAAATCGGCGTCGTCTTAATGCACGGCAAGGGCGGTACGGCGAAATCAAAATCGCCGGTCGGCAAGCTGGCAGCCAAGCTCGAAGGCGCCGGGTTCCTGGTCGCCGCCCCGGACATGCCGTGGTCGCGGTCGCGCGGGTTCGACAAATCCCACACTGATTCCATGAAAGAGATCGACGAGGCGGTGGCCAACCTGAAAAGTGACGGCGCTACCAAGATCGTCGTCGGTGGCCACAGCATCGGCGCCAACGCGGCTCTGGCGTATGGCGCCCGGCGCGATGGGCTGGCCGGCGTTCTCGCCATCGCCCCCGGACATACCATCGACACGCAGGGTTTCCAGGACAATATTGATTCCGACTACAAACGCGCTAAGGAAATGGTTGCCGCCGGAAAAGGGGACGACGACGCAGAATTCAAGGACTACAACCAGGGCCGATCATCGACCCTGGACATACCCGCCGCAATCTACCTGAGCTGGTTTGACCCCGAAGGCCCGGCCAGTATGCCGGTCAACGCCAAGAACCTGAAACCCGGCACGCCGTTGATGTGGATCATCGGCGAGGATGACCGGATGATGGAACGCGGCGAGGACTACGTCTTTGCCAAGGCCCCCAAACACGACAAAAACGCCTACGTCGTTATCGGCGGCGGCCACAAGGCAACACCGACCAAGGGCGCTAAAAAAATTATCGAATGGCTGAAGGGGCTGTAGGGTTTACCGCCGTTCCGCCATCGTCGGCAGGACCAGGTGCTTTAGCCAGTTGCGGACTTCGGTGCGCCGGTAGGATTCGTTCATGACATCGTCGTCGATACCGAGCAGCCACGCGATGTCGGTGCGCGACGGGTCACGGTGCAGGGTTTCCAGCAACGCCACGTAATCCTCACCGGCCTGGCGGTCTTTGAAAAAGCCGAGCTCCATAAGCTTGTCGATGCGGCACCAGGTCAACCGCGCCATCTCGTGCAGGTCATATTCCGGGTGGTATTGTAGGCCCCAGAACTTGCCGCCCAGGTAGTCCACCGACACCGACTGGACATGGGTGAAATCATTCCCCGCGAGGCGCACTGCCCCTTCTGGCATTTCGGTTATTTCATCGACATGGCTGATATAGCCGTCGAACACATCGGCTTTGCCTTCATACAACGGATGCGCGCGGCCCTCAGCCGTCAGCGCGATTTTCCGGGCAATCCCCATTTCGCGGCCTTTCGGGTTGGCAGCACATTTACCGCCCGCCGCAACCACCGCAATTTGCGCCGCCCAGCAACTGCCGAAGCCGGGAATCCCAGCCTTGAAACACGCCCGCGCGAAGTCTAACTGGGCGCGAACCTCGGAAATATCATCGAACACCGTCAGGCTGCACCCGGTCCATGCGATGCCGTCGTAGTTGTCGAGCGTCGCCCCGGTTGGAAGCCCGGCGTCGGGGTCGCTGGGATAGACAATGTCGCATTCTGATCCCGATGAGGCCTGTTTCAGCATGTCGGCATACAGGTCACCCGCGACGGCGGCCCCACCGGCGGCCAGTTCCTCGCGAGCAGCTTTGAGGTAGCCGTCTACGACGAGGAATCTCGGCGCGCCATTCATCTGGTCAACCCTTCGAGGATTCCGGGCAGGTCGGCATAGCGCTCACAAATGGCGTCCGCCGTGGTGCTGTCCTTGTCGTCGTCGCGGGTCGCAGTAAACAGCACCGCCTTCATGCCCAACCCCTGCGGTCCCTTGATGTCGTTGTGGTCGCGGTCACCGATATGGACCATTTCGCGCAAATCCACACCCAGTTGCCGGGCGGCGGAATTGAACATATCGGCGTGCGGTTTCGAGTGGTCGACCTCATCGGAAAAAGCGAACCCATCAAAATATTTTTTCAGGCCATGCCCGTCCAGCATTTGGCGCAAACCTTCGCCCGGGGTGACGATGGCGTCCGACACGATGCAAAGCTTATAGCGCGCCGACAGCTCTTCGAGCGCCTCGCTGACCCCGTCGATGGGATCGGGCGGAATATCAACCTCCATGCGGCCCAGATCATCGGCCAGCCTGGCGAGGTCTTCGCCGGGCAGGCTGCGGCCCAGTTCCATCAACGCCCGGGCCACCCGGTCGGCGATTTTCCAGGTTATCGCATGGTCCTTCCAGGCCTTGTTGAAGGCGGCGTCGGCGGCATCAAAGGCGGCGTTGACCAGCTCCGGGGCAATCGGGTCAATCCGGTTCAATGTGTCCCACAACAGGTGGCGGCGTTCCTCGAACTTGGACCGAAGGCCCTTGGCCTTGCGCTTCGGCTCGTCGGAATCGTCCTCGACCAGAGTGTCCCACAGATCGAAAGACACGGCTTTAATGGGGGTGCTCATCGGCAGACTTTGCGGCAGAGAAGGAGCCGGGTCAATAACTTCCGCCTGAGCCGTTTTAACGTTTCAGGCGCCAGCTTGCTACCGCGGCTTCGGCCCGTTTGATCTGGTTCTCGTTCATTTTCGCCGCCACATGCCCAAGCCCCGCCTTGGCGTCCAGGGTCGCATCGAAAGCGGTGATCCGGTCCTGTCCGCGAAGCGCCAGGGTGAACCATTTGTAGGCCCGGATGGCATCAAAACCATCGACCCAGCCCTCACTGTACATGACCCCCAATCTGTACTGGGCCACCGGGTGGCCCTGATCGGCGGCTTTTTTATACCATGCGAGCGCCTCGGCATAACCGTTGGGAACGCCCAAGCCACGAAAATACAAATCGCCGAGGGCGAATTGGGCCTCCGCATGATGGCCCAGGTTGGCCGCCAGACGGTACCATTCCGCCGCCCGGAAATAATCCTGGCGAACGTGTTCGCCCCGGGCATGCATCAGGCCTAAGTAATATTGCGCACCGACATGCCCCTTCCCGGCGGCCTTGGTAAACCATTCGAAGGCCAGGGCAGGGTCACGGGTCGCCGGACTGGCGCCATGGTACAGCCGCCCCAACTCATATTGCGCGGTCAAATCGCCGGTTTCGGCCCGGGTCTACACAGTGGCAATTTTCGCCACCAGGGCGGCGTGGCGTTTGCGGGCGGGGTCTTCCTCAGGGCCGCCGAAAAAGAACCACGCGGCAAACCCCGACAGGCCCAGCGTCGCCACCGCGAACAAAATCAGAAACATCCTCATGGACACCGTTTTAACCGGCGCTGGCTGGAGGCGGGAGTCCTAAATCATTGGCGGATAGAAATTTGGGGTCGCCCTATTTGCCTTTGTTTTGCTCGTTCAGGTCGACCCGCCGGCGCCCCGGATTAGGGTCCGGGCGGTCATAACAGGTCACCGTGGCCAGGGTCTTGTAACAATAAATGTTCTGTTTGATTACGGGCTCGTCTTCCACGCAATAGGTCAGGTCCTTTTCCCTGCGAACCGTCGAGCAGTTTTTGCCGCTGACCAGCGACACCACATGGTCTTCCATGGTCTTGTCGGTACCGACAACGAAAGCGCCCTGCACCTGCGCAAAACCGGGCACGGCGCTGCACCCGCCGAGAAACGCCAGAGTTGCCAGTACGGCTATAATTCGCATGGTCTGCTCCCTTTATGAACCACCTATCATGGCCTGAACGGGGTTAAGGGTAGGTTAATCCTGCAACCTTTGGTCTTGGTTGAAAACAGGGGCCGTATCCGGTAAGCAGACGGCGGAAAGCGCGTGAAAATCAGGAATGGACAATCGACATGGTCTCACTGGAAACACCGATTTGCGATTTTGGCTGGAAAGCGCTGGATTTCAGCCTGCCCGGCATCGACGGTAAAACCTATACGCTCGGCGCCATCCGCGGTGCGCGAGGCACATTGGTGATGTTCATCTGCAACCATTGCCCTTATGTGAAGGCGATCCAGGACCGGCTGGTGCGCGACGCCAAGGCGCTGCAGGAAATGGGCATCGGCATCATCGCCATCATGTCCAACGACCCGGCCGAGTACGCCGAAGATTCCTTCGACAACATGAAAACCGTCGCCGAGGCCCAGGGCTTCACCTTCCCCTACGTGTTCGACGAAACGCAAGGAATCGCCAAGGCTTACGGCGCCGTGTGCACGCCGGATTTCTTCGGTTTCAACGCGGATATGGAACTTCAATATAGGGGCCGGCTGGATGCGTCGCGCAAGGAAGCCGCACCGACGGATGCCCGGCGTGACCTGTTCGAAGCCATGAAACAAGTCGCCGAGACCGGCCACGGTCCCACCGATCAGGTCGCCAGCATGGGCTGTTCCATAAAATGGCGCACAGACTACGAATAAACGCTGGAAAAAGAACAATAAATCCACCATACGGCGTTTGCCTTCCCGCTGCCGGGAGACTATTTTAGCCCCCGATTCGCTGGTAACCCGCCTTAACCGGAGTTCAACGTGGCCGAAAGAACCGAAGACGACATCCTGTTCGAGGAAATCGACGACGAATTGCGCCAGGATCAGGCCAACAAGTTGTGGAAAGCCTACGGCCATTACGTTATCGCCATCGCCATCGCCATCGTTGTCGGTGTCGGCGGTTTTAAGGCTTGGCGATACTACGACCTGACAACCCGTCAGGCCGATGGCGAACGCTTCACCGCCGCGTCAGCGCTGGCGGGTGGCAAAAAAACGGAAGATGCCTACAAGGCCTTTTCCGACATCGCCGCGGACGGAACCAAGGGATACAAGGTGCTGGCGCGCTTCAGCCAAGCCCGCCTGATGGCGCAAAAGGGTGACAACAATGGCGCCGCTGGTGCGTACCGGGTGCTCGCCGACGACGCAACGCTCGATTCCCTCTATCGGGACATGGCGGTAATTTTGGGCGGGTTGGTGGAATTGAATATTCCGGACACCGATTGGATGGAACTGGAAAAAAGGTTGACCCCGCTTAGCGTCGAGACCAACCCTTGGCGGTTCAGCGCACAGGAAATTTCCGCCATTGCCGCCCAGCAAAACGGCGATATAAAAACAGCGCGCACCCTGTTCACGGGCCTTAGCAAAGACGCCAAGGCGCCCCAAGGGGTTCGCGCCCGGGCCCAGGAAATGCTATCCATTCTGGGTAAGTGATTCCCGAAGAGACCGAATTGACCCGATGATGAAACTTCGCCTGAAAATTTTGTCCCGCACCGCCAACCTCACCCCGGCTTTCGCTGCCTTGGTATTGGCCTCGGTGATATTGCTCGGCGGTTGTTCCGCGGTGACCGACTACTTCGAAAAAGACAAAGAACCACCCCTGCCCGGTGACAGAATTTCGGTGCTGCTGAATCAGCGCGGCCTAAGCTCCGATCCGAAACTGGCAAATGTACAAATTTTACTGCCCGCGCCAGAGCCCAACAACGATTGGCCGCAAGCGGGGGGATATCCCAATCACGCCATGCACCACATGCAGGCGCCCGACACCATCAACAAGGCCTGGTCCGTGGATATCGGCGACGGCTCCGACGGCAAGGAACGTCTGGCCTCTTCGCCAGTAGTCGCCGACGGGCGCGTTTTCGCCATCGATGCCCTTTCCGTTGTCAGCGCCTATGACGTCGGCAACGGAAACCGCCTGTGGCGGCGGGATTTGACCCCGGAAGAAGACGATGAAGGCCATATTCCCGGCGGCATCGCCTATGACGGCGGGAATATCTATATCAGCACCGGATTTGCCCAGGCCATTGCGCTCGACGCCGCGACCGGCGCCGAAATCTGGCGCCAGCCCATCTCCGGCCCGGCCCGCGCCGCGCCGACGGTTCGCGGCGGTCGGGTCTTCATCCTGACGGTCGATAACAAGGTCGTGGCGATGAACGCCAAAACCGGCAAAACCCTGTGGACCCATGCCGGGGCCGCCGAATCCTCCAGCCTGCTCGGCAGCGCCAGCCCGGCGGTGGACGCGGGCATAATCGTCATCCCTTATACCTCCGGCGACCTGGTGGCGTTGAAGGTCGATAGCGGACGATTGCTGTGGCAGGACACTTTGAGCACCATCAAGCGTACCGACGTGGTATCCAATCTGGCGCATATCCGGGGCCGCCCGGTGATCGACCGTGGCCGGGTGTTCGCCATCAGCCACGCCGGCCTGATGGCATCTTTCGACCTGCGCACCGGGCGCCGCCTGTGGCAGCAGGAAATCGGCGGCCTGGAAAGCCCCTGGGTAGCGGGAAATTACATTTTCATCATTACCAACGACGCCGAAATCGCGGCGATATCGCGCGATACCGGGCGCATTCACTGGGTCCGCGCCCTGCCCCGGTATGAAAACACCGAAACCCAAGAAGACCCGATCATCTGGACCGGCCCAATCCTTGTCAGCGACCGCCTGATCGCCGCCGGGTCGCACGGCCAGGCGATAGCGGTTTCGCCCTATACCGGGCGTATTCTCGGCAACGTCGAATTGCCGGACGGAATTTCTGTTCCCCCTGTCGTCGCCGGCGGCAGTGTTTATTTTCTGGCCGATGACGCCGAGCTGGTCGCCTACCGCTAAGCCGAACGGCCATCCGCCCAACCAGACAACCCGGGCAAAATTGAAACCTGACCATGACCTTCACCGTCGCCATCATCGGCCGCCCCAATGTGGGGAAGTCCACCCTCTTCAACCGTTTAATCGGCAAACGGCTGGCCCTTGTCGATGATTCTCCCGGCGTCACCCGCGACCGCCGCGAAGGTGACGCTTCCATTGCCGATCTGAAATTCACCTTGATCGACACGGCCGGGCTCGATGATTCCGCCGACGACAGCCTGGAAGCCCGCATGCACGGACAAACGGAGCGCGGCCTGATTGATGCCGACGTTGCCCTGTTTCTGATCGATGCGCGCGCCGGGGTAACGCCTCTGGATAAGCATTTCGCCAGCTGGCTGCGTAAGCATTCGAGACCGACCATTCTGGTCGCCAACAAGTGCGAAGGCGGCGCCGGCCAGGGCGGATTGATGGATGCCTATAGCTTAGGGCTAGGCGACCCGCTGCCCTTGTCCGCCGAACACGGCGAGGGATTGAGCGAACTGTATGACGCATTGCTGCCGTTCCGCGACGAAGCCGCCTATACCGCAACCCTCGCGCTGGAAGAGGCCGGCGACGCCATCGACGAGGATTTCGATGATGATGCCTGGAGAGAGCGGCCCTTGCAGTTGGCCATCGTCGGGCGGCCCAATGTCGGCAAATCGACCATGGTCAATGCCTTGCTCGGCGAAGAACGCATGCTGACCGGACCGGAAGCCGGCATTACCCGGGATTCCATTTCCATCTCCTGGGACTTCAATGGCCGCGCCATCCGTCTGGTCGATACCGCCGGACTGCGCCGCAAGGCGCGCATCACAAAGAAGCTGGAGGGACTGTCGGTCGGCGACACGCTGCATTCGATCCGCTTTGCCGAAGTCGTGGTGCTGGTGCTGGACTGCGAACAAGGCCTGGAAAAACAAGACCTGTCGATCGCCCGGCTGGTGGTCGAGGAAGGCCGCGCCCTGGTGCTGGTGATCAACAAGTGGGACGCCGCCAAGGACCGCAAAGCCGTCCTCAAAAGTATCGAGGACCGGATGCAAACCTCTCTGCCACAGGTTCGGGGCATCCCCGTGATAACCTGTTCGGCGTTGACCGGGCGCGGGCTCGACAAACTGCTGCCGGCGGTGATCCGGGTTCATGAAATCTGGAACAAGCGGGTCGACACAAGCCTCCTCAACCGCTGGCTCGAAGGTGTCGTCGACAGCCACCCGCCGCCGGTGGTCAAGGGCCGCCGGCTAAAATTGCGCTACATGACCCAGGCCAAAGCGCGGCCCCCAACGTTTATCCTGTTCGCCAGTTCCAGGGGCGCGATCCCGAACAGTTACGTGCGCTACCTGATCGGCGGCCTACGCGAAGCCTTCGATCTGCCCGCCGTGCCGATCCGCATCCACCAGCGCACCGGCAAGAACCCGTATGTCGATGAGAAAAGCAAACCAAAGGGCAAGACCAAAACTAAGAGCGTGAGCAGAATAAAAAACAAGGACACGGACAAAAAATAGCCCCTCACCCACCGCCTTTCTGGAATATGCGGTCGAACAGGTCTAGCGCGGCCTTGCGCTCGGGATCGGTGTAGCCGGTGAATTCGAGCCGTACGTGGCAGGCCGGGATTTTCATTAGGGCAATTTGGCGGATGCGCTCTTTGCCCAGGGTGATTTCAAGGCGCTTTCCACCACCCACCAGAACCACGCCGGAGTCCGTCTTCTCGAACATATCGCTGCCGAGTGCGCGTGGAATGATGCGGAAGAAATCGGCGTAGGTCAGCGCCATTTCCTTTTCGACGATGAACGGGGCCGGGGCCTTGACCACGCCCCTACCCCCCCGCGACGGGAGGCCACACCGCCAGATGATCGCCCTCGGCAAGCGCCCAGGCGTCCCGTTCGCCGGGCGGAACAAAGACACCGTTGACCAGCACCAAATGACAATGTTCGCTCGGCACCTTGAGATGTTTGATAACCCCGCCCACGGTATTACCATCGGCAAAATCCAGATCGGCCTCGTTGCCGGTGGGGCCGGATGCCGTGCCCGCAGGCAGATGCTTGTCCAGCAGCGCGTAGAGCTTGACCCGGATGTGCATGGCTTAAGCGGCGGAAGGATTGGACGCGCAGGCCAGGTAGGCCTCCATCACCCGGTTGGGGTCGTCCATCAGTTTGCGTTTCCAGACGCCCAGGGGCAGCCGCGTCTGGATCAGCCCGCGCACCACGCCGACATGATCGGTGCGCCCCAGTATCAGCGCGCCAGCCAGATATTCGCCGTCAAATGCGAGGCGCGTATAGCGGTAGCGAGCCTTGTCGAGGGACTCGGCAAAATCGCCGCCCTTGACCCCCTGCCAGTGACCGAAAGAGGTGGAAATCAACCCCGCTGTGTCGAGCACGTTCATAATCAGGCTACCCTGATAGGCGGCGTCCCGGCCGGCCATATTGAGTGCCGCGATCCGCCCGTGTTCGGCCGCCGTCGGTTGAATGGCGTGGACCATCCAGCCCCCGGAAAAGTCCTTACCGCAGGCGGCGTCCCCGGCGGCATAGATGTCATCGACCGAGGATCGCATGTGTTCGTCAACCCGCACCCCGCCGGTAATTTTGACTCCGCTGCCCTTAAGAAATCCGGTGTTGGACTTGACCCCGGTGGCAACGACGACGAGGTCCGCCGGCACCGAGCGGCCCCGGCTTAGATGTACCTTCAGGGCATCGCCGTGCTTTTCGATCCCAGTCACCCCGGTGCCGGTCTTAATGGTGACGCCTTTGTTCCGGCACCAGCCATGCAGCAGCGCCGCCGCCGTGCCATTCATCATCAGCGGCGCCATGCGCTCGGCCAATTCGACGACGGTCAGCCGGACCCCGCGCGACAACAGGCTTTCCAGAATAATGCAACCGATGAACCCGACCCCCATCAACACCACCCTTGCCCCCGGTTGCGCGAGGCGGGCGATGTTGCGGGCGTCTTCCAGCGTCCAGCAATGATGCACGCCGGGCAGGTTCAGCCCCGGCACCGGCGGTTTGACCGCCGACGCCCCGGTGGCGACCAACAGCCGGTCATAGGGTTTGGTACCGCCGCCGGCGAGGGTGACCTCGCGTTTCCGCGGCGACACCTTGGTCACGCGGTCGTGCAAAACCCGGATGCCCCGGTCCTTGTAATGGCCGGGTGTCTTGCGCAGGTAGGTGCCGTCTTCGCCGATGCCACCCGTCAGCACATAAGGAATAGCCATGCGCGCATAGGGCGGTTCCGGTTCTTCGCCGACCATCAGGATGCTGCCCCGGGGGTCGGTTTTGCGCAGCGTCTCGGCGGCGATTACGCCCGCCGGGCCGGTACCGGCAATGATGTACTTCATCAGTCGCCCCCGGACGGCCTAAAGCGCCAGACGGCTGAGCGTCTTGTTCGATGGCACCCCGTCCTTGGTCCAACCGCGAAGTTGGTAGTATTCGGGCAGCATCTTGTCCAGCCCCGACGTCAGTCCCTTGGCCGGGCCTGTCTTGACCGCGTCCTTCAACAGACGCTTGGGCAGGGTATCGTCCTTGCCGGTGAACCCGGCGGCCAGGTTGAACTTGCGCTCCAGGTTCCAGACTCGCTCGCCGACTTCGAGCAGCTTGTCGACGGACCAGCCGCCCTCGCACGCCGCATCGATCTGCGGCGCAATATCGTCGAGCGTCCAGGCGAAGGTGGTGAAGATGCAAAGCCCGGCCGAGTCGACAGCCGCCGTGGCGTCCTGGAACGCCATCACTAGCCCCGCCTTGCCCTTGGTGACAAGGGGGTCGGTCTTTTCCGGAATGCCGAGAATTTCAGACGCCACGGTGTAGCTGCGCAGATGGCACGCGCCGCGGTTGGAGGTGGCGTAGGTCAACCCCATACCCTGGATGCCGCGGCCATCATAAGCCGGGAATTCCTGGCCTTTGACCTGCATCGCCAATTCCGGACGTTTGTACTTCTTGCACAGCAATTTCGAACCGAGGCCGATCTCGGCGCCGAAGCCCTTGCCCTTGCCGGTCAGCTCGGCCAGCGTGGTCAACGCCTTTGCGGAACCGAAGTTAAGCGCGAGACCGCCGGTATTTTTCTTCGTCAGAACGCCCGTTTCATACATCTCCATCGCCGCGCCGACGGTGGCCCCGAAGGAAATTGGATCGAAGCCCTGTTCGTTGCAGATGAAGTTGGCAAAGGTCAGGGCATCTAGGTCGTCCACCCCCGTCGCCGCGCCCAAGGCCCAGGCGGCCTCGTATTCCAGCCCACCGGAAGCGACCTGGTATTCGGGGCGTTTGGCGACCGTGTAGTGGGTCCGGTCGATGGTGGAAATCCGCCCGCAGGCGATGGTGCACGCGAAACACGCCGCGTTGGTAACCAGGTTCGGCTTGCCGTCGCTTTCACGCGGCACCGCCATGGCTTCGGCGGAAATGTTGCCGGCGCCCACGAACTGGCTATCTCGGTGATTGTGGGCCGGCAGCGCGCCGGATTCGTTGATCACGTTCATCAACACCTGGGTGCCCATGGCCGGCAGTCCCTGTCCGGTAACGGCGTTGTCGGCAAGAACCTGCTTGCCCTTGGCGACGGCGGCCATGAACTTTTTCGGATTGTCCACGGATACGCCCAGGGTGCCGCGGATAGCCACGGCCTTGAGGTTCTTGGACCCCATCACGGTGCCGACGCCGGAGCGTCCGGCGGCGCGGTGCATGTCGTTGACGATGCAGGCGAACTTAACGCCCTTTTCGCCGGATATGCCGATCGACGCGACGCGGATCTGCGGATCACCGTGTTTTTCCTTGATGCCCTCTTCGGTGTCCCAGACCGAGGTGCCCCAGAACCCGCGGGCGTCGAGAAGCTCGGCCGCGCCGTCGCGCACCAGCAGGTACACCGGTTTCTTGGCCTTGCCCTCGAAAATGATCATGTCGTACCCGGCGTTCTTCATTTCGTTGCCGAAGAAGCCACCCGAATTGGAGCACGCAATAGCGCCCGTCAGCGCGCCCTTGGTAATCACCGAATAGCGCCCGGCGGTCGACGCCGAGGTGCCAGTCAGCGGCCCCGTCGCCATGATCAACTTATTTTTCGGCGACAGCGGATCGACGCGGGGGTCGATTTCCTCTGTCAGATACTTGGTGCCTAAGCCCCGCTGGCCTAGGTACTTGTTGGCCCAATCCATGTTCAGGGGTTCGTCCGTGCAGGTGCCCTTGGTCAGGTCCACGCGGAGAATTTTTTTCGTCCATGCCATGATCCGTCTCCTATGCCCCGGCCTGCAGGCCGGCGTCTGTTTTCGCCGCCCAGGCGCGCATTTTACCCAATCCGGTGCTGTCGGCGTCGATGAAGGCGATGGCATCCGTCGGACACACCTTGACGCATTCCGGGTCGCCACCGCACAGATCGCATTTGATGACCTTGCCGGTGGATTGGTTGTAATTCACCGTGCCGAACGGGCAGGCAATGGTGCACACCTTGCACCCGACACAGAGATCGTTCGACACCACCTTGGCCCCGCTTGCGGCATCGACGGTGATTGCGTCCACCGGACAGGCATGCATGCACCAAGCCTCGTCGCACTGGGTGCAGGTGTAGGGAACGAAACGCCCCTGGTCGTGGAAATTAAAAACCTTGATCCGCGATTTCGCGGGGTTGAAGACCCCCTCGCCTTCATACGAACAGGCCAATTCGCATTGCAGGCATCCCGTACACTTGTCGGGATAAATGACCAAAGATTTTTGCATCGCTTCCTCCCCTAGAAAGTCATGGTCGGAAGGAACACAGGCGCAAGCAGCGAAAACCCTTTGCGCCGTGACGGTGAAACCGCCTGTCCTCCCTTGGATCGCCCGTTGGTAGCATTTTGCGGGCTTTCATCAAAGTCTAACACCTATGGGGCGGAGCGTTGAACTTTTTTTTTCAGCTATTTTTAACGCGACCCTTGCTTGACCGGCCTTCCTGCCCTTACCATCTTTAATAGGATTTCGCCGCGCTCGCGCCGACTCAATTGCATAGGAGAAACCCATGAAAAAAATGCTTCAATGGATATCGGCGACCGTGCTGATGCCTGTGGCGGTTCTGCTGATACCGATTTCCGCTTGGGCCAACGGCGAAGGAACGGCAGGCGGTTACCACGGCGGTTACGGGATGGGCGGCTGGGGGCACGGGCTGTTCGGGCCGCTGCTGATGATCCTCGTCATTGGCGGAATCGTCGCCACGGTCGTCCTGCTGACGCGAAAACGGTGCACGCACCGCCACGGCGGCCACGGCCCACGCGGAAAATCGCCGCAGGATATCCTCAAGGAACGCTATGCACGCGGCGAAATGACGACCAAGGAATTCGAGGAACGCCGCAAGATTTTAGGCGACTGAACGCCGTCCCCTAAAACGTCATCGGCACGGTGGTTACCACGTGTTCGAGGGCCGTGATTTTTTTCAGCAACTCCGGCGGGGTCGGACCATCGGTTTCGATCAACGCAATAGCGTCGCCACCCTCATCGGCGCGGCCCAGGTGGAAAGTGGCGATGTTGATACCGGCATCGCCCAGTAACATGCCCAAAGCAC
>JABMOG010000339.1 GCA_013204265.1 Rhodospirillales bacterium
AAACATGACGGCCTACGAAATGATGCTGTCGGAAAGCCAGGAGAGGATGCTGATGATCCTCAGGCCCGGCTCGGAAGACGAGGCGCGCGCCGTGTTCGAAAAATGGGAACTGGATTTCGCCGTCGTCGGCCGACTTACCGACACCGGCCACATGGTGCTGACTCATAAAGGCGAAATCGTCGCCGACCTGCCGATCGACCCCTTGGCGCTGGCCTCGCCGGAATACGACGAGATCGAGCGCCCATGGACGCCGACGCCTAAGCCTAAGCCCCTGTCCGCCGACGACGTGCCCGCCCCGAACGACCCGATGGCGGCGCTGAAAACGCTTATGGGCTGCCCCGATCTGGCATCGAAACGCTGGATTTGGGAACAATACGACCACATGGTGATGGCCGACACCACCGGCACCGGGCGGCCCGGTGGCGGGGCGGCGGTGGTCCGCGTGCACGGCACTGACAAGGCGCTCGCCATCACATCGGACTGCACGCCGCGTTATTGCAAGGCCGACCCCACCCAGGGCGGGCGGCAAGCCGTCGCCGAGGCGTGGCGCAACCTGACCGCCGTCGGCGCGTACCCGCTGGCGACGACCGACTGCCTCAACTTCGGCAATCCCGAAAAACCTGACATCATGGGCCAGTTCGTCGGCTGCATCGAAGGCATGGGCGAGGCCTGCCGGGCGCTTAACTTTCCGGTCGTGTCGGGCAACGTGTCGCTGTACAACGAAACCCAAGGCACCGCCGTTCTGCCGACCCCGGCCATCGGCGGCGTCGGCCTGATCGATAACCTCGCCCAAACCACCAGCCTCGACTTCAAGGCCGCGGGCGAGACCATTGTTCTGATCGGCGAAACCACCGGCCACCTCGGCCAGTCGCTTTTCTTACGCGAAATCGAAGGCCGCGAAGACGGCGCGCCGCCGCCGGTCGATCTGGAGGCGGAAAAACGCAACGGCGACTTCGTGCGCGGCCTGATCCGGGCCGGTGACGTGACCGCATGCCACGACGCCTCGGACGGCGGGCTGTTGGTCACCATCACCGAAATGGCGCTGACGGGAAATATCGGCGCGACGATACAGGTGCCTGACGATGGCCCCCCTGCCCACGCCTGGCTATTCGGCGAAGACCAGGCGCGCTATGTGGTCACAACCAAGGACGCCAGCGCCCTGCTGGCGGCTGCCGACACAGCCGGCGTCCCCGCCATGCAGATCGGCATCACCGGCGGCGAAGGCCTGTCACTGATCGGCGGCGCCGGAGAAACAACACTCAAAACATTGCGCGACATAAACGAAAGCTGGTTGCCGGAGTACATGGGCGGGGCGTGAGAGGCTTTGTCGCGTTCCAGGCGGCATCAATGCACGGCCATGCCAGCGGCATGGAGCGCCAGACCCAGGACCGCCGCCACGCCCAGCAGTGTGATCATGCCAATCTTGAACCGGAACACCGCCAGTAGCGCCGCCACCGTCAGCGCCGCCGAGACCGGGTCGAGGGATGCGATATCCGGCGAGGCAAAGCGCAATCCCGCGCCTTCGTAAACCCCCACCTTGCGGAACAGCACATGCAGCGCGAACCAGATGGCGAGGTTCAATATCACGCCGACCACCGCAGCCGTGATGGTGCTCAACGCCGATGAAAGCGCACGGTTGCCCCGCAGCCGCTCGATATACGGTGCGCCGAGAAATATCCAAAGAAAGCAGGGTGTGAAGGTAACCCACGTGGTCAGGAGCCCGCCCAGTACGCCGGCGAGTAACGGAGACAGCGCCCCGGGATCACGAAACGCCCCCATAAAACCGACAAACTGGGTTACCATGATGAGCGGCCCGGGCGTTGTCTCAGCCATGCCAAGTCCATCGAGCATCTCGCCGGGTTTGAGCCAGCCGAAGGAATCCACTGCCGCCTGTGCCACATAGGCGAGCACAGCGTAGGCGCCGCCGAATGTCACCACTGCCATCTTGCTGAAGAACACCGCTATTTCGCTGAAGACGTGATCAGGCCCGAGCAGGAGAAGGAGCGCAGCAGTCGGTGCCAGCCACAGCACGAGCAGCGTCCCACAGACCCTAAGCGATATGACCGCACTGGAACGTCCATGGTCGGGAGATTCGGAGCCAAGGATCGTTTCACTGTCGGCGACCGGCTTCCCATCTGTAGTGTCATGGCCACCGCCACCCTGGAAGGCCTGCACGCCAGCCCGGCCACCAAAGTAGCCAATCATCGCCGCCGCGAGAATAATGGCCGGAAAGGGGGCTCCGAAAAAAAAGATCGCCACGAAGGACGCGCAAGCGAGGGTGATCATCGCCGAATTGCGCAATGCCCGTGTACCAATCCGCACCACGGCGTGCAGCACGATGGCCAGCACAGCCGCCTTTAGCCCGAAGAACATCGCGGCGACAAAGCTGACGTCGCCGTAGAGCGCATAAATTAAACTCAAGATCATGATGGCGATCAGGCCGGGAAACACGAACAGCAGGCCGGCGGCCAACCCACCCGCCGTTCGGTGCATCAGCCAGCCGATGTAAACGGCGAGTTGCTGCGCCTCCGGCCCCGGCAAAAGCATGCAGAAATTTAGCGCATGCAGAAACCGCGCCTCGCCGAGCCAGCGTTTTTCTTCCACCACAATGCGGTGCATGACCGCGATCTGCCCCGCCGGACCACCGAAACTGAGCAGCGCGACGCGGGTCCAAACAACCAGAGCCTCGGTAAAGCTAGGCCAGGGGCGACCGTCCGCGCCGAGGCGGGTCTCATGCGGTACCTCGTTCTCCGCCCTCATTTCACCACCGTTTCGCCGCCGGCTGTGATGAAACCTTCGATTCCGCTCTCCAGGAATCGGGCATCGACGCCAACGGAGCGCAATGTTTTGGCGGCGCCCTGGCTGACTTCATGACCGTGAACGCAGTAAACTACGACAGCGGCGTCCTGCGCTAAGTCGGCGGCCCACTGGGCGGCCAGTTCGGGGTCGCGCCACTCGGCGGTTGCGATCATCCGGTCGGATAAATCGAACGCCTCCTTGCGGCGGACATCGACGATAATCGGGCACGCAGAGGTGCGTATCAGTTGGTTGAGTTTGTTCGCGGAAATCAAAACAGCGGACGTCATGCGGGCGTTCCTCCCAAAGCAGAAGCGGAACGCGATTCTTGGGCACGACGCCTGACGGGGAGATCGCGAACCCCCGTGTTTGCTAAATCGCATATAGCCGGCCGCGATGTCAAGTATTGGGAATATGCGGTTCGCTTAATACCACGCGTGTGCGCCTTCTAATGTTTGGTCGCAGTTCATGGGCGGCGCGTGAGACGGCTAATAAGGCCACGCCCTCAACCGCGAACCGCCGGTACCTATCTGCACATTCGCGGCTGAGGGGACGTTTTCAAGATCAAATATTGACTTGAGGGATCGCCTAGCGGGTTTCTCCGCTCATCAGGAAGATCGCCTGGGTGGCGAGAGACTGGGCCCATTTTCCCTTACGCACGGAATCGCCATGCATGAATTTTCCAACGTCGCCGGTATGGCCCTGATTGGCTTTTTTGTGACTGATGATTCCGGCTTGGGCGATACCCTTGGCTTCGGCGATCATAGCCAAAATACGGGAATCGGTATCCTTGGTCACCAAACCTTCGGCTTCGGCGATAATTTTGTTGGCGCTCTTGAACTGGGCCCCACAGGAATACGCCATCGCAGGCGTCGTGCCGGCGGCGACAAATCCCAGGCTGGTTAGCGCCAGTACGAAAGCAATGTTGGTTTTCTTCGACATTTGATTGGTTCCTCTACGATTGAGTTTGCATGGCATGATCGCCATTTTATTTAGACTCAAAGAGGGTGTTTTTTATTCCCGCCCGGTCACTTTTTTGTTTAGACCTACGATGGCGCATGGAAGAATTCGCGACCTCGGGAATAAAACTAACGTGATCGGAGTCTTATCAATAGACGCAACGAAGGAACAGTCGTGACCCGAAAACAATCCCGTGCCGAGTTCGAACACGTTATGTGCCCGCATCTTGGGAGCGCTTATAACCTCGCCATGTGGCTAATGCGCCACCCCCAGGATGCCGAAGACGCGGTTCAGACCGCTTATCTGAAGGCTTACAACGCATTCGACCGCTTCCAGGGCGATTATGCCGCCGCCTGGGTGCTGAAGATCGTTCGCAACACCTGCCTGACGGCGCTGAATAAAAAAAACGCGGATCGAACCAAAGTCGTAAGTCTCGACGCCGCCTTGAGCGGCTCGGAATCCCACCGGATCATCCCGTTCCTGCACGACACCCAAGCACAGCCCGATGCTAATCTGGCAGCCAAACACGAACGCAATCTGGTGCATGCCGCAATCAATCGCTTACCTGTCGATTACCGCGAGGTGGTCGTTCTCAGAGAGTTCGAAGATATGACATATCAGCAAATTGCCGACATTACCGAGGTGCCGATTGGCACGATCATGTCGCGCCTGTCGCGGGCCCGCAAGGCGTTGCGGGAATTACTTTCCTTAAGCGAGGACGGAGGGCAACGCAGTGAATTGTGATGAAACCCTGAACCTGCTGGACCCATTCGTCGACGGAGAACTTCCGGAACAGGAGCGTGGTACGGTCCAGCAGCATCTTGACGGGTGCCCGTCCTGCCAGCACGAACTCCGCCAGATCAACGAGCTGCGCGAAACGTTGGCGCGCACCCCCCGGTATGTGGCCCCGGACTCCCTGGAGAGCGATGTTCACGAAATGCTCGCCATGGCCGCCGACCAGCCGGCGACCCGCCCGTCTTGGGGCCGCTGGATGAAACCAATGACCACGCATGCGGCGGCGGCCATGCTTGGCGCCCTATTTTTTTATGGCGCCCTGCAACCATCCAGCGCACCAACAATGCCGATGCGCGAGATCGTCGCCGCCCATGTTCGCTCTCTTATGGACGACCGATTAACCCAGGTGCGCTCAAACGATACGCACAACGTCGGCCCATGGTTCGCTGGGAAGATCGACTTTGCCCCTGCCGTTTACGACTTAAACGCCAAAGGGTTTCCACTCCTGGGCGGTCGCGTCGACTATCTCCACGACAAAAAAGTCGCGGCCCTGGTCTACCTGCGCCGTAAACATCGCATCAATGTCTTCATTTCGCCGGAAACCGGGACCCAGACGAAAAAATGGCTCCAAACTAGCCACAACGGCTATAATATCGTCGGATGGCATGACCGCGGTTTCCAATATTGGGCGATTTCGGACCTCAACCCGAAGGAACTGACGGAATTTTCAAAATTGGCGGTTGCCCAGTGAAGAAACCACAAACGCCGAAGGGTTGACGCGCCGGGCCCGAGACGCCATATCCACTGTCTGTTGAATGATTCACGATCAAAAGCAAGGACACCGCCCGATGACCATGGAAGCCGCCGAAATTGAACGCCTGATCAAGGAAGGCCTGCCCGACGCCGATGTCACCATTCAGGATCTGCGTGGCGACGGCGATCATTATTCGGCGCAGGTCGTATCCAGCGCCTTCGCCGGCAAAAGCCGTGTCCAACAGCACCAATTGGTCTACCAGGCCCTGCAGGGCCGCATGGGTAACGAACTGCACGCGCTGCAATTGCAGACCAGCGCCCCTGAAATCAACTGAGACGACTAACAAAGGACAAACCATGAGCGACAACCCCACATTCGACCGTATCAAAGAAGAAATCGACAGCAATTCCGTCGTCCTGTTCATGAAGG
>JABMOG010000040.1 GCA_013204265.1 Rhodospirillales bacterium
ACAAACGAAGGAATCATAAAGGACTGATTCTACTCAATTTATTTCCAAACGGACTCTTAGGGAATATAAAGCCGGTCATTCGAATGTATGCGCCTATCATATTACATAATTTGACAGATATAGCGGCCTTCCGAGCACTACAGAACCAGTGCCTGCCCAAGAAAACGTGCGATGATTCGCAACAATCCCAAGCGCGTGCGTATCGTGCGCCGGACCTTTTCCTTCTCGACATTATAGGCGAGCACCATTTCGAAACGGGATTGCAGTTGCAAGAGCCACTGTATTGGGGGCCGTCCCATGGGGTATATGTTAAATTAGATAAAGATAATATAATTACCTAAAAGCCCGGTACCGCGTGAATCTCGATACCTTTATCTATACTGAAATGGTTGACAAACCCTATAGCCACATTGACGTTCATGCTTTGAACGAGTAATGTTCGCAGCATGAACACCGTTCCTGCAACGGGGACGCCTAAACGGATATATCAATATGAGAGATCGTTATTCCGGCGACGTAATGGAGAATGATAAGGACCGGGTCGTTCTCGGGCTGCTCAACGCCGTCGAACAAAACAATATGGCCACCCAACGACACATGGCCCAGGATCTTGGCATCGCGCTCGGCTTGGCCAACGCCTGCCTGAAAAGATGTATCAATAAAGGGCTGATCAAGGTCAAGCAGGCTCCGGCAAACCGCTATATTTATTACCTGACAGCCAGCGGCTTTATGGAAAAAAGCCGGTTGACCACGCAATACATAAAAATATCCTTCAATCTTTTTCGTCATTCCCGTTTGCAATATAGCGAACTTCTCGACGCCTGCGTCAGTGCCGGGCGTAACAGGGTCGCGCTGCTGGGCATTGGCGAGCTGTCGGAAATTGTCATCCTGTGTGCGCGCGAACACAATCTGGAAATTGTCGGCGTCGTCGACCCGACCTATGAGGAAGATACCTATCTTGGACTCGTCGCCGTCAGGACCGTTGATGACCTGAACGCTGTTGATGCCTACATCATTACCGACCTGGAAGAGCCGCAAAAAATTTATGACTCACTGAAAGTAAGCACACCGAATCAATGGGTTCTGGCGCCCAAAATGTTGAATATCAGCAAGAATATAGAAGAATAGGCACCCGTCATGTTTCAATGGTATGCCGTAAACACCCACCCTAACGCCGAGTTTAAGGCCGACGCCCATCTCAGCCGTCAGGGGTTCGAGACCTATCTGCCGCAGTTTTCCAAAAGCCGGCGGCACGCCCGCAAGGTCGAAACCGTCGTCGCACCCTTTTTCCCGCAATACCTGTTTGTCGGTGTCGATATATACAAGTCCTGCTGGCGCGCCATCAAGTCCACCTACGGCGTCCGCCAACTGGTCGGGCAGGGCGAAACGCCGTTACCTGTGCCGAGTACTATCATTGAAGATTTGCGGGCCTTCGAAAACGACAAGGGGCTGTTGAATCTGGATCAAAAGCCGCGCTATCAAAATGGCGACAGTGTAGAGTTTGTCGCCGGGCCTTTGCTTGCCCATGCCGGGGTGTTCTGCGGGCTCGACAGCGATCAAAGGATCATCGTGTTGCTCAACCTGATGGGGCGGCAAATAAAAATCAAGGCGCCCCAAGAATTCGTCTGTGCCTCCTCCTGAATGTTTCGGCTACGAAGGAAAGACAGCAATGCGCGGTGACAATATGCTGGGGTGGGCGAAAGATCTGTTCCCCATTTGTCGTAGCCTTGCCGGGCCGGGCGTGCGGGAAACGCTAACCTACCTGAACAAATTGCTGCCGGAAATGACACTTCACGAGGTGGCGACCGGCGAGCAGGTGTTCGACTGGGTCGTGCCCCAGGAATGGTCGGTCGACGAAGCCTACATCGAAGATGAAGACGGCGTCCGCATTGTCGATTTCAAGGATCACAATTTGCATCTAGTCAGCTATAGCGAGCCGGTCTATGAATGGATGGACCTCGATACGCTCGATCAGCATCTATATTCCCTGCCTGACCGGCCCGATGCCATACCCTATGTCACTGCGTATTACGAACGCCTTTGGGGATTTTGCCTGAGCCATAAACAGCGCCAGTCGTTAAAGCCAGGGCGCTACCGCGCCGTGGTCAAAAGCGCCCTTTACGACGGCGCCCTCAGCTATGGTGAATTGCTGCTAAAGGGGCGCGAGGAAAAAGAAATTCTGCTGTCGACATACATTTGTCACCCGTCCATGGCCAACAACGAACTTTCCGGCCCGGTGTTGACGGCGGCCCTGGCGCAGTGGATTGATGAAACGCTGAGCGATCGCAAGTACACCTATCGGATCGTCTTCGTGCCGGAAACCATCGGCGCTATCGCCTACCTGAGCCGCAACCTGGACCAGATGAAACAGCGAGTCGTCGCCGGCTTCGTTTTAACCTGTGTCGGCGACGAGCGGTGTTACTCGATGATCCCGTCACGCACCGGCGGCACCCGGGCTGACCAGGTGTTGTCTTCGGTACTGGCAAGCCGCGACGATGTTATCACGTACAGTTTTCTTGATCGTGGTTCGGACGAACGGCAATATTGCAGCCCGGGCGTGGATCTGCCAGTGGCGGTATTTTGCCGCTCGAAATTCGGCGAATATCCGGAATACCACAGCTCGCTTGATAACTTCGACCTGGTGACCAGCACGGGGCTGGGGCAGTCGTTCGATGTTATGGCCGACTGTATAACGGCTTTGGAACAGAACGTTTATTACCGGGCAATCACCCCGTGCGAACCCCAATTGGGTCGGCGCGGGCTGTATAGCAATCGCGGCATTGGCGATATCCCGCAGGCGGCATTGAAAATGCGTCACATCCTGGCCTATGCCGATGGCACCCACGATGTTTTATCACTGGCCGAAATCACCGGTATTGGCCCCGATGAAGTGCGGGATATTTTGCGGCAACTTGAAGTGGCAGGGCTTGTGTGCGCGGAATAAGTCCTCAGCGGCCCTTGCGCAAGGCGTTCATGGCTTCGATGTCGCCTGGCAACGTGCCGATGTCTGTATCGACAATTTTTCGCAGCGACTTGTAGCCTTCCTTGAAACCAAGAGGCTTGAAAACCCGCGCAACCTGATACGTTAGATATTCGCGCGACAGCCCGGCGGCGTGGGCCAACCCGTAATCTTTCAAATCCTTGATCAAGACCTGTAAAAGCAGCGCCTTGCGCATACGATAGGCCATATTGGGATAGCTGATCAGCGCCAGTCCCCAGCGGCCGGACACAACCATATTCAGCAGCGACGGCATGATGAATTCCTTGCCGTCATCGACCTGCCCGCGGCCACTTGTTTCCATGATCCTTTTGGGGTTGGCGAAATAGCCGCTTTCGTCTTTTTTTCTGAAATAGTCGGTGTCACGGAACAGCACCGAGTGGTACTGCGCCAGGCCAAATTTATCGACATAGTACTTGTTGACGACAATGGTGATCAGGGGCCGCCACGTTTCGCAGATCAGCTTGGGATAATCGGTGAAATTCAGAGTCGTGTATTCGTCGTGGGCATCACGATCTGAAATTTTCAGCAGGTACTCTTCTTCGCCGGCCAAGTCGCGACCAATCAGTTTTTTGGAACGAGCAAATTCATACAGCGGTGTCCCAGGCAACGCCTGAGCATAATTAATGCTTAGGTCGTTTGGGTTCTGCCGCGCCAGGATAGTGTTGGTGAATTTGCAAAATTCAATTGTTTCCTTGATGGTTTCCGGTGATTCACCAGGCATTCCCAAGACAAGTTGGACTTTTGACCCAAGTCCGGCCTCAAGCGCCCATTTGACGGCGTTGTAATTATCTTCGATGGAAACCTTTTTCTCCATGATTTCGAGCATGCGGGCACTGCCGGTTTCGTTGCCGTAAATAATAGACGCACAGCCCGAATCACGCATCATCTCGATGACCTCAAGCGTCATCCCCTTGGCGCGGGTGCCGACGCGCCAGATCAAGTCGCGCTTTTTTATCTCCGCGCAAAATTCTTTGAGCCAACGTTTGTCGGTGCCAAAGTTTTCATCGGCAAGTTGCAAAAACCCGACATTGTAACGTTCAATGATTTCATCTAGGCGTTGCATAAAGATGGGCACGGGGATGAATCGAATGCCCTTGTCCCAACGGTGGCAGAAAGTGCACCGCGATACACAGCCCTTGGACGCGTACAGAAGTCCGATGCGCTTGCCTTGGCGGCGAGTTTCGTCAATGTGAGAGCTGTATTCGGTCCATCCGGCGTCAGCATTTTCGTCATGCATCCTGATGTACAGGCCCATGTCCGAGGACTTTTCAAGATCGTCCCAGTCAATGTCATAGAGTTGGTCCGCAGGCAGGGCTCCCTCATAGCCGGTATTAATCAGGGTATCGTTTTCATCAATAAGCATAAGCCCCAAGATGTCTTTAAAGTCTGCCGGGGCACGCGTTTGTTCGGCCCGTCGGGCAATATTAACAAATACCCGTTCGCCCTCGCCTAGTACGACAAGCCCGACGCCGGTTTCGCGCAGCAGCACATTGGCGCTGGCGCCCATGTTGCCACCCAGAACGATCAGGGTGTCAGGCAAAATTTCCTTCACCGCCAGGGACAGGCGTTTGCAGTAATCATAAGCCGTCGATACCACGGCGCTGATACCCAGAATATCGGGGCGGGTTTCGCCGATATATTCGATGACCTGCTCGAAGCTGGGGCGGTTGCCATCAATATCGAAAAATTCGACGTCGTCGTATCCACTGTCGCGCAGGCTTTTAACGAGGGTCAGACTGCCAAAGGGCGGGAACCCGGATGGGGTCGGGCGAATCGGCGTCGTTACAATCATCACCTTCATTACTGGAAACTCTCCCGGCGGCTTGAATTCTTGCATGATCCAGTCGTGTTTACCTGGCGCACGAATGCAAGGGACATCGAGCCTCGAAACGACGACTGTCGAGTGTAGTACTTATGGGCTTGGCCTGAAAACCGCAACCAATTTCGTGGATTGTGCCGCACCGCACTTGATGCCTATGATGGAGGGTCTTCATGAACGGGTTCGGTCGTCCGGCCAGGGCCCGAAAACAGTGTCAGGGGAACGACGTTGAACGGCAGGCGAATCGTTGTTTTTTCCGCGCTTGGTCTGGCCGTCGCAGGCTTACTGGTTTATCAGCAAGGCAAATTTCCGCGCATTTTCGACCTACCTTCAGGGCCAGGGCGCCTATCAAGGTAATTCGATTCTGAAAAATCGCGTTCTGGTCAATGACCGGGCGCTTTTCGACGACATTGTCCGCGCTGAGGATTTTCAGAATTACCGCCGGAAATATCCGGATTTCGGCCTGCCGCCGGAAACCGTCCTTACTTCGAGAACGACTCCGGACGGGTTGCAGGCCTACGGTCATTTTGTTGATCGCCTGAACGCCATTGCCCGGCAAGACGGGGCGCGACACTCTCGCCAGACCGCCGCCGCCTTAACCGGGCTTATCTTCGAATATTAAAGTAAAAACCTGACCGTCAAACGCCCCTTGCAGGGTGATGTTCTGGGCAGAATCAAGACCCCGGGGGAAGATTACGTCTATGGGCTTGTCAACGCGACGACCGCGTGCGGCACCGTCGGCGAGGCTACCGCCACCCTGTTTCGCGGGCTTGGATATAAATCCATGCTAGTCATCGTCTCAAACGTTCCACCTCCCCTGCAGGCCAACCATATTCTGGCGGAAATATTTCTTGCAGAGGCGAAGCAGTGGGTAATGATCGATTCGATGATCAACTACGTGGGCACAGAATCCGTATTCCAGTTGCTGAACAAGCCGCAAAAGGCGGCCGAAATAAGCGCTCGCCATGCTTACGATGAAACCATATATGATGCCCGGTCGGTCGTCTGGCTGGACCGGCGCGGACTGCTTCGCAACATTTATTATTACACACCGCTGGAAAAAAAATTACGCCGCCGTGAGCGCGGAAATCGCGAAAATGGATTAGGCCGCCGCTTCGATCAGTTCAATAATGAAGCCCAGCGGCGTCAGCAGGAAAATCACCCGGGCGCCTGCAAAGGCCACGGCCGGGGCGGGGGGGCCGAGAGGAATCGCGCCGACGTCGCGCAATCTGTCTATTTCACCGTTCAGGTCCGAAGCCGTGTAGGCCACATGATTGAGGATGTTCTTACCCGCATCTAGCACCGCCGATACGGGGTTGCCGTCGCCGAACGGTGCCACCAGCTCGTAGCGGATGCCCGACGAATCCGTTCCGAACTGGACCCGCACCTTCAGTTTCGGATCGTCTGCCGGTTCGGTGAAATCAACAATCGGTATCAGGGCGGAAAGATGCTGCCGCCCTTCCCTCAGGTCGGCCACGAACAGGCCGATATGATCGAAGATCATCATTCTTTGACCAGGGACATGACCGGTTGACGGCCTAGCGGATTCGCGATCATGCGAAAGCGGCAGGATGATTGCTCTTCGATGAATTCCCGCATGGCGATGGTTTCGCCCGGCCAGGCGGCGGTGATCGCCTCGTCAAAAACGATCATGCCGCCGCGGCTCAGCCTGCGGCCAAGGAATTGCAGGGCCGTCTTGCAGGGCTCGTAAAGATCAAAGTCGACCCAAGCCAAGGACACCATGGCTTCAGGGGCGGCCTCTTCATACGCCGGGATCGTCTCGTTGGCGTCACCCTTGACCAGATGAACCCAGCCTTCCAGACCGTGCAGATCGATGGCGGCCCGCAGGGTTTCTTCGTTTCCATGATACTGGCCGACCGATGTGGCGGCGGCGGCGCCATCAAGCTCATGGGCGTCGGGCAGGCCGGCGAAATTGTCAAAACCGATCACCTGCTTCGCGGTGTTCGGGCGCATCAACTTTAACAGCTTGGCCATAAACAACAGGTTGCTGCCGTGCCAAACGCCGAATTCCATGATATGGCCGGGCACGTCGAGGGTCTGCTTCAGCGCTTCGTAGGCGGCGATCCGCGATGCAATGGTCTGCGCCCCGGCATAAAGTCCGAACTGGTCCATATAGGAAAACAGGTCCGGCGCACCGACCTTGGCGGCGAAATCATCGCGCCGCGACAGAAACGCCGTGTTTTCGACCGAAAATTTGTCGGATTGACGAATGGCCTCAAGCCGTTCTTTCAGATCATCCATGGTTTATATCCCCTCGCTTGTAAGTCTGCCTTCACGGATCAGCGCCACCGGGTCTTCAGCAAGCAGAGCCCTGGCTTCAAGGTAAAACGCATCGGCCTTGACGACGTTTAAGCCGATCCGCCCTATGGCGGTTTCCTGCAACAGGCCACGATCGGCAAGCCGATTTTTCAAGCGCGTCGTGTCGGTCACAGTGTCCCGGTCAAGATCGCGAACAAAATAGCTGACCGACATATCACGCGCGCCGTCGGGTTCGACGATACGACCGGAAAAAGTTTTCGGGTAGCGATAATCGACACCGGCAGCCTGTTCAACATAGTGAACAAAAGTAATCCTGTCGAACCCGCAGCCCAGGCAGGCGATATGGGCGTCGTGGCGGGCCAGCAGGCCAAACACTGACTCGCCTGAAAAACAATCGAGCGGACTGGCGGCGGCGAATTCGTTGGCCAGGGGGCCGCGAAGGGCGACGCTGAAAAGCGGGTCGGGTGTCCTGACAACACCCGGAAGATTGCGAAAATACTCCGTCAGCACGCCGACGGTGCTGGGGCTTTCGCGCAAATCGAAAGTTTCGTTTTCGCAGAAACTGTAAGTGAAAACGGGTACCACCAGGGTTCCTTCCGGGCCAAGCACATCGGCCAGGGAATCAAACAAGACCCGATAACGATCTTCGGTGCTCATGTCCGGCAACTGGGCCAGCACCAGGGCGTCCGAATGCAGCATCAAGACGTCACCGCGCTTGACCCCGCACCGGCGGAAGGCGTCGGCGATGTCCGATGGCGCAATCGTCAAATCTTGATTCCTTTTTTTGCCAGGCTGGCGGCGATGCCCTCAAGGCCCTTCAGTTCCGCCATTTCATCCACGTCGAAGCGCACGCCATAGGCTTCTTCGACGCGCATCAGAAAATTGAAATGGGCCAGGGAATCCCAATCCGGCAAGCCGCCGACCATCAAGTCGTGCCGGTCGGTATCGATGGCGACATTCGGGAATTGCTGGCCGAGAAGGTCATGCAGAGAGGGCTGGGTCATGGGTTGAACACGTCTAGGTGTGGAATGGAAAGGGACGAGAGACTAGCGACATAAATCTGGCCACCGCAAGGCATTTCTGCCGTCGCCGCCTGTAATTTGTCGCGGTCCGCCGCGGCCAGATCCGACAGCGCGACAAAACCATGATCGGTCAGGAAAGTGCCGGCGATAGTGTTTCTTTCTGTCGGCACATATTCGGCGACAAGCCAGCCCACACCACAATCCATAAGGGCGTCGACCAGGGCCTTCAACATCCAGGCTTCAAGGTGCCGCCCGAGCACCCGGCAGCTCAGCATAAATGTATCGAGGAATGCGACGTCGGCGGTAGCAGTCGGCAGCGCTATGACCAGTCCGGTCAGGCCGTGATCGCCAAACTTGTCTTCCAGGTTGACCAGAAATGCGCCCTCGCCGGCCCGTTCGACCAGGCCCACCAGTTCGGCATCGCTATGACGCCGGGTCCGCAGATTGAATTGATTGGTCTTTGCGCAAAGCTGTTGGGCGCGCGATCTTGTCACGGTGTCGATGGCCTGAACACGCGGCCGCAAGTCGATTGATTTAAGAAAATCTCCTTCGCTGTCCGCCGTTTCAATCTCGTCGACGAAGATTGCCCGATCCCGGTATTGTTCGGTCTTGCGGCGGTCTTCAGCAGATGTTGAAAAACCGGCAAGTTCATCCATCGCTGCCAGAATACCGGGCCAAAGGGTTATGTCGGTAGGGGGCTCGGGGGTCAGCACCTGGGGCAGGGCATGACGCATTTTTTCCCGTTCCAGGGGGTTGTCGTCCCAGAACACAAAACTGTCGAGACCCAGACCTAATTCATCGGCCAGGGAATTTATGGAGTCGGTTTTTTCCTGCCAGTCGACACGCCAGGCCGCGATGTCGGGCGCCTTCAGTGTCATGCCGGGATGATTGTCGAAGACCTCGCGGACTTCATTGTCGTTATTATTGCTGGCAATCGCCAGCAGAATGCCGCGCTGTTTTAACGATAGCGCCACGGCTTGGAAATCGGTGAAAGCCTGGCCCATACCGTCCTGTCCAAGTACCAGGCCCGCCATGCCGACTTCGCCGACAATGCCGCCCCAAAGGGTATTATCGCAATCAAGTACCAATACTTTTTTGGCCGGCGCGTCGATGCGGGCCAACACTGCGGCGCAGGCCAGCGCCGTCGCTTCGATGCCGGCGCGCGACAACCGGCAGCGGGCGGCGTAGTAATTGCGGCTGTCAAAACAGGAGGCGTAGCCGGGGATCGCGAAGACATCGTCCAGCGCTATCAGATAAAGCCCGGCTTCCCGGGCGGCCAATACGTTAAATGCGGCTTCCAGACACCGTCCCTGTTTGCGCCACGGATCGCCATCCCTGGCGGCGCGCACGGGACTATCGGGCCGCCATGTCGACCACGCGACGATTGTCGGCGCTGCCGACTTATCAAGACGCTTGTGCAAGGCCTGCATTATCGGTTGCAGCAGGCCGTCAAAATAGTCAGCATCGTCGGTTCCTGGACCCGAAAAGGCGGTAGGCGCGATCAGATCTTCGAGGAAACACAGCCATAATACACCGGTGGCTTGGCCAGACAAAAGCACCTGCGGCCAGTCGCCAAATTCCCCGAAATCCAGATCGTACCGCGCGGCCAGGGGGCGCCATCCGTCGTTACCGGGCAGTAAATTTGATGTCGACGTGATTCTGAATTTGTTCACTACACTCTCTTTTTAATAAGTCATCGGAGGCGGCCTACAATCGGGACCGGACGACAGCCACGATCTTATCCATGTCGTCGTCTCCCAGGCCCGCATGCACGGGTACCAATACCGTTCTTTCGAAACGCGGTTCGAAGACATTGCGATTGGTGTCAAAATTGTAGATGCCAATCCGAAAGCCCGCGTCATCAAGGGCCGCCGCGACCCCTTCAGCCTTGCCACCGGGCACCTTTAACGGCACCACATAAGGAGCTATGTCGGGTTCAAGATGATCGAAGGCGCCGGTTGATTCAAGGTTTTCATACAGGCGTGCGTAATTTTGGCAGCGTTGATTCAGCCATGCCGCGACGGCGGGTGCGGTCAGGATATTTCGGGTCGGTCGCGGCATTACCTGACTGTAGTCGGAAATAGCATAGGCCATCGCCTGGCTCATGATCAGCGGATTGCCGAGCGCGGTGTATCGCCCTTTGTCGTCAAGCAGGCGTGCCCAGTACGTCCAGAATTTTGCAAAGTGCGATGTCGCTTCACCTGGGGCCAGGTCGCGGGCGAATTGCCTCAGGTGGGCATCGTCGGTTTGCAGGGCGCCGCCCAGGACGACCGGAAACAATTTTGGAAAGCTGAAGATCGATCCGATGCGTAAATCCTGGTCGGCGTCGTCACAGTCCCGCCAGTGTGACTCAAAACAGTTGACGGAATTTTCGATGACGAACAGCCCGTCTTCCTGGCAGCGCTCGCTGATCGCCTTCATGTTTTGGGGAAATCCATACTGGTGATATATCATCACTCCGCGCAGATCCGGGTTTGGGCGATTGGCCGGGAAGCATAGCTTGTGAAACGTCTGGTAAAGCGTCGTGCAGGCCCATTGCGGAGCCAGAATTTGCGCCGTTTTATCTGCCAAAACGCCGCTGTCGCGCAGATAAAGAAGTATCGCGCGCAAGGCGGAACGGGCACACAGCGTCATCATCCACCCATCTTCTTGCGACCAAGCTGTCGGTACATTGTCACTTTTAAGGAAGGCGGCAACCTGTCCGGCCAACGAATAGGGTTGGGTTTCACGGATGATCATGGCCGCCCTCCATCGTCTGCCACGGCGCGCTTCAGGTCTTCCCCGATCTGCATCATGGCGGGCGCCTCGAGGCCCTGATGAACGGGGACCAAAAGCCGGTCCTGGAAATCCGGCCGCAACAGATTACGGGCCACGTCGAATTTATAATACCCGGCATTGATGCCGCGCGCGCGAACCGCCGTCAGGGCCTGGTCACGGCGGTGGTCAGGAATCTTCACCGGCACGCAATAAGGTGTGGCAGTTTCTTCCAGGCCGGCGACCATATCAGTATCGGCGAGCGCCTGCGTGAGGACATGCCAGTTATCCCGGCGCTTCTGCATGACCGGCCGCGCCAGCTGGTGGCGCAACAGTCGGACCACCAGGGCGTTGATCCGGGGGTGGCGGTCGTAAACCGCATAGCTTGTTTCAAGCATCCGATTGAGCAATCCGGGGGAGCCGTCGGCGGCCAGATCATGCAGCAGTCGCACAGTCAGGGACCAGGCTTGCAGATAGGCTTTGTGGTTTTCAGTCATGGCGGCGACGATGCGCTCATAGCTCTCTGCATCCCTGATCCACAGGCCGCCGGCCATGATGCACGGGAAGAACTTAGAATAACTAAAAACAGCGTAATCCCCGAAAGTGCCAAGCCGTCGCCCCCGGTAGTCACCGGCCAGGGCATGGGCGCAATCTTCGATGACCGGAATCCCCCTGTCGGAGGCAAAGGCACCAATAGCCTCCATATCTTGAGCGAAGCCGTACTGGTGATAAACGACCATCGCCGCGATATCGCCTTCCGGAGACAGGGTCGGAAAGGCATGCGGATGCATGGCGCTGTAGACGGCATAGCCAAGCCATTTCGGAACAAGAACGTTATCGTTCTTGTTCCGAATTGAATTTGTGGCTCTCAGGTCTTGCAAAGCCAGGCACAGGGCCCCCTTGCCGGAGCTGGTCGGGATGAAGAACCCCTCATCGGGCAATGGGTTCAGCGGTGCCCCCGCACGCGCGCACAGAATTCCGGCAAGATCGGCGACCCGCAGGGCCGGCAGGTCGAACGGCTGTGGTGACAGAAATTTTGCCATATCAGCATTCAAAGTAGTCGGCAGCGGTTCGGGACAACGCTGCGCAGTAATGGTTCAGGGCTTCCTGATCTAAAAACTTTTCGGCGACACGAACGCTTTTCATACCGTCCCGGGACCACCCATGTTTGAAGAAACTGATGCCGAAATTCTTTTGATCAGGGGTCCAGTTCCAGTCGGCTTTCTCGGCCCAACGGCCGAGTTCATAGGACTGGGCGCCGTCTTTGGCGAGGGTCCGAATGGCTTGCCATTTCAACAGGTGCGAAACGAACGCATCCTGAAAAGCAGGCTCTACCGCCACCGAGGCATCATAGGCGTGGCCCTTGTGCTCCAGAACTACTAGGACGCCAGCAATATCGCCACTGTCATGGCTGCGGGCGGAAACTAAAAAGCCGAGCCCCTGACGTGCCATGTTGACCATTTCGGTATAGCTCTCACGCGGCCGGAACATGCCACCGCTGTCCTTCACGTGCAGATCAAAATAGGCCTGCTCGAGATTGTCGTCTATATCTTCGCCACGGCTGACCCGCAGATCAAAACCTTTGCTAAATTTTTTTATATATCTTTTGTAGCGATCCCGAATACCGGTTTCGGAATCGGAATCGATCGTCATCCAGTGCGATGAATAGCCAGTATCCAGATAATGATATTTGGCAATAATACGAGCAAAACGGCGCTGATCGTCGTCATCCGGTTTCGGCGGGGACAGCATATACCGGACACGCTTTCCGCCGCGCTGGGCTGTCCGCCTTTCGGCTTCTGCGAAGGCGGCCAGTTCCAGCTCCCAGTCTTTGTCGGCTCCGTTCAGAAAACAGGGCCATGGCAATGGGCCGCCGTAATAGCTGGCTTCCCGAGTTTCGTAATCGCCCAGTTTTAAGGGGCCGAGTGCCAACGGCACCAGCCCGACGGGCCTGCCTTCGTTTTCAACGATAAAGCTGGCATTTTCGAATTGCGCCCCGGTGGCGGCGGCAACATAGCGGTAAAAAGCTGGTGTGTGCATATACCAGGCATCTGGACACCGCTCGACCAGATCTTCCCAGACCTTCAAACCGGATTCTTCGGGGGTAACGTCGAGGAATCGCAGGGTTGATTTATCAGCCATCAGAAGCCTCTACAGACATATTTACGCGCCCCCGCATCAATCGTGTCAAGCCAGGCGGAATTGCCAAAAATCATTATGACGCTTGACGTTCACGAAATGAACGTATAAATCTTTGTTATATTTATAGCAAGTCCGGCATGCACTTAATTTACCGGTCCAAAGAACCGTCGGGATGACGGTAGCAATCCGGAAAGTAACCCGGCGTTATAGGCAGGTTTCGCCGTCATAATTTGTCGAACGGAGCCGGCAACAAGACTCTTCCAACCGCGCAGATGCATTGTCACCCTGCGTGCGGTAGCGTGCCGAAAACACTAATTCGCCTCTTATCCTTTCAATTTATAGCACTGGACACCTCTGATTTATGAGCACCCGTCCCTACATTCGCGATTTCAGCAATCCGCAAGCCGACCTTGACGGCAAATCGATCCTGATCACCGGTGGTACCGGGTCGTTCGGCAAGGCCTTCGTCGAAACCATCATCTCGCGCTACCGTCCCAAGCGGGTGGTCATATTTTCCCGCGACGAGTTGAAGCAGACAGATATGGAACATAATCTGACCAGCGGGGATCTATCGTCCCGGTCAGGGTGCCTGCGCTTTTTCATCGGCGACGTGCGCGATGCGGATCGCCTGAAGATGGCCATGCGGGGCATCGACTGTGTTATTCACGCTGCGGCGCTGAAACATGTTCCGGTTGCCGAATACAACCCGTTTGAATGCATCAAAACCAATGTGTTCGGTGCCGAAAATGTCGTCAATGCGGCAATCGAAACCAATGTCAGGAATGTTTTAGCCTTATCGACGGACAAGGCGGCGAGTCCGATAAACCTGTATGGCGCATCGAAACTGGCATCGGACAAAATTTTTGTCGCCGCCAATAACCTGAGCGGCGGCACCGATACCCGTTTTTCAGTCGTCCGTTACGGTAACGTGGTTGGCTCGCGGGGTAGCGTCGTGCCCTTTTTCCAGAAGTTGATCGACGAAAACGCCGAAAGTCTTCCAATTACCGACGCCCGCATGACCCGTTTCTGGATCACCTTGCAACAGGGCGTCGATTTTGTGCTGTCCAGCTTTGCCATGATGAATGGCGGCGAGACGTTTATCCCGAAAATACCCAGCATGTCGATGACCGAAGTCGGTAGCGCCATGGCGCCCGACCTGGCCCAGCACATCGTCGGCATCCGTCCCGGTGAAAAATTACACGAAGTCATGGTGTCGTCCGATGACGCCAGAAATACCGTGGAACTGAGTGACCGCTATATTATAGAACCCGCCTTCAAGTGGAGGACCACGGACGACCTGCGTCAAAAAGATGCCGTCCCGGTGGCCGAAGACTTTACCTATTCCAGCGACGCCAACGCGGAATGGCTGGATGCCGGCGGCCTGCAAGAAATGCTTGATCAGTAAAAGCAACTCGCGAACCATCAAAAAGTTTTATGACTGATAAACCGATCCTGCCATACGGGCGACAGCACATCGACGCCGATGATGTTGCCGCCGTCACAGCCGTTCTCAACGGCGATTTCCTGACAACCGGGCCGGCGGTTGATGAATTCGAGACGGCCTTCGCCGAGGCGACGGCGGCGGGTTATGCCGTTAGTTGTTCCAGCGCCACCGCCGGGCTGCATCTTGCGATGATGGCGTTGGGTATCGGCCCCGGCGACAAAGTCGCCGTGCCGTCGATGACGTTTCTGGCGACCGCCAACGCCGTGCGCTATGTCGGCGCCGATGTCGTGTTCACCGATGTCGATCCGGAAAACGGGCTGATGCGTCCCGAAGACCTGACCGCCGTTCTGGAGGGGCCGCAGGGACGCGCCATCAAAGTGGTGATCCCGGTTCACCTGGCCGGACAGACCGTCCCTATGGAGCAAATTTCAAAAATTGCGGACCGATATGGCCTGTCCGTGGTCGAGGACGCTTCTCATGCCGTCGGAACCACCTATGACGACGGTGCCCAGACCAAGGTGGGGTCTTGCCGCCACAGCCATATGGCGGTGTTTTCCTTCCATCCGGTCAAGACACTGGCCATGGGCGAAGGCGGCGGCGTCACCACCAACGATCCGGCGCTGGCCGATCGCCTGAAAAGCCTGCGAAATCACGGCATGATCCGCGACGGCGAAAAGATGGCCAATACGGCGCTGGCTTTCGACGACGATGGCGCCGTCAATCCCTGGTATTATGAAATGCCGGAAATCGGCTACAATTACCGGGCCAGCGATTTGCACTGTGCGCTTGGTCTCAGCCAGCTTCACAAGCTCGATCAATTCATCAGCCGGCGACGTCATCTGGTAGGACTATATGATAAGATGTTGCCCAAATTGACGCCGCATGTGCGCCCGGTTGCACGGGTCGGCAGATGCCATCCGGGTTGGCATATCTACCCCGTTCTTATTGATTTCGACGCACTCGGCAAATCCCGCGCCCAGATAATGAACGGCTTGCGTGAAATGGGCATCGGCACCCAGGTTCACTATATTCCTGTTCACCGGCAGCCCTACTATCGGGCCCTGTATGGCAACACGGACTTGCCCGGGGCCGACCTGTATTACGCCCGCACCCTGACCCTGCCGCTTTTCCCGGCGATGAAGGATGAAGACGTGGACCGGGTGGTCGGAGCGTTGGTCGACGTCGCCGGTCATAGTAATTTCTGAACGACAAGGCATCATTCGATGGGACATACCAGCTTTGATAATTTCGCCCGGCTCGCCAGATCGGACCTGAGCAACACCACCCGTGCCGGCCGCCTGTCGAAACAGGCCGCAACTGTTGCCGATATTGTTGAAGATATAGCGGCAAAGCTAACGCTTGAAAGCAGCGATTGTTTGTTGGAAATCGGTTGCGGCCCGGGCGATTTGTTGTTGGCGCTGTCAAGCCGCATTGCTTCGGCCACCGGCAATGATCACCCGGACGTTCTTGCCAACCTGGAAAAGCGGGTGACAAATGGCCGAATCGATACCATTGCCGGAAATTTCATGGAATGCGCACCGAACGGGACGTTTTCCAAAATTCTGATTTATAGCGTCATTCAGTACCTGAAGGATCAGGCAGAGGTTGTCGCATTTATCGACAAGGCGCTTGGTCTGTTGAAACCGGACGGTATTTTGTTAATCGGCGATATTCCCAACCGTGACCGCAAGCGTCGCTTTATGGAATCCGAAACCGGACGGCAGTTTCACAAAGCATGGCTTCTCGACAGCGGCGATGAAGCGGACCCGTTCGATGGCCTGCCCGTTGATACTGATCTTGTCGCCATTGATGATGCTTTCACCATGTCGCTGCTTCTTTCCTTGCGACAAAAAGGCTATGAATCCTACGCCGTTCCACAACCGCTTGAACTGCCGTTTAGCCGCACACGCGAAGATATTGTCATCCGGGGCCTGCGGGGCTGAACGCGATCGTGCTTGAAAGAACTTCACGACAAAACGCCATGATCGAAACCGACACCGGCCCCCGCCTGTATTTGTCTCGTCTGGACAACGATTACGATTCCGCCAAGGACATCGTGTGTTCTCTCAGCTGTTTCACCGGTTTTGAAGAACGCTTCGACGATTGGCGAGATATTGAATTCCGCGACCCGTTCGCAACCTATGAAGAAATTGAGGACGCCTCCGAAGCTGTCAGGAAGTTCAACTCCCATTGGGTAAACACCCACGCGGATGCTTTGAACCAAAGGCATGGCACGAATTATTCCCGAGGGTTCTGGTATATTCTGGTCACACCCTGGCTATCGGAACTGGTGCAATATGCGTGGTCCATGTACCGAGTGCTCGATTCTGTCGTTACCGATCATCGCGAACAACAGGTGACAGCAAAAGTTTGGCGGGACGATCACCGTTGGAATTTCTCGGACGTTGGTGATTTTTACACACGCGGCACATATCACCCGCTTTTCGACTGGTGGCTGCGGTCGCGGATACTGATGGCAATAGCGCCGCAGGGTTGGCAATTGACCGCCGCCGCCCCGACCGCTGCTGAAATTGACACTAACCGGCAACTGACACTGGCCCAGTCGAGCGACCAATTCTGGTCACACCGGTTTATTGGCAAGGCACGCGAATCCCTGGCCTTCACGGTTATCAATGGTGCCCGGCTGTCGGCCATACCCCTAGCCCTGTTCACCAACTTGCTGCCGAAAAAGCAGGCGGCACCGATCGACCCGACGGCATGGCTGGAAGATGATTTCGACCCGGCGGTGGTTTTCCCGCAAGCTTTCCTGAATGTTCTCGAAAAGATCATTGACGATACCACCCCCCGATATCTGACGGACGGCTTCGCGTCGCTGATTGCGCGTGCCGGCAAGACACGATTTGTCAAAGGCCGCGTGCGCTTTGGCACCTTCGATTACGGCAACACCCGTGAAAGGGCCCAAGCCGCCCTTGGGCTGGAAGCCGGAGAGAAACTGGTTCAGGTCCAGCACGGCGGCGTTTATGGGACGCTCCGCGCCCACATGTCGCCCGGCGAAAACGAATATTTCGGCCATGCCTTCCTGACCTGGGGCTGGACCAATAACCAGGACTATCCGGGGCGACGCTACATTCCGGCAACATCACCGCTGTTGAGCTCGTTCGCCAATACCCACCAATTTCGTGATCGCACCCTGTTTATTGTCACCACCGCCTTCTGGACCGGATTGCAACGTATTTTTACCGGCCCGCGACCAAGCCGGATTGTTGCCTGGCGTGATCAAAAAGTGACACTGATAAAATCCCTGGATGCGAGCATCATCGCCGACATCCGATATCGGCCCTATCCGCGAAAGCAGGACAATGAAGGCGAGCTCGATAACGAGGCGTTCATCTCTCGGCAATGTCCGGAAGTCGCCATCCATACCGGAAACCTGTTGCAGGACCTTAAAGGTTGCCGGTTACAAATTCTCGATCATCCGGGGACGACGCTGAACATTTCCTTCGCCGCCGGTATTCCAACCATCTGTGTGTGGGATGACGAAACATGGGCGTTGTCATCCAATGCCCGACCCGTGTTTGAAACCATGGCGCAAAACAACATGTTTTTTGCCACCCCCGAGGCGGCGGCAGATTTCATCAACGCCAATTGGGACAATATTGAAGACTGGTGGTCCAGCGATGCCGTTAAAAGCGCTCGCGCTAAATTCTGTCAGGAATTTGCGTATACCCGCCGCCTATGGTGGCTCGACTGGTTATCGGTATTGAGAAAAATTTGATCATGACAAATCTTGCGATTATTCAAGCCCGAATGGGGTCGTCGCGGTTGCCGGGAAAGGTCCTGAAAGACTTGAACGGCCGGCCCGTTCTCGGTTGGGTGGTTCGGGCCGTACAGGCCGTGTCTGGTATCGACCGGGTCGCTGTAGCCACGTCTACAAATTCCGAAGATGACCGGATCGCCGAATGGTGTGGGCAAAACGGCATCATCTGTCATCGGGGTTCGGAAAAAGATGTCCTGGATCGTTTTGCCGAGACGGTTCGCGCCGAACAAGCGACGACGGTTATGCGGGTGACTGCCGATTGCCCGTTTTTGGATCCGAAAATATGTGGCGACGTGCTGGCCTTGTTACAGCGCAGCGAGCTCGATTATACCTGCAATGTCGATCCGCCGACCTGGCCCGATGGGCTGGATTGCGAGGCGATGACGGCGCGCGCACTACTTGCCGCCGCCGATGAAGCCACCGAACTGTTTGATCGCGAGCACGTGACCGCGTTCATCCGCGCCAATCGCCACCGCTTTGCCGCCGGCAACGTCACCTGTCCGGTGCCGGGCCTGCAGGATCACCGCTGGACCCTGGACACTCCGGCCGACTATGACCACATTTCGGCCCTGGCCGAAGGCTTGACCGGCGACGGGCCGCCATCCTATCTGGACGTCCTGGAAGCCAGTGATCGGCTCGCCGCGAGCGATCACGGTCCGGTCGATGCGGGTCGGTCAAAAAGCCCCTGGCAGCGCACGTTCGAAGACAGGCACGCCACTTATGATGCGTCGCAAGCGTTGTTCGAACGGGCCAAGGCCGTTATTCCGCTGGCTTCGCAAACGTTTTCGAAAAGCCATATCCAGTACCCGCAAGGCCAAGCGCCACTGTTCTTGTCGCACGGGCGTGGCGGCCGGGTTTGGGATGTCGATGGCAATGAATTCGTCGACATGGTCGGCGGCTTGCTGCCGGTTGTGCTGGGCTACAACGATCCCGATGTGGACGAGGCGATCCGCCATCAGCTGGATCGGGGCATCACGTTTAGCCTGGCCAGCGAACTGGAAGTCGACCTGGCCGAACGCCTGGTCGACATTATCCCGTGTGCCGAAATGACCCGTTTCGGCAAGAACGGCAGCGACGCGACTTCGGCGGCTGTCCGTATCGCGCGCGCACATACCGGGCGCGATCATATCGCCGTTTGCGGCTATCACGGCTGGCAGGACTGGTACATCGGTTCGACCACCCGCAACAAGGGCGTGCCAAAGGCCGTTCGTGAATTGACCCATCCGTTTCCGTTCAATGACCTTGATGTCCTGAACAAATTGTTTTCAGAACATCAGGGCGGTATTGCCGCGGTCATCATGGAACCCATGAATGTTACCGAACCAGCGGACGGTTATTTCGAAAGTGTTCGCGAACTGGCTCATGATAACGGCGCGCTGTTTATCTTCGATGAAATCATCACCGGCTTTCGCTATGGGTTGGGTGGGGCCCAGGAACTGTTCGGGGTGACCCCAGACCTGGCCGCCTTCGGCAAGGCCATGGGCAACGGCATGCCCATTTCCGCCGTTGTCGGACGGGCCGACCTGATGGCGGAAATGGAAGAAATTTTCTTTTCATCGACCTTCGGTGGCGAGGCTCTTTCATTGGCCGCCGCCATCGCCACCATCGACAAGATGAAACGCGAACCGGTTATCGAAACCCTGTGGCGGTCTGGAAAAACGTTGATCGACGGTATCGAAAAACGAATCGCCGAACACGGGCTTGGCGATTGTTTGTCCATGTGCGGCAAGCCACCGTGGTCGCTGCTGGCCATGACGGACCATGCGCACGCCAGTAAGGACGCAATCAAGACCCTGTTCATCGGTGAAATGCTCAACGCCGGGATTCTAATTCAAGCCAGCCATAATATGAGCTATGCCCACGAAGATCATGACCTGGCCGCGGTGCTTGCCGGATATGATCGCGCGCTGGGGCGCATCGCCGAGGAAATAAAACGCGGCAATGTGGATGGGCGACTGGGCAACGCCATCATTCGTCCAATCTTTACCGTTCGCTAGGCGTCAATCAACATCATGCTCAGTATTATCGAAACACAAACCAGCAACACCCGTTCGGTGACCAACGCTTTCAACAAGCTTGGCGTGGAAACGACGCTCATATCCGACCCCGATGATCTGGCGGACGCCACGGCGATCATTCTGCCCGGCGTCGGGGCTTTCGAACCGGCGATGGCGTATCTGAATGAAACAGGCATGGCCGATGCCTTGCGCAGCCGCAGCGCCGACGAAATTCCGGTGTTGGGCATTTGCCTAGGCATGCAGCTTCTGGGCGATGCCAGCGATGAAAATGGCAGTCATTCCGGTCTTGGTCTGATTCCTGGTCGCATTGTCCGCCTGCCTGATACGGCGGGCCCTTGCCGGGTTCCCAATATCGGCTGGCACGACACCACACCGAGTGGTAACGGCCAATTGTTTACGGGCCGTCCGAGCGCAAGTTTTTATTACGTCCACAGCTATCACTTCGTATGCGAGAACCCGGCGCATGGTGCGGCGACGTTCGATTTTTGCGGCGTTCCCGTGAACGGCGCGGTCGAGCGCGACAACATCTTCGGGGTCCAGTTTCATCCGGAAAAAAGCCAGGACGACGGGCTTGAATTGCTTGCCGCGTTTGTCAAAAGAATTCGGACATAGCCACCATGTACCAGCATCGCCTCATACCCTGCATTTTGTTGAAGAACGGATTGATCGTCCGCAGCCAGGGATTTAAGACCCATCAGATCATCGGCAACCCGGTCAGTACCATATCGCGGCTGTCCAACTGGAACGTCGACGAACTTGTTGTGCTGGATATCAGCAGCGATGATTTTCACGATCGCGGCCGCGAAGACCACGGCGTGCGCTATGACGGATCAACGACCATCGATATCCTGCGCCACATCGCCGAGGTCTGTTTCATGCCGCTGGCCTTCGGCGGTCGCATCAGGACCATCGAGGACATTCGCGACCGGTTGGCGGCGGGAGCCGATAAATGCGTCATCAACAGTGAAGCGTTGGAACGGCCGGCTTTCATCGAAGAAGCCGCCCGCCAATTCGGCACACAATGTATCGTCGTGTCCATCGATGCCCTGCGCCACGACGATGGCCGGTTGGAAGTATTCAGCCATGGCGGCGAGCGCGCGACGGGCATGACACCGGCGGATTGGGCGCGCCAGGCCGAAGAGCTGGGTGCTGGTGAAATTTTCCTCAACAGCATCGACCGGGACGGCACAGGCAAAGGTTACGACCTGGATTTGATCCGCAGTGTTACCGAAGCGGTATCGATCCCCGTTATCGCCTGTGGCGGGGCCGGGGCGTACGAGCATTTGCCTGCCGCCGTTATCGAAGGCGGCGCGGCGGCGGTATCGGCGGCCAACATTTTCCACTTCTTCGAGCTGAGCTATCCTTACGCGAAGAAGGCCTGTCTTAATGCGGGCCTGGCCATGCGCGGCATCGGCCTGGACAGCACATATTTCCCCCGCGAACCGGTTTATGACCACGCCATCGAAGACCGGGCAATCGAAAAAAGACTGGCCCAGGCAAAGGCCGGGACCGGCCCGGCGCGGACAATGGAAAACGCCGCCAAGGTGACCTGGTGTTCGCGTTGCGTTTATCCGTCGTCTTCGGCGTCGTACCTTGAAATGACCGACGACGGCGTCTGTACGGGCTGTCAAACGGGCGCCGACAGGAAAGGTTTCGATGAAGCTGAACTGGCCCGTCGCCAGGGCTTGTTGAAAACCATTTTGGAAAGCACCCGCAGTGCCGATGGCTCACGCCACGATTGCGTCATCGGCGTCAGCGGCGGCAAGGACAGTTATTTCCAGACCCACTACATCAAGAATGTCATGGGCCTGAACCCGCTGCTGGTGACTTACTACGGAAATAATTTCACCGACGTCGGCCATCGCAATCTGTACCGTATGAAGGAAGTTTTCGATGTCGATCACATTATTGTCCAGCCCGGTGTCGATACTTTAAAGAAACTCAATCGTCTGGGCTTCATCGCCATGGGCGACATGAATTGGCACAACCATGTCGGTTTGACCACCAACCCCATGCGGGTCGCCGTGCAAAACAAAATTCCGCTGGTTATCTGGGGCGAGCACGGCGAGACCGATATCAGCGGCCAGTTTTCCATGAACGACTTTCTGGAATTCACTTATCGCAACCGCCTGGAACACGAAGCGCGCAGTTTTGAATGGACCTACATGGTCGGCCGCGAAGGGCTTAGGAAACAGGATTTGGTGCTTTGGCAATATCCTTCCGACCAGGAAATTATCGATGTCGGCCTGCGCGGTATCTATTTGGGAAATTACATCGCGTGGCAAAGCAACGAGCATCTGAAGTTCGTCATCGAAAACTATGGCTTTGAAGTAAACGACGAGCCGTTCGAGCGAACCTACCGGACCGGTTCCAACCTGGATGACATGCATGAAAACGGCATGCACGATTACCTGAAGTTCATCAAATTCGGCTATGGGCGGTGCACCGACCATGCCTCGAAAGACATCCGCAGCGGCGACATGACGCGCGACAAGGGCATCGAACTGGTGCGCAAACACGATCACATCAAATCACGCGACCTGGTTCGCTGGCTGGAATATGTGGGCATGACGGAAGACGAATTTGACCGCATCGCCGACACCTTCCGCGACCCGCGTGTGTGGCGTCGGGGTGACGACGGCTGGATCAAAGATAACCTGTGGGATTAGACCCGAACACATGACCGAGATCTTAAAAAAACTATGGAGCATACTCGATGCGCCGGTGCGTGGCCGCACGGGGTTGTTGCTGTTTCTGTTTCTGCTCGGCGGTGTGCTCGAAGCACTTGGTGTCGGCATGATTATTCCGATCCTGCAGGTCATTACCGATTCCGAACGAGTCGCCGCCATACCGGGCTTGAAGGCGATCTTCGGTTTCCTGGGTGCCGACGGCCCGGAATCCATGCTACTGGCGTGTGTCGCTATATTGGCGGCGGCCTTCATCTTCAAAAATCTGGTCATGTTGGCGACGGTGTTCTTTATGCAGCAGACGGTGTCCCATGGTATGGCGCGGCTGACCATCCGGATGTTTCGGGAATACCTGAACAGCCCCTATCATTTTCACCTGATGAACAATTCCTCGACGTTGCTTCGGAACATCGTCGAACTGCCGAAAGAAGTTTATGGATCGCTGCTGGGGCCGCTGCTCAGGCTGATAACCGAACTGGTTAGCGTGATCGCAATCGGCGCCCTGCTGGTGGCGGTTCAGCCTTGGGCTACTTTGGTCATGGCAACAGTCGTCGTCGTCGCCATCTTGATTTTCTTCCGGCTGTTTCGCGAACGCCTCTCTCGCTGGGGGCGGGATCGTCAGGAATTGATTCGTTCCATGCTCAACCAGACGACCCAATCGGTACACGCCGTTCGCGAAATCAAACTGTCTAACAGTGGCGGGTTTTTCACGGATCTTTTTTTCGATACCAACATGAAATGGGCACGGTTGCGGATTCTCGCCGAAATCGTCCGTGCCATGCCGCGCGCCATGATCGAAATCGTCGTCGTCTGTATTATGGTCGGGGGTACATATTATTTTCTGGCCAATGGCATGCAAAGCGACGAATTGCTGTCGGTGATGGGGCTGTTTGCGTTAGCGGCCATTCGCCTGATGCCGTCGGCCAGCCACATTTCGCTTAACGTCGCCGACCTGCACTACAACGGCGCCGTCATTGACCTGCTGCACCAGGACATAGCGAAATTTCAAAATTTCAAAAATCAGTCGAAGGACCGCGAGTCGGGCGGCGATATTCCGTTTACGCAAAGTATCGACATAAAGGGGCTGAGTTACGTCTATCCCGCGTCGGAAGAGGCCAGCCTTAAGGACATTTCGCTGATCATTGAAAAAGGCGAAGCCGTCGCCTTCGTCGGGGCATCGGGGGCGGGTAAAACCACCCTGGCCAATCTGCTCATCGGGCTGCTTGAACCTTCCGAAGGCAGTATTTCCGTGGATGGCCGAGCGATCGACTGCGCATCGCGGCGCTGGCAGGAAAAGATAGGCTATATTCCCCAGGACATTTACCTGATCGATGACACGCTCAGGGCCAACATCGCCTTCGGGTTCAGCCCTGCCAATACGGATGTTGCCGTCATCGACCGCGCCGTCGCCGCTTCTCAGCTAGACCTGGTCGTGGAAGCCTTGCCCGATGGCCTTGAAACCCAATTGGGCGAACATGGCGTACGTTTATCGGGCGGCCAACGGCAGCGCGTTTCCATCGCCCGAGCGCTTTATGGTGATCCGGAAATTCTGGTCATGGACGAGGCGACATCGGCGCTGGATGCCGAAACCGAAGAGGCCGTTACCGAACCGATCAGGAAACTTCGCGGCGACAAGACAACTATCATCATCGCCCACCGCCTGAGCACGGTCATGCACTGCGACCGCATATTTTACATGGAAGACGGCGCCATCGCCGACAGCGGAACGTTTAGCGATCTGACGCAGAGAAACCCGAATTTCCGCAAACTGGTCGAGCTGATGGCGTTAAGGCCCGATACGCCACAAAAACCACTTGCCGGAGAGGTCGCCCCACCCCACATGGAATCGGTATCATGAGTATGAAAAAACGCGCCGATGCGCAGTACGCAACCAATCCGTCCAGCAATTTCCTGTGCGAAGTTCCGGCGCTGCCGAAGAACATGATGGTCGAGCTGTCGAACGCCTGCAATCATGCCTGTGTTTTTTGTCCTAACCCGGACATGCAGCGCAAGATCGGCCGCATCGACAAGAACCTGATGTTTCGGATTATGGCCGAAGCCCATGCCGGCGGAACATCAGATATCGGTTTTTACACGACCGGCGAGCCGTTTATCCACAAAGACCTGACCGCCTTCACGGCGGAAGCGAAAAGAATCGGCTTCGTCTACACCTATATTTCCACCAACGGCGCGCTGGCCACCATCGAGAGGGCCAGCAAGGTGATCGACGCCGGGATGGACAGTATCAAGTTTTCCATTAACGCCGGATCGCGCGAGACCTACGCCAAAATTCACGCCCGCGACGAATGGGACCTGGTGATTGGCAACTTGCGCGACATTTCCAATTACCGCCACGATCATGCGCCGAACCTGAAACTCTATATCACTTGTGTCGTGACCCAGGAAATGGAACACGAAGTCGACAGCATTCAGGAAATGCTGGGACCACTGGTCGATGAAATCGCATTTGACCACTGCACCCCATTAGCCTTTCCCGACGAAAGCTGGGCGGCGGAAGGCTCGGTCTGCAACATGCCATTTAATCGAATGCATGTTACCTATGAAGGCTATCTGACGCTGTGTTGCGTGGATTTTCAAAACTATGTCGCCGTCGCTGACTTAAACGAAATGTCGGTCGCCGATGCATGGGCATCACCGGCGTTTAGGGATATCCGCAGGCGGCATTTGGACAAGGACCTTTCGGGAACACTCTGTGGTAACTGCTGGCTTGGCCAGTCCGAACACATCAGCCCGCTGAACGAGGACTATGCCGATATTCTCGATTTTGACGCCTTCGAAAAGGAACAGCGCCAACGGGTCATGGAACAACTTCGGATCCCCGAGCGGGATTGAGATAGAATGACGAAGGACTTGAAAATTGGTATCGGCACGGTGCAGTTCGGCACCCCCTACGGCATCGCCAATGGGGGCGGCATAACGCCACCTGACGAAATCGCGAGGATTTTGTCCCGTGCCGACGAACTGGGTGACGTTGTCCTGGATACCGCCCCGGCGTATGGCGATAGCGAACGGGTTCTGGGCCAAGCCCTCACCCCCGGTCATTCCTTCAGGATCGTCACCAAGACACCGGTATTTCACACCCGCACCGACATCACAGATATCGGTGCTGCCGTTGCAGACGGGCTGGATGAATCTCTTAGAGATTTGCGCCAAAACGAAGTCCATGGCCTGCTGATCCACCATCCGGAAGATGCCAGTGGCCCCTATGCCGATGAATTGATCGAAGCCCTGATGCGCCTGAAGGAACAAGGCAAGGTCCGCAAAATCGGAATTTCTGTCTATGGCGACGATGACCTGGATGTGGTAGCTAAAACCGGCACCTTCGATATTGTCCAGCTTCCCCTGAACGTGTTGGACCGACGGCTGATAGACAGTGGCCGGCTGGATGCGCTGAACGGTGCTGATATGGAAGTCCACGCCCGTTCGATCTTCTTACAAGGATTGCTGTTGATGGCGCCCGAGAAGCTGTCAGCTTATTTTTCGCCCCTGCTTCCCGTGCTGCAACATTTTCGCGACGACGCCGATACCGCCGGGTTGACGCCGCTTCAGGCGGCGCTTGGGTTCATTGCCGGGCAACCGGCCATTGACGACGTGATCATCGGCATCGATAGTTTCGACCATTACCAGGAAATTTTGAGTGCCGCAACCGACGACGCCGAACTGGACTATACGCTTTACGGCTGCCATGACGACCGCATGGTTGACCCCCGCCAATGGCCAGCCATTTGACCGCGCCGATATTTAAATAAAAATAGAAAGGCCCCGACAAATACCATGGATAACAACGATACTGGTTTTGACGCCAACAAGGACTTCCAGGATGAAATCATCAATGAAGACTGGAAGAAACACCGTTCCCAAGAATATTTTGATTATCGCGAATTGTGGGAAAGCGTTCCGGAAAACAAGATCGAAACCGATTTTCCCCTGAATGTGGATATCGAGACGACGGACGTTTGCAATTTAAAATGTCCCATGTGTTCGCGAACCATAAAGGCCGAAGCCGGCTTGCTTGATGAATTGATGATTACGCGCGAAGAATATTCGTCGTTGATTGATCAGTGCGTCGAACATGGGGCAAAAGCCATCAAACTTAACTATGATGGCGAACCGCTGTCGCACAAGGATGTGGTTTGGCATGTCAAACATGCTAAAGACCGGGGTATTGTCGACGTGTTGATCAACACCAACGCGACTCTTTTGAAGGGTAAAAAAGCCGAACCCCTGCTGGCCGCAGGCCTGGACACGCTGATCATTTCGTTCGATGCCGTTTCCCCTGATCTTTACGAAGATGCTCGAGTCGGCACCACGATTGGCATCGTCATCGATAATATTTATTCAATCGTCAAGCTGCGCAATGAGAAATATCCGGGCTGCCAGATCAAGTTACAGATGGTGATGTATGATGATCCCATCTGGCGCGACCAGTTCGATGCTATGAAAATCATGTGGGGCAAGCTGGTCGATTCACTGGGCTATTCACCGGTTGTTTCCTGGAAAGAAAAATCCGAAGACCCGTTTCCCGAAGTCGAGGGATGGTGGTGCTCGCAACCCCTGCAGCGCATGGTGCTGAAAATCAACGGCAAGGTCTCGGTTTGTTGCCCCGACATCTGGGACGAAATCGTTGTCGGCGATTGGCGCAAGGAGAAACTGATCGATATCTGGAATAGTGATAAATTTTCGGAATTTCGCCGCAGCCACATCGAAGGCGATTATTATTCTAACGACACCTGCCGGCGGTGCTGTTACCCGCATTTGGAAAAGTAAATCATGAGTTCCCGATTTATCGTTGTCGGCAGCGGCTCCATGGGCCGCCGCCGCATCGGCCACGCGCTGGAACTGACCGGCGGCACCGTCGGCGTTTATGATCTGCGCGATGATCGCATGGACGAAGTGTCGGAATTATTCGCCGTCACGCGGCTGAGTGGCATAGCGGAATTTCAGGACTTTGCACCTGATGGCATTTTCATTTGCGTACCGCCATCGGATCACGAAATCTATATGGATTGGGCGCTGGAACACGGCGTCCATTTCATGGTCGAACAACCGATCAGCGACCGTCCGGAAAATCTCGCTGCCATTCGCAAGCGGGCCTTGGGCAAGGGTCTGATAACCCACGTCAGCAACAACCACCGGTTTTCGTCAGAAATTCAGGCGATGAAGGCGGTTATGGACTCAGGCGAACTGGGCCGGGTTATGACGGCAATCATCGAACGCGGCGAGTGGCTGCCTGACTGGCATCCGTATGAGCCCTATACGGATTATTACCCTTCGAAGAAATCCTTGGGCGGCGGCCTGGATTCCATCTGCGATGTGTCGTGGCTGCGCTATCTGTTCGGCGATGTCAGGCGCTCTGTGTCGCTCGAGTCCCGCCGGTCGGACCTGGACATCGACACCGATGATGTCGTCCAGATGGTGCTCGATTTTGAAGCCGGGCCACAGGTCATTTTGCATACGGATATGCTGCAACGAAAATATGCCGGCGAAGTTAAGCTGGTGTTTGAAAAGGGTACGCTCACCCATCGCGCACCGGACCATTTCATTCGCGTCTATTCCGTGGCGACGGATGCCTGGGAAGAACGTGCCCTTGCCGATAACCGTGCCGATCTTCCCTCAATGAAGGGAAAGGCGAATTTTAACTTCGTCGAGCCTATGTATGTGCGTGACGCGGCCTATTTCCTGGATCACTTGAAACGGGGTGATGCCAATACAGAAAGCCTTGATGACGGCATTGCAAACCTGGATCTCGTTTATCGGCTTGTACGCGGAAGTTAGTGAATAGAAGGAACAATTATGGCTGACAAATCCCTGCTAGTTGTCGCTGCCCATCCCGATGACGAAGTCCTCGGCTGCGGCGCGACCGTTCGGTTGCTGGTCGATGACGGCTGGCAGGCGCATCTGGTGTTGATGACGCACGGCATCGGCGGTCGCCATGATAGTGGTGAGGACACACCCGAAATCATTGAAGCCAAAACGCAATTGGCCGGTCAAACGGATGCGGCGGCCGCAGAGCTTGGTTTTGCGACCGTTACCCGGTTCGATTTTCCCGACAACCGCATGGACACGATAAGCCGCATGGACCTGTCTCATTCCATTCGCGCGGTCGTCGAAAAAGAACGCCCATATCTTGTGCTGACCCACCACCACGGCGATTACAATTGGGATCATGGGCAAACCTTCGAAGCCGTGATGATGGCCTGTCGCCGCGACCCGACAGAATTTTCACCCCACGAAATTCGCACCTTCGAAGTCCCGTCATCGACCGAACGCGGCGCAAAATTGCCCGACCGGGTTTTCTGCCCGACCATTTATACCGACGTCGCCGCGACCATCGCCGTCAAGAAACGCGCCTTGCAATGCTACGCAGGCGAATACCGCCCCTACCCGCACGCCCGCAGCGTCGAAGGCCTGGAATATCTGGCCCGCCAGCGGGGCATTGAAGCCGGGCTCGAATATGCCGAAGCCTTCCAGCTGATCAGAAAAATCGAGGATTAGGCCGATCGCCAGAATTATCGTTATCGGGGGCATCGAAAGCACCTTTGCCAACGCCCAGGTGCTGCATGACCTGGGTCAGGAAATCGTCATGTTCTATACGCGTGGACCTGAATCGCCCGGCTGGGAGGGTGTCGATATGGTCGATACTAGGCAGTTTCCGTTTGCCGAAAAAGTCCCGAGCACGGAAATAAACGACAACATCAATGACCATGTTGAAGATATAAAATCGCTCGCGCCGGACTTTATCTATTCCCTGGGCTGGCAACAAATTTTTCGCGATGAACTGCTTGGCCTCTGTCCGGTCATTGGCATTCACGAATCGCTGTTGCCGGAAGGTGCCGGGGCAGTTCCCATTGCTAATGCCATGCTGCACGACAGACCGGTCACCGGAATCACCCTATTCTGGGTCGATGGCGGCATGGATACCGGCGATATCATCGCCCAACTGAAGAGTAAGATTGACCCCCGCACCGCGACGGCGACCGAACTTTATACGGAACACATGAAGCTGGAAGCTGACATACTGCGGATGATGGTCCCGCACATTAATTCCAAAACGGCCCCGGCTATTCCGCAGGACATGTCGCGGCGCACGACGTATGGCAAAATAGATTGGCAGGTCTGGCCGGATGACAAGGTCCGGCGCACCCGGGTCTATCCCTATGCCTGATAAAGGGAACGAGCAGTGAGCGATTTATCATCCAGCATTGAAATCGATGGTCGCAAAATCGGCCCCGGCGAGCCGCCCTATATCATTGCCGAACTGTCGGCCAATCACGGCGGCAGTTTGACCCGGGCGCTCGCCATCATCGAAGGCGCCGCCGCCGCCGGCGTCGATGCGGTCAAGTTTCAGGCCTACACGCCCGAATCCATGACCATCGCCACGGACAAGCCGGGTTTTGTCATCGAAGGCGATAATCCCTGGAAGGGTCGCCAGCTTTACGATTTATACGCCGAGGCGGCGACGCCGTATGACTGGTTCCCTGATCTTTATGCTCACGCCCGAAAGTTAGGCATCACGCCGTTTACCACGCCGTTTGGCGCCGACGCCATCCCCATGCTCGAAGAACTGGATAACCCGGTTTACAAGATCGCCTCGTTCGAGGCGGTCGATGCGGAATTGATCAAGGCCTGCACCCGGACTGGCAAGCCGTTGCTGATTTCGACAGGCATGTGTTCGAAAGAAGACATCGGACGTTCCCTCGATGCGGTCAGGGCTCAGGGCGGTGACCAGGTCGCTATTTTCAGATGCAACAGCGGTTACCCGGCAAATCTCGACGAGGCGAATTTACTGGCAATGCCGGATATGGCGGAAAGTTTTGCGGTCCCCGTCGGTTATTCAGACCACACCATCGGCCACGCCGCCGCCATTGCCGCGTGCGCGCTGGGTGCCAACATGATCGAGAAACATGTCATCGACACCATTGATCCGCCGACGCCGGACAGTTCGTTTTCCATGCTGCTGGATGATTTTGGTGATTTTGTTGGCCTGTGCCACCAAGCCTATCGGGCCCGGGGCCAGGTCCTGTACGGGCCGTTTGAAAATGAACGCGGCAGCCTGTCTTTCCGGCGCTCGTTATATGCCGTCACCGACATAGCCGCCGGGGCGGAAATCCGACCGCAAGACATTCGTAGCGTACGACCCGGCTTCGGCCTGCACCCGCGTCACCTCGATGAAATCATCGGTCGCAAGACTGCCGTCGCGGTCGAACGCGGCGACCCCATCACGTGGGACATATTTGGGTGAATCAATCCGGCAACATTGATATTTTGTTCGAGATCTGCTGCGAAAACGAAGACCAGGCGCAGCAGATCATGCAGTGGCGCAATGACCCGACGACATTGCAGCATTTCTATCATCATGAACCGAAAGTCTGGGAAACCTTCTGGGTTGAATACTGCGACGAATATCTAACCGGCGGTCCGCGCCCGGTTTTCGCGTTACAAAACGGTGAACGGGTTGCCTTCCTGCGGTTCAATACGGCTGCCCACCCTGCCGGTTCGGCGGTCGATATTTCGATTAACGTGGCCCCCGATGCCCGTGGTCGGGGGGTCGGCGCGCGGGTCCTGCTGGCGGTTCGGGATCATCTGATCAAGCAGGGCGTCGTCGCGATCATCGCCGAAGTCCGTCAGGCCAATACGGCGTCGCTGAAGGCGTTCCGCAAGGCCGGCTATGAATCACAGGGCCTTGCCGACATCACCGTTCCCGACACCGGGGAAAGTGTCACCGTACACCGTTTTGTGCAATTTCTGGGCGATCAATGAACGGACTATTCTTGGATTTGGATGGCACCCTGGCCGACTCTCTGGGCGTCATGCGCCGGGTCTATTTCCGTTTTCTGAGCGACCTTGACCGGGCCGGCAGCGATGGTGAATTCGACAGCCTGAACGGCCCGCCGCTGCGGGTCATCATCGAGCGCCTGCAAGAAACCCACCGGCTTGATGGTGCGATTGACGATTTGCACGACCGTTACATCGCGCAGGTCGCCGATTGTTACCGGGATGTCGCGCCCATGGACGGGGCGAAAGAATTACTGGCGGCGGCACAAGGGCAGGGTTGGCCCATCGCCGTCGTCACATCCAACGAAAAGAAGCTGGTGACGGAATGGCTTAACCGCACCGGTCTAGACGCATGGATCGAAGTGATTGTCAGTGGCGAAGACGTCGCCCACGGAAAGCCGGACCCGGAACCTTACGAGGCGGCGTTGCGGCAAACCAGATGTTCTGCACCGGGGTCTATCGCCGTCGAAGATTCACTGATCGGCGCGACGGCGGCACGGGCGGCCGGATTGCGGACCTTCTTGTTGCAACGCGACGGTCCGCCCGATGATGCAGATACAAAAGACTTTCAAGTCATCACCGAGCTTCACCAGATGATCCCGCGGCTGTCGGAACAGGATTAAGATGCTTAGCGTTAAGTCGTTTTCGCCGGATACCGAAGTCATCGTCACCGATGGCCAATGCGAGATCACCCCGGAGCTTGAAACGCGCATACAAGCCATTTGGGATGCCGAACAAGACCGCAGGGGTGACGCGCTGTTCAATGGCCGCATGTTCAGCGTTCAAACCATGACGGCGCAGCGTATCGAGGGTTTTTTTGTCGATTATCGGCTCCTCATCGCCCAGCGCCTGCAGCCGGATTTGTATGACAGCCTTGGCGTGCGGCCCTTGGCGGTGTCCGGTTTGTTAAGCTGCCCGGACGGAATCGTCTTCGGGTGCCGGGGCGCGGCCATGACCCAGGATGCAAATGTTTGGGAACTGGCGGGTTCCGGCGGCGTCGACCCCAGCGCCGTCACCGATGCTGGCGGCATCGATCTAATTGCCCGGTTGTATGACGAAATCGGCGAAGAAATTGGTATAGGAAAAGACCATCTTCACGACCCCGAGCCCTTTTGCCTGATTGAAGATCCGGACAGTCATGTTTTTGAAATCGCCATCGCCGTAACCACGCCCTTGGATGCCGCAGCGATTACCGGCAAATTTCTGGAAAACCGCACGGAAGAATACGCAACTCTTGATATTGTCACCGTTTCCGATATCGGGAAGTTCCTGAATATCCATCACGGGAATATGTCCGAAGCCTCTCTGACATTATTGAAAGAGCGCGGACTGCTTGAAGGTATTGGTCTGTAAATGAACCCACGACTTATCCGTCTTTATATTCTATCTCTTGCCGTTGGCGCGGTGGTGCTGTTTGCGGTAATTGGCGGTGCCCTGCTGATGCCGGGCGTGCGCTATCAAGCGTTCAGGGCGGCGTCGGAATTGCCCGCCATCGCCTCATATTTCCTGTTGCGCAAATCGGTTGTGCAGCGGGATTTCACCGGCGCCGGGCAAACGCTCCAACGTCAATTGGGGTGGGCTACGTCGTGGGATGTGGAACAAAGCGTATTACTGCCAGGATTGATCGAAAATACCAAATTCGCCCTGTCGGGAATGCGTTTCAAGGAAGATTTCCGCAACATGCGCCCGTATCTGGAAAACCTAGCCGAGGCCTACCCAAAACTGTTCCTGCCGCAATTGTGGCTGGGCGAAACATATGCGCGCATCGCACCGGAAAAAGCGTTCGCGCCTCTTGAAAAGGCCGTGAAAATTGCCGGTACCGATGCCCGACCGTACCGGGCGGCCATCGATGCGGCGCTTGGGCTGGGCGACACCACGACCGCGATCCGTTGGTGCCAAGCCTTCAAGAACGAACAGTTGGGCGGCACTCATCCTTATAACTACAACACCCTTTTTGTCGGTACGGGGATGCGTAAAATCATGATCGTCGCCGATGTGGCCGGCGCCCCCTCGGTGATGATTGAAAATGACGGACTGGCGCTTAATGAACGTCGCGATTATTCATTCTCCTTGCCTGCGACCATGGCGATCGACCACCTGGATATTCATTTTGGCGTCCCCAAAGGTGTTATCGTCGAAATTCATTCAGTGACTTTGAAATCAATGTCCGGCGAAAAATATATGACGCCGGAAAGCCTGATCATAACGTCCCGGGACGGCTTCTCCCTTGGCGAGGATCGTTTCATGCTGATGTCAGATGATGACGATCAGATAACCCTGCGCTGGTCCGGCAACGCGTCCATTGATATGGATCGCATCGATTTAGCTATGACCATTACCCGCCCGGCCCTGGCGACCCTGGAGTCCTGCCGTTGATGGGCAACATGAAATTGCGCTCGCCGCTGGCCATGGCGGCTCTTTTTTTGGGGCTGGCCCTTGTTGTCGCTTTCCCGGCGCTGTTTGCCCGCGATATCTATCGGGAATGGCGGGGCGGGCATGTGGCCCTGTTCCAGCATTTCCCCGCTCATGACTGGATATCCTATCGCAGCAACATGTTTGTCAATTGGGTGACCGCCCAATTCGGGGGCGGCGGCAAGATGGGGTTGGACCCGGTGCGTCTTTATATATCGGAACAGGACATCCAGGCGCTGTCGTCGGATATTCCTGGGTCGGTCAAGAAAAAAAAGGCCGGGCGGATGATCTATCCCGATGGTTCCTTACGGCAGGTCAAAATTTGTCACCGCGGGGATAATCCCGTCAATTGGCTATTTGCCAAGAAATCCTGGCGGGTCAAAACCAGGAAGAAAAGAACCATCGGCAACATTCGGTCTTTCAATTACATCGCGCCGCAGGACCCGGTGATGGTCGATACATATTTTTATAATACCCTGGCTAGAACCGTCGGTCTGCCGGCGGCAAAAAGCCGTCTGGTATCCATGTATATAAATGACGACTATCAAGGCGTCTTGACCGAAGTCGAACAGCTCGACGAAAGTTTCCTGCGCAACTCAGGCTTCATGCCTGTGAACTTGTACAAGGGCGAGCAGCGTATGTCGGAAAAGCGGTACGGGTCGGATTTCGACTTATTTTCAAATCCGGCGTTGTGGCGAAAAACATCGAAAAACAACTCTACCATTGCCCTGGATGTTGCCGATGCCGCGGAAAGTGATCTGGACCTGCGCTATTTTCTGGAACTTGTCGGCAAGGCGGAAACATCCACCAAGGCATTTAGCCGCCTGAAAATCGTGGCACCCCTTGACGCGTGGACCAGGTTTGCGGCATTTGAAATTCTCACCCAAAGCCCTTATGACGCTCGCCATAATGCTCGCCTGATTGCCGATATATGGCGCGGCACCGTGACCCCGATTATACACGACCCCCAGGCGATTATTGTGGAAACGCCCGATCAGGTAAAATTTGACAGGCCCGGCAGCCGCGTCGCGGTCTTGCGCCTGTATAGCCAAAGCAGTGAATTTCGCCTGATGGTGCGCAGCGAATTATGGCGCTTGGTGACATCGCGCGTCCTGAGCAAAGCGCTGGCGGACCTTGAAACCCTGAGGTCCCGGATCGAAGCATCGGTGGCACGGGACCCGTTTTTGTTTCAGTCCCTTGGTGGTGAATCGCTCCTTGGGTTTGATTATGGCGAACAGTTCGATCGTTTCGTGCGGTCCGGCCAGCTTATCGAATCGGAATTGACCCGCAGGCTTGGCGCGCCGGTGAATGCCCGCTGGCATCAGGCGGGCCGTGACCGGATCGCCGTTGATGTTGCCGGCCAAGTCCCCTTGGGCGGTTTGCGCCTGCACTTGGAAGCGGCAAGCGTGGCGCCGTCGATGGTGTATTGGGATGCCAACGCAAACGGCGTTATTGATTTAAGCGATACGCCACTGCCCATGACCCGGTCGTCGCAGTCGTTGGTGATCGACGCCGCCTTGTTGCCCAACTGGTTGGCGGTGACCACGCCGGACGTTCTTCGCAACGAGAATTATGGCTACGAGCCACAGGTGCGCCCGGCGCGGTTCTTGTTGCTGGGTGACGGCCCCCTGAAAATTGACCGCATCGAGGCGATCAATGCGCTGACTGGAACGGCGACGAAAATGGCCAAAGGCGATTTGTCGGGAACAACACCGGCCCACCTGAATTTGCCGGTGATTTCCCCATCAATCAAGGCGCCTGTTATGTGGTCAGGAACCCTGGATATTACGACCGATCGCATCATCGATCACCCGGTGCGCATCGCTCCCGGCACAGTCATCCGCATGGGACCCGGGGCGAGCGTTATTTTTAGGGACAAATTAACGGCCATCGGCAGCGCCGAAGCGCCCATAAAAATCGAACCGCTAGGCGATGACATTGTATGGGGAACCTTTGCCTTGGCTGGCAATAAAACCAGCGGATCGCGCCTTGCGCACGTGGACATTCGCGGCGGCAGTGGAGACGCCATTGGGATGTTGCGGTTTACTGCCATGTTGTCGATTCACGATACATCTGACGTTATCTTTTCGGCGCTTCACCTGGAACAAAACAAAGCCGAAGACGACATGATGCACGTCATATATAGCCAGGGTATTGTTATCGACGGGTCGCGCTTTGATAATGCCAAATCGGATGCCGTAGATATAGATATATCGTCGGTCAGAATTCTAAATTCGGCCTTTTCCAATTCTGGCAATGACGCGATCGACCTGATGGAATCCCGCGTAGTTGTCAGTGGCGTGACCATTGAAGGTTCCGACGACAAAGGAATTTCGGTCGGCGAAAAGACCGATGTGCTGGTCGTCGATACCACAATCAGCAATTCAAAAATTGGTGTCCAATCGAAGGACGGGTCCCTTGCGACCATTGTCCATTCGCAATTCACGGGCAACGACAGGGACCTAAATGCCTATTGGAAAAATTGGCGCTATGGAACCGGGGGCCGGATAAATGTCGATAAATCAGTTTTTTTGCCAAGTGCATCCCGTGACGCCAACATCAGTGCCGAAAAACGCTCCGGGATCGTTGTTCATGACAGCTTGTTATTGCCCCCGTTGAAACAGGACAAACGAGTTAAATATTTTGACATATCGAGTGGCCGAGAAGCGGTGACGAAGCAATACGAATTTGGATTGGCCGAACGGATGAGTCGCGCAGACCTGCGCCAAAGCCCTGAAGTCAGAGGGCCACGACCGTGAACAAACTGGATGGCTTTCTTGAAAAATTCGCCCGTTACGAATTCAAATATCTGCTGTCATTCGCCCGCAGTGTAGATATCGAAGAAGAAATTTCGCATTTTATGACCTATGATGGGCACATCCATCCCGAGCTTGAAAATTCTTATATCGTGCGCTCGCTTTACTTTGACAACGATTGGGCGAGCAACTATTACCAAAAAACAGACGGCGAAATGTATCGTCGCAAATACCACCTTCGGACTTACGCCACATCTTATGACCCCGATGTGCCGCTGTATCTGGAAGAAAAAGGGCGGACCAATCAGCGAACCTACAAGCAGCGAGTGCCGATTTCATACGAGCACCTGGAAATTTTTGAAACCGCCGCTCTGCATGATCAGCTGTTGGGGCTGTATCCCGGGGTCGACCTGATTGAAGCCTTCGTTTTTGATTCAATCAGGAAGAATTTGAAACCAAAAGTCCTCGTTGATTACAAACGCCGCCCTTATACTAGTGAATTCGACATGAATTTCAGGGCGACCTTCGACAGCGAATTGCGGGCGACATCCACATCAACCTTGTTTCCGGACGCCGCCAGCAACTGGATTGAATTCGATGCCGGCTATAAGATACTGGAAATCAAGTTTCACCGCCGAATTCCGGCCTGGTTTCACCGCGCGCTTCAGGCCCATAATCTGAGCCGGATTTCAATTTCCAAATTTTGTCGCGGAATGGAAGTATGCGGGCTGGCGACAAACCTCGAATAGTGCGAAAGAATACACATGAAACCTGAACAAGCATTTTTTGATCAAAGCGGATTGGCCTTCGTTTACGGGCCGACCGATATCCTTTTGAACATCAGCCTGGCATTCTTGTTGGGGCTGGCCATCGCAGTGGTTTACAAGAATACCCACAAGGGGCTGAGCTATTCCCAATCCTTCATGGTGACGCTGGTCTTCATTTCGGTGGTTGTCGCCATCGTCATGATGATCATCGGCAACAATCTGGCCCGCGCTTTCGCCCTTGTTGGCGCGCTGTCGATCATTCGTTTTCGGACCGTCGTCAAAGATACCAAGGATATGGGATTTATCTTCATGACTTTGGCGGCGGGCATGGCGGCGGGCACGTCGAGCTATTTTCTGGCGGTGGTCGGCACCGCGTTTTTCGGCGTCGTCGCCGTGGTGCTCAGCATCACTAATTTCGGCTCGTTGTATAAATCCGAATTTATCCTGCGCTTCCGCACTCGAGCCGGGGAAGTCAGCGACGACCCGGCCTATTCCGCCGTACTTGCGAAACACGCAAAATCGGCCAACCTGCTGCATGTGGAGCCGTCTGGTGATGGCACATCACGTAAGTTGACGTTCGATATTTTAATGCGCAAGGACGGCGACCCGGAACGGCTGAGCACGGAAATTTCGGCCGTGGAGGGCGTATCAGAAGTGGTGCTGGTGGCCTCTAAAAGCGATGTCGATTATTAGAAAGTCCGAACATTGAACGCCCTCGTCATCATTCAAGCCCGCATGGGCTCCCGGCGGTTTCCCGGAAAATCTCTTGCCGAGATCGATGGCAAGCCGATCCTATGGTGTTTGTTCCGGCAACTGTCCTACTGCGCATCCGGCATTACGATAATTTTGGCGACGACCACCGAAGAAATAGATGACCCGCTGGCGGCCTATGGGAACGAGCAAGGCTGGAATGTCTTTCGCGGTCATCCCGAAGATGTCCTGAGGCGCTATTATGACGCCGCCGTTGCTTTCGGTGCCAAGCCGGAAACCGTTATCGTCCGGGTTACCGGGGATGATATTTGGGCCGACCCCAAGATGATCGATGCGGCGATCAATTTGCATGCATCGTTTGCCGGGTGTATTGAAGTGGTCAGCACCTCGCGCAGCGATGAACTGCCCTACGGGGTCTATGTTGAATCTTATACCTTCCGCACGCTGGAAATCGCCAATCGGGAAGCCACCCAGTTGTTCGACCGCGAACATGTGTCGCCTTATATTTTCCGCGATCAACTGCGCTTTCCGCGAATAGAGATTAAGCCGAGCACCAAACTGATCGGCCCGGCCCTGTCCATCGACACACCGGAAGATCTGGAACGAAACAAGGCGTTCTACGGCCACCTAAAGGAAGAAGACGCCAAGCCCCCCTACCATGCCGCCGATGTGATTGGATTTACCAGCGTCGCCCCGGAAATATCGCTGGCCCGGCCGCATGTACGCTTCGCCAATGATGTCCTGGCCTATTCCAGGGATCCGGAATTCGCCCGCTTCAAGGAACTCGCGCCGATGTCGAGCCCGGCGGATGCAGAAATATTCACCCAGCAGTTGATAGACGACAACGTGGCGGGACGGCGTGATTACTGGATGATAATTGACGAAGCGACGGGTATCGCTATAGGCACCATTGGATTTATCATCGCTTCGTCAGCGCGACAGGGATCGGCCGATTTCGGTTTCGGCTTGTCGCACAGATACTGGAGCACCGATGCCCTTGTCCAGGCCGGTCGGAAGGTCATTGAATATGGTTTCGGCGAACTTGGTTTAGTCCGAATTCAAACGACGACCCACACGGGGAATACATTATCCATTAATTGTCTGAAGGCTCTTGGTTTCAAACAGGAAGCGGTGCTACCTGATTTTTACGACGCCGAAACAGGAAATAAAGAGGCTCTGTTGATGTATCTGAGCAAAAATGGCGAGAGCGCCTGACCGGCTTATTATCCTCATGGAGAACATAATGACCAAGCCCCGTAATGATGATTTGCGCCCGCCGTTTTCGATCTATCCGGAATTTTTCCGCGCCATGGTCGAAAGCCACGGCGATACCATTCTTTTTACCGATGCAGATGGCCGCTACGAAATCAGCTATCGGCAGATTGGTCAGATGGTCGATCACGGTGTCGCGGCATTGAACGAAAAAGGTTTGATGGCGGGTGACCGGGTATTGATCTGCCTTCCCAATTCGCCGGCATATTTTGCCGTATTTTCGGCCCTTATTTGCGCCGGATGTATTCCGATTCTTGGCAACCCGGAAAACCCAAATCCGGAAATTGAAGACTTATGCAAACGTGCCGACGTCAAATTAATTATTGCCTCGCCAAACGACATGGCGAATCGCAAAGGGATTACCGTTGCCGAAGTTATGGATTGCACGCCATTCCAACCAGCGTTCGACACGACGTCGCCGACAAAATCAGCAATGCCGGCAGAGAGTTCGCCTGACGACACCGCCTATATCATTTTTTCCGGCGGCACGTCTGGGCGGCCCAAGGGCTGCCGCATCACCCACGCCAATATTTTGGCCGAAGTTTATGCCATGGCCCGGGCCCACGATCTTCCTGATGATTGTACGCACCTTTGCATATTGCCGATGTATCATGCCTCGGCTTTATACAGGAGCGTCCTGATACCGTTCTCGCAAGGCAGCAAGATCGTCATCGCGGAACAATTCAAGGTCGAAAAATTCTGGCACCTGCTTGATGAATTTTCCATCGGGTTTGCCCAGGCCGTGCCGTCTATCCTGACCGTATTGGTCGAACACCCGTCTGAACCAACCCCAGCCGTGCGCGACACCATGCATTTTATTGGCAGCGCATCGGCGCCACTGGCGAAATCACTGATTGAACGGTTTGAAAACCGCTTTGGAATTCCCGTTGCGCAGGCCTATGGGTTGACAGAAGCGACCTGCGGCGTGTTCTTCAACGACCCCAGATTACCCGACCGGCGTGCCGATTCTCCCGGCCGACCGATCGACATCGCCAGCGTCGAAATCCGCAATGAAGAAGGAAAGCCGCTGCCTGCTGGCCAGCAGGGTGAAATCGTCATTTCCGGGCCAATGATCACGGCGGGTTATATAGAAGACGATTTGTCTGCAAGCAAGCGGGTCGAAAACCAGATTTTGTTCACAGAAGACGTCGGCTTTTTCGATGAAAACGGATATCTGGTCATCGAGGGAAGGAAAACCGACATCGTACACCGTGGCGGCTTCAAAGTTTCGCCGACAGAGATTGAAAGCGCGCTGAATGAACTGGACGGTGTGTTGACGGCAGTGGTGTTCGGCATCCCGCACGAGACCCTGGTCGAAGACCTGATTGCGATGGTCCGCCCTGATCAAGGCGGCACCATTACGGAAAACCAAATTCTTGATGCCCTGCACGACACATTGGCACCCTACAAGATACCGTCGCGCATCGGCTTTATCGATGACGATTACCAGGCCGGCAGTTTCAAGAAATCGCGCCAGCACTATAAAGACAAATATATGGCACGTAGCGGCAAGACGGGCGGCGGTGTTGCCGCGGGGACCCATGGAACCAGCGACAAACCACAAGCTTTTCTTGTCAGCGAAAACACCTACCTGCGGCCGTTATTAGAGGCCGATGTTAGCGGGCGGGGTTATATGGACGCGCTGATGGATCCGGAAATTCAAAAGTTTACTTTTGTCGGGATGTTTCCACAGAACGAAGAAAGTGTTCGTTCCTTCTGGGCCGGCCTGCAGCCACCGAATGCCGCCGCCTTCGCCATTTGTGATCTGGAAACCGATGCCCACGTCGGCAACCTGATCCTGCGGATCAACTGGCCGGAACGGATTGCCGAGTTCGGGCGTTTTATTTTCCCGGACTTTCAAGGCGGTCCTTATTCAGAGCAGGGTATGCTATTGCTTATGGGGTATGTTTTTGACGACTTAAAGCTAAAACGGCTTTGGGGAGGAGGCGTCAATCCGGCATCCGTGCCATCGCTTGTTCGCCTTGGATTTACACTTGAAGGCACCATGCGCAAACATGTCATGCGACGCGGCGAATGGCTTGATACCTTCATGTTCGGGATGCTGGATACTGACTATGGGAACCTAAAAAAGGGCCTTCCCGTTGGCGATGCCGCAACGATAAAGCGCGAGGTTTCGGGCGATCTTGAGGACCGGGTGCTGGCGGTCGTCGCCGAAGCTTTTTCCATAAATATCGACAATATCGCCTTCGACTCATCGCCCGCGGATCTCCGTCGTTGGGATTCTCTTGGTGTTGTTCGTTTGTGGAGTTTGCTCGAAGAGCATTTCAACCTGAAGATTGAATCCAGTGCGATGGTCGCCCTCACATGCGTGGCGGATATTGTCGAAGTCATCGCCTCGCGGATGGTTGATGACTAAGTTTGCAGAGGCAAAAGGTTTCGTAGAAGTTCGTTACGGAAAAATTCCCCTAACGGCACCCTATGATCTTTCATTCGCGACCCTGTCGTTGATTGATGTGTTTTATTTTGTTGTCCGCGCCGACGGTCGCATGGGAATTGGTGAAGCCACCCCGCTGCCTGGTTACGGCGGAGAAACGGTCGAGGCTATCAAGGAACAATGCCACCAAATGGCGCGGTCCCTTGAAAAGGGGGTTGCCGCTTTTGACCTGGTAGATGAATTTTATGGCGACACGCCGATGATGGCCAGCGCCTTGGCGTGTGCCATAGAGACCTGGCGTGAAGGTGAAGAAGTTGCGTTTTCCATGCCGGTTGGCGGGCCAATTCCGATGCTTGCCCCATGTTCTGGCCGTACGCCCTTGGCGGCGGCCCGATCTACCGAAAAACTGGTCAGTGATGGATACCGCACCATTAAAGTCAAAATCGGATGGGCCACTGTCGATGAAGATTCCGATAGAATAATGGCCATCGTAAATAGTTTACCCGCCGATGGGTGTATCCGCATCGACGCCAACCAGGGCCTGCAACCGGACCAGGCATTGAGCCTGTGCAAGCGTCTCGAGGGGCTTCCCATAGAGCACCTGGAACAGCCATTTGCGCCCGACCAGTGGGAACAATTTCGTAAACTGGCCGACGCGACAAGCCTTTCGCTGATGTTGGACGAATCGATTTGGCGGGCCGATGATCTGCGCCGGGCCGCCCAGTGTGGCGCCAAAGCGGTTAAATTGAAGCTTTGCAAGCACCGGGGCATGGCCGACGTACGCGATCTTGTCCGTCAGGCGGAACGGCTTGGCATGGCAGTTGGATTCGGAAATGGTGTGCAGACGTCTATCGGCAATCACCTGGAAGCCAGACTTTATACCGAACTGGGGCTGCAGGGCGCATCGGAAGGCAACGGTTTTTTGAAAATACTGGACCCGTTTGGCGGCGAAACCTTGCAGGTTCAAAGCGGTTATCTGAAAGACCAGGGACTTGGCAACCTGTCTTCACTAACAACCTGGGGCGAACAAATTGCCCATGCAGACTGTAGCAATATATAAGGCATAGAACATGAAGAAACCGATTATCCTCGGACTTTCTGCGACGCTCAGAAATGCCCGATCTAGCGCCAGTGGTGCCAACCTGGTTCAGGAACTCGAGGGCCTTGATAGCCGTGAAAACCTGAATCAATTTATCACGGACCAGGCAAAAATTCATCTCGACCAGTTTATTGCAGCCGGACGTGCCGACGATGTCCCGTTCGACGAAATGTACCGGCGCCTCCGCAAACTGGGAGGAACACGCGGACTATCGAACAGCGAAGTCTGTCTGGTCGCCGCTCTTTGGGCAGCCCGCAATGGCGGGGTTCAGATCGAACATACTTCCCTGGCCGATCATTTTCCGGCAAGCGGCGAGGCCGTCGATATCGACAGGCTGAAACAACAACTCCGTCAGGCAGATGGCATTATTTTGGCGACCCCTGTCTATTTCGGCGACCGCAGTTCCCTTAGCCAGGTCTTTATAGAAATGCTGCGAACCGACGAAATTTTGCAGCGCGATCTGGCAGGAAAAATTTATGCCGGGATATCGGTTGGCGCAAAACGCAATGGTGGCCAGGAAACGGCGCTGATCTATCAAATGCTGGATATGGTCGATATGGGAATTCTCGCCGTCGGCAACGATTCAGAAACGACATCCCAATATGGCGGAACGGGCCATGCAGGCGATATTGGCACCATGCCGAAAGATACCTATGGCATCGAAACCAGTCTTGGAGTCGGGCGGCGCATCGCGCACGTCGCGCTTTTGCTCGAAGCCGGGAAGGATTTTGTCCTGAATGACACGCTTCGATTGGGGCTGTGGATATTGCAGGATCGGGATGGCGAAATCGACAAGCGGTTGCGGCCCGTCATCGACTCGATCATTGCGGACGCGCAGTTGGATATCAAACTGAAAACGACGAATTTCACCGAAGATCCGATTCGTCCCTGCATCGCCTGTGACATTTGCCCGACCCATGTCGGCCCCGACACCGAGTACCGTTGCATCATCGGATTGCAAAGTGATGGGCTTCTCAAACATCACCAGGATTTATTGGAAGTAGACGTCTTGATGCCGGCGGTATTTTCTCCGGGCAGCAGGGAAGGCCTGATTTCGGTCTACCAGCAATTCATGGAACGGACACGCTATCTTCGCCGCGGTGATTACGTTTTTTCGGATCGGCTGGTGGTGCCCATTGTATTTGTCGAGGTTGGCGTCAATGAACATATGGATGTCCGCATGCTGACTTCCTTTATTCGTCACCACACGGTGATGCAAAAGCCGGTTGTCGGACTGATACACAAAGGGAAGATATTGAATCCGGACGATGTTGCCAACGCGCTTCGCGCGGCCATCGCGCAAGGCAGACTGTTGTTGCAGGGCCGCCTCGCCGCCACCGATTCGATGCCGGATAAGCTTCGCTATAATCCTGTAGGCTATATTCTTTCACAGGCCAAAGACCAGGAAACAGATAGTATTCACGCCCGCGAGTTGCTTGTGAAGCAACGAAACAGGGATAGCCTGAGAGAAAAAGCAGAACGGCTTTCTATCGAAGATCCGACCTCTTGAAGCGCATCTCTGCCGGGTACAAATGAATATATTTAGACGATTTCTATCTGGTCTCACGAGGCCCTATCCAGAGCTGCCATTTGTCTATGGTCTGGTTCGTTCCTGTCTTGATGCCCGGGCTGAGCGGGTGAGTATAGATGCGGTGGAGGCCGTTTTCACTGCCCATCCAGCGGCGCACCGGATGACGCGTGCCTGCATCGACTTTCTTGGCGATGCAGAGGCTGAGCGGGTTCTGAAGAAGGGCTTCCATCAAGTCATTGAAGAACGGATGCGGTTTCTCGCCCTGCGCGCCGACCCCCCGTCCGCTTATGGGTTTGCCGCCGACGGCATTATCCCGCCGGGCGACCATCCACTCGATGATACCGCCAGGGCGGCTCTTGGTGACGATGATCAGTTGGCGGCTTTCGCACCTGTTCGGTATGGCCTGCCGATGCGCGGCACCCACCTGTTCCAGATCGTTATCCGGTCGATATTATTTGTCAGCGAAGCGGTCGAAATTTATTTTCGGTTTGGGGTCCGCAATCCGAAAAGACAATCATTCCGTGTTGGCACGCCGCACGCCATCAACCAGAACAACTGGGGCGCCATGCGTAAGGCCCTGGAAGATTTGGATATGTGGACAGACGACGCTTTGGTCACGGTTCTCGATCGACCCGATCTGACCCCGCCGCCGCCTGGTGCGCCGCCCTGTATTGATCTGGAGGCGGCGCCGGTCGACCGCCGCCGTTGGTGGACCGAAGTTATGCGGCCCGGTTTGCGCTTGCTTCGCGCCGCTTTATGGAACGCGTTCCGCCATCCCGGCGACCCTGTATCGGTTCAACTATCGCTGGAAGCCATTAAGTTCACACGCGCCTCGCTGCCGATTTGGCGTCTGGCTCATAATCTGCAACTCGGTTCTTATATTGATGCCGAGGAATACACGGTGCGTCAGGGATTAAAATCGATCATTCTTGGAAAGCAGGGCACCCAGTTGGTCCGCTGGCCCCATTCGCAAATGGATGATCAGGGCGTCGCACTCAGCTACATGAGCTATCATTTGTTTCTTTCCGGTGGACCGTATGTATCGCGAATTTCATCTGCGACCCGCGCGCCGCGCTGCAAAGACGGATTTGTCGGATTATACCGTAATGACAGCCATATGATTGCTAACCAGAGCGTCGACAAAACCTATGATCACGCGGTAACGACACACCGGAACACCGGCGGCAAGGTGCTGGCCTATTTCGGGGCCGGTCCCGATCCGCATGTGGCGCCCATCTACCGCGCCAGCCTGTACGCCGCCTTGCGCCAGGTCGCCATGCGCGATGACTGGATGATGGTGATCAAGACCAAAGGTCACAGGCCCTATGGCATGTATTCAGGGTTCGTTGCCGACTCTCCGCTGTTTGCAGAATTGCAGAAGGCGGGAAAGGTTGTTCTCGTTGATTATTTCCGACCGTTTTTCGAGCCGTGTCCGGCTGGTTGGCTGATCGACGTCATGGATGTTGGCATCGGCACCGGCTCGATACAAATCGAGGCTTTAACTCAGGGAAAACCGACCCTGAGCTATATGCCGGTTGGCGATGATTCTGAACTGAACAACACCCTTCGCGACCATGCCCTGTGGCACGAAACGGTAGATGGTTTCGAGGCCGCCTTAGCGGATTTTCTGGACAACCCGACCCAGACAAATATTCCCTATGACTGGTTTCGTGAACAGTTTGACCCCTTCGGTGACGATCAGGCGCTCAGCCGTATTGCCCGGTTATTATGGGCGCCTGCCGCTTGAAATTTTCCGTCTCCAACATCGGCCTGCCCGCCGGCGATCATCTTGACACCCTGCCCAAATTGGCCGAGATGGGGTTGGCTGCCATCGAAGTCGCGCCGAGCCGGGTCTGGTCCGACACCTGGCATGGCCTGGATAGCGGACAGGTCGCCAATTACCGGCGCGCCATCGAAGCCGCCGGACTTGGCGTCGTTGGCCTGCATTCCCTGTTTTTCGATCATCCGGAACTGGGATTGTTCCGCGACCCCGAGACCCGCATCCAAACCCAGGATTTTATGGTGCATCTGTCCGCCATCTGCCGCGATCTGGGGGGCCACACCCTGATTTATGGTGGCGGGCGACGGCGCGGCGACATTGCAGCGGATACCGCCCGCACCGAGGCGCTCGATTTTTTAGGCCAGTTATCCCATCGCATCGCCGACCATGGAACCTGTTTCTGTTTCGAACCGCTTGGCCCCTTGGATACGGACTTCATTAATTCGGTTGACGATTCCATCGATCTGGTCCGCGCCCTCGACGTTCCGCAATTACAGGTGCAGATCGACGCCAAAGCGCTGGTCGAAAATGACGAGGTCGACCCAGACGTTTTCGAAAGCGCCAAGCCCTGGCTGGTTCATTATCACGCCAACGAACCCGGCCTGGGTGTGCTGGGAAGTTCTGGCAGGGTCGATCATGGCGCCCTGGGCCGGATGCTCGGCTCCATCGGCTATGATAGATATGTCTCCATCGAACAACGAATGCTAAACCAGGACGACCCCCTGGCCGATTTAGCCGAAAGCTTCCGTGTCCTGAAACAAAACTATTCCGCCTGAAAGAGCCCCGCCCCATGCCCGACTTGCGTTTCACTCCACCCGCGCCACGCGGACCGTTGGCCGGTTCGGACCGGGTCCGCTTCAATCACTTCGACAGCCAGTTTCGACCGATTGGCGAGCTGTGGCTGGATCGCGGCGAATGTATTGACCCGGAACTGACCGGTTTGGTGATGTCGTTGCTGGCCGACATACCGTCTCATGCGGTGTTTGCCTATCCGTCGCCGGGGCCGTTTTATCGCAAGCTGGCGGCGCACTTGAAATTAAACGCCGACCGCCTGCTGCTGACTCAAGGGTCCGACGGGGCCATCAGATCGGTATTTGAAACCTATATCGAGCCCGGCGACAAGGTATTGCTGACCCAGCCGACGTATCAGATGTATGGCGTCTATGGCGCCGCCTTCGGGGCGGACATGCACTTTGTTTCCTACCGCATCGAAAACGGCCTGCCGGCCTTGAGCGCCGAAGAAATGATAACGGAAATCCGGACCATCGGCCCGAAACTGGTCGGCCTGCCGTTCCCCGACAATCCCATCGGTTTCGGCTTTTCACTTGAAGAGCTACGCGCCATCATCGAAGCCGCCGGCGAGGTCGGCGCGTTGATGCTGGTCGATGAAGCCTATTACCCCTTCCACCCTCATACCGCCCTGCCGCTGATCGAAGAATACGGCCACCTGATCGTGGCGCGTACATTTTCCAAGGCCTGGGGCATGGCCGGCATTCGCTTGGGGTTCGCCGCCGCCCCGCCTGAAATTACGACCATGCTGCACAAATCCCGGCCGATGATCGAAGCCGACGGCATGGCGCTGGACCTGGCCGGGCGAATGCTCGACCATGAAGACGCCGTTAACGCATCCATCGAACGCCTGGTCGATGGACGCAAGATGTTCGCCGCCGCCATGGCGGACCTGGGATATGGCGTTATCGACACGCCGTGCAATTTCGTTCATGTGGATTTCGGCGAAGACCGGGCGGCCATCGAGACGGCGCTTGTCGGCATCGCCCGATACCGGGTTTTCCCCGATCCGCTGTTGGGCGATTATCTGCGGTTCACGACGACGACGCGTGATTTATTCAAACCGGTCATTGATTGCATTGCCGCCGCCACCAAACAAGGAGCCACTGACTAATGCCTGCTGTCGTTATCGCTATCATCGGGTGCGGCCGGGTTGCCGGACACCACTGTTCATTCATTCGGGATATGGAGGGGCTTGAACTGGCCGCCGTATGTGATTTGGCGGAAGACCGCGCCGCCGCTTTTGGCGCCGAATATAGCGCTCCCTACTATACCAATTACCACGACATGTTTGCCGCTCACCCGGAAATTTCGGTCGTCGCCATCGTCACCCCATCGGGCATGCATTTCGAACATGCCATGGCGGTCATGGAACGTTACAAAAAACATATCATCGTCGAAAAGCCGACGTTCATGCGGCCTGAACAATTGATCGCCGCCTACGCCACGGCCGACAAGCTTGGCCTGCGTATTTTCCCAGTTTTCCAGAACCGCATGAACAAGGCGGTGCGCCGGGTGCGCGCCGCCCTGGATGCCGGTGAACTGGGCGACATCCGGCTGGTCGGCGTGCGGGTCCGCTGGTGCCGGCCGCAACGGTATTACGATCTGGCCCCGTGGCGGGGCACGCTGACTCACGATGGCGGGGCGTTGACCAATCAGGGCATTCATCATGTCGATTTGCTGCGCTACCTGGGCGGCCCGGTCGAAACCGTCAGCGCCACCATGGCCACCATGGGTGTGGATATTGAAGCCGAAGATGCCGTCGTCGCGACGCTGGGGTATGTAAACGGCGCCATTGGTTCGCTGGAAGTCACCACCGCCGCGCGCCCCGATGATTTCGAGGCATCGATCTCGCTGGTCGGCTCCGAAGGCATGGCCCAAATCGGCGGCGTTGCCGTCAACGAATTACAAATCTTCACGCCCGATCCCGCGGCCTGTGCCGCCAATAGCGAAGACTTTCTCGGCATCAAGGGCAAGGGCGCGGTGTACGGGTACGGTCATGGCGAGATGTACGCCAGTATCGCTGATCATTTCATCAGTGGCGCACCGTTCCTGGTCGACCGTGACGATTGCCTGGCGACCATCCGACTGCTGCACGCGTTTTACCGATCCGACGAAACGGGCGTTCGGGTCAGGGTGGACAGCGACGAGCAGTCCTCGCGACTGGGCGGCGACAACGACGCCATCAGCGATTTGTACCGCACCCCCGAACCGGCAACCGGCGCATGAGCGATCCGTCGAGCACACCCTTACGCGTCGGCATCGCCGGATACGGCGTCGTCGGCAAGCGTCGCCATCATTTTATCGATGCCCATCCGGATATGAAACTGATCGCCGTTTGTGACAGAACCTTCGACGGCACCGGAACCCTTGACGGCGGCGCGACCCACTACACCACATACACCGAACTGCTTGGCAAAAGTCTCGACGTGCTGTTTGTGTGCATGACCAATGACATCGCCCCGGACGTCACCATCGCCGGGTTGGACCGGGGCCTGCATGTGTTTTGCGAAAAGCCGCCGGGCCGCGACGTCGCGGATATCGTTCGAGTTTGCCAAAAGCACGCCGAAACGCCGCATCTGAAACTGAAATACGGTTTCAATCACCGCTATCATGATTCCGTGCGGGACGCGCTGGCCATTGTCGAATCAGGCGAGCTTGGCGCGGTGATCAATTTACGCGGTGTGTACGGCAAATCGAAATTCGTCAGCTTTGGGGAAAATTCCGACTGGCGGGTCACGCGGGCCATCGCCGGCGGCGGCATCCTGCTCGATCAGGGTATTCACATGGTCGATCTGATGCGCCTGTTCGGAGGTGAATTTACCGACATCAGCAGTTTTATTTCCAACGATTACTGGAAACATGACGTCGAAGACAACGCCTACGCCCTGATGCGGGGCAAGGGTGTCGTCGCCATGCTGCACTCCTCGGCGACGCAATGGCGGCATCGTTTTAACCTTGAGGTCACCTTGCAGCGCGGGTCGCTTATTTTGAGCGGTATTTTGTCGGGAACCAAAAGTTATGGCGCCGAGACCCTGACCATCGCGCGCGCCGCCGCCGATGACCTGGGCGACCCCGACGAGGAAACCCGCGAATATACGAACGATCCTTCATGGGCCGATGAAATAGCCGAATTTGCCACAGCGGTCAGGGAAGATATTCCGATCACCAACGGTTCCGTCGAAGAAGCCTTGAAAACCATGCAACTGGTCTACGCGATTTATTGCGCGGATCCCGACTGGCGCGCGCGCTGGCGGTTAACCGACGGTGTGCCGGAATTACCATGAATACGGAAAACCCCGTTTGCGGAATTTGCGGCGCGCAAAAAGCCTTCCGCCTGAACATTGAAACGTTCTTCTTTCCGGACCAATCTCACACGCCGGACTTTCACACGTTTGACAATTACCTGTGCCGGGGTTGCGGTATTGTTTTCGCCCATCCCCAACCAGACGAAGCGGCGCTTGCGCGGTATTACGATTCGGCTTACCGGCAAAGCCCCCATGCCGACACCATCGGCGGACAGAAAATTGATATCCCGATCTATCCGGAAAAGATGGGCCCCAGCTTTGCGCGTTTCAGGAATTTGCACGATGCGATCCGGGCGCTCGCCGCCAGCCATGCCGATTGCCTGCCGGGAAGCGAAGACACCATCGTCGATCTGGGCGCCTATCAAGGCCTGATGGCATACGCGGCGACCAAGGTCTGGGGTTGCCAAGGCATCGCCATCGATTACAACCGGGATGGCATCGCCTTCGCGCGGGACTTTCTGGGCCTGAAACTTTCACGGTCGACCGATGACCTGTTTGCAGAAACCTTCACCCACAAACCCCGTTTCGTGACCATGTTCCATTCCCTGGAACATCTGCGTGAACCGGAACGGTTTCTTGTCCATCTAAGGCAAAATATCCTGGCCGAATACGGCTATCTTTATGTGGAAGTGCCAAACCTGTACGGCACGCCGCTTGCCGACCCGACCCATTTTTATACCTACAGCAAGCAAAGCCTGACCTATGTGCTGGAAAAATCCGGCTACCGGATTTTGCATCTGTCGTTAAGCGGCCATCCGCAAGTCGCCAACTTCCTTGGCCGCAACGAGGAACAGAATATCATCTGTATTGCCCGGCCGGACCCTGCACTCGCCGCTCCGATCGCTCCTGAAATCGATGCCGAACAGGTGCAGCGCGACATCCGTCGCCATTACCTGGTCCACGGTGGGCGTGGCGTGGCCCGCCAGTTGCGCCTGGTGATCAGCGAAGCCGTGCGCCTGGTTTACTATTTTGTCTTTGCCGTCGTCCTTGATCGAGTCGCCCCAGGAATGTCGCGCCGTCTGCTGAAAATAATCAGGGGAAGATCGTTATCATGACCCGCATCGCCGTTACCTCCCGCTCGTTCTCCCGCCACCCGGTTCTGCGCCGTGAATTGCTGGCGCGGTACCCGAACGTCACCTTCAACGACGACGGTCTTACCCTTACCGGAGAGGCCCTGATCGATTTCCTGAAAGGCCATGACCGCGCCATCACGGCGCTGGAAAAGTTGGGCGAGGCGGAATTTACAGCCCTGCCGGAACTGAAAATCGTCGCCAAGTACGGTGTCGGTATCGACATGATCGATCTCGACGCCATGGCCCGCCACGGGGTGCGCCTGGGCTGGACCGGTGGCGTCAACCGTCGGTCGGTTTCGGAACTGGTGATAGCCATGGCCATCGCCCTGCTCAGGCACGTACCCGCCGCCCATCGCGAAGTCCTGGATGGCACCTGGCGGCAACATGTGGGGCGGCAACTATCAGGCAAGACCGTCGGTATCATCGGCTGCGGCCATGTCGGTAAAGACCTCGCCCCCCTGCTCAATGCCTTCGGCTGCACGGTGCTGGCCCACGATATCCTGGATTTCCCGGAATTTTATTCGGCCCACAATGTACAGCCGCTGGGCCTCGATGACCTGCTGGCGAAATCGGACATCGTCACCCTACATCTGCCGCTGGATAACTCGACCCGCAATATCCTGAGCGGCGACAAGCTGGATCTGATGAAGAGCGACGCTGTGCTGATCAACGCTGCGCGCGGTAATCTGGTCGAAGAAGCGGCGATGAAGC
>JABMOG010000340.1 GCA_013204265.1 Rhodospirillales bacterium
ACGACGAATTTGCGTCTAAAACAAAGGCGTAGAGAATTTTCGGTGAACGCAAGTGAGCCGGAAATTCTCTAGAGTCTTCCCGGTTATTCGCCGTCTAGAAAATTGTCAGCTTCGCTGCGCTCAATTCGGCGTTTCAATTTCAACAATTCGAGGCGGCGAACGTCATCGGCGATCAGGGTTTCGACGTAGCGGCCCTGGAATAGCTCGATGCCCACAGAGCGACCAAAATCAATGGCTTCGCGGTTGTCACAACGGCACATGATGATGCGGTCGGGACCGCCCCGTTTGACGAGGCTGCGGATTCTTTCGTGCATTTCATCGCCACCATCGGCCAGATCCGGATGCCAGATCAGCTTCGCCAGATCGGCGCCCAGCCGTTCGCGGTCGATGATGGCAATGGTTTCCACGCTCAAGCCATCGATACAGACTTTGTAGCCTTTTTCCTGAACGAACTCGCGGGCGAAAATATAGGCGTTGAGGTCACAAAAAATATCCTCTTTCTGCAGCTCGATCATCATCCCGCCGCGCCGCCCGGCGGAAATATTGTTATCAAAAGCCTGAAATTCCGGCGACAGGACCGTAGCCACGTTGACATTGAAGCTAATGTCGCCGGAAAAGGAAATACTGTCGGTTTTGGTCAACATCGCCAGCATGCGCCGGTCCAGCGTCGTCGTCAGGTGCTGAAACAGCCATCGGTTGGCGACCAGGTTGACGTCCGGCAGCATGGTTTCGCGCAAATCTTTGATCGAAATAAACAGTTCCGAAAAAATTTGTTCGGGTATCATCTGCCCATCAACCCTGCAGATGTATTGTCGGCGCACCAGGTTTGAGAGATCGGCCCGCGACAGGGCGACTTCGATGCGGGCCAGCACCTTTGGCGTCAGGGGTTCGCCCTTTTCCTGTTTCGCCTTGAGCGCGGCGCGGGCGTCCATGCGTCCGCGCACCTCCGTCTGGCGCTTGCGTGCTGCCTGGGCCATGTTCTGCACACTTTGCAGGACGGTGTCGAAATCTTCCTCAGCGTCGAACCAGGTGGCGAATTTCTGGTCCGAGTGTTCTTCTTCGACGACCAACGGGTCATCGTCGAACAGGTAGCGGACCTGCTGCACCAAGGTTTCCACTTGGTGATGACTGGTGTCTTTGTAGATGACGAAAATATCGGAATTTTTTACCGTAAACACCTGGGCGTCCAAAGATGACACCAGCTGGTCGAAATTGCTGGCGGCGGTTCGGATGTGCTGGTCCCGGCGGTTGACGGGCCTAAGCTCGGACAGGTGCAGATGCACGACCTTGCGACCGTCTTTGTGTTTTTCCAGCCGCTGCATGTAGTCGAGTAACAGTTTCTCCTGACCGGGCGCTTGTTTTTCCGGAGACATCGCCATGATTTTAAGCCTTCGGCGCGGGTTTGGGTCGCACCGGGGCCGCAGGCTGTGCAGGTGCGGGTTGCGCAGGGGCAGGCCGGGCTTGAACAGGTTGCTCAGGGGTAGGCCGGGCCGGAGCCGGTTGCGCGGGAGCGGGCCGGGCTTGAGCAGGTTGCGCAGGGGTAGGCCGGGCCGGAGCCGGTTGCGCGGGAGCGGGCCGGGCTTGAGCAGGTTGCGCCGGTTGCGCGGGAGCAGGTTGCACTGCAGCGGGTTGAACCGGAGCCGGGGGCGGTTTGGCAGCGGCAGCTGCTGCCGTAGCCACTTTTACTTGGGCTTGGGTTTCCGCCTTGGCCTTCGCCACAGCGGCGGTTTTGGCCATCTGGGCTTTGACTGTGGCGATCTTTCCCAACATGTCGTCGACAAAGAAACCCTGGAAGCGGCTGATGCCGAGAGACAACCCCCATTTGACAGCGGCTTCGGTATCGACGCGAGCCAAAATTACCCCTTCCTTGCCGGTCGACGCGATGACCGAGCGCATGTCCTCGATGCGGGCAGGATCGACCTCTCCCTCGTAATCGGAATCCCAGTTTATTTTCACAAAATCGGATTTCAGTAAACCCGGATCAAGAAATTGCAGGGCCAGCGGGTTGAGTCCGTCGACCACCACCCGGTAGCCGCGTTCCTGCAGGGTATCGCGGGCGTAGCCGTAGGTGTTCATGTCGGCGAATATGTCCAGCACCTGCATTTCCACCACTACCTTAGCGGTGTTTTTACCGACGATCTGGTGGAATTTCTGGAAATCCCGGGACAACACGGTACTGACATTGAGGTTGAGGCTTATGGCGAAGGGCAGTTTGTCGAAATCCCGATTGCCCAGTACCGCAAGCATGCGTTTGTCCAGGGTTTCCGTCAGATACTGGAACAACCACGGCGAGGCGAACAGATTAACATCCGGCGCGATACGTTTCTTCAGCTCGATCATGGAAATCGAATGTTCCCGGAACAGCACATCCCCCGGCCCCCCCGGACCCATCTGCAAGCAGCTTTGGTTGTGGATCATGTCGGCGACGCGGGTCGTTTGAAGGTTCTGGTTGATGGCGGCCAAGTTCAGCGAGGACAAGGGATCGCCGCGATCCTTGTCCTCTTTGACTTTAGTTAAAATTTGTTGTTGCGCGGCACGCTGGGCCTCGACGGCGAGATCGTTGGCAACGGCCATAAAGACCGAAAATTCCTCCGGCTGACTAAGGTCGTACCAGGTCGAAAAGGCGTCTTCGAACGCGCCGTCCTCGACCACCAACAACGGATCCTCAGAAAACAGGGCGCGCACCTTGTCGACAGCGGTGTCTGCGTCATCGACGGGCACGTTGCGGCAGATCAGCACCACGTCCGCGTTATGCAGGGCAAACACGGTGGCCTCGAAGTTTTCAATCAGCCCGTCGAGGGACCGCGTCGCAATATTGATAAAATGGGGCTGGCGGTTGGATTTGCGCAACTGTGACAGGTTCAGGTGCACCGCGTAGACGCCAGTCGGGTTCGCCTCGACCCGCTTGAGTCGCGACAGCAGCAGGCTTTCCTCGCTTGTATCGGCCTCGCCGATTCCACCGCTCGCATAACCGAGGTCGGCCATAGTGTATCCCGCCGTCTAGTTGACTTGTTGCCCCAAGGCCCCGTTCTGGACCGTAAAATGGAACTCTTAAAATCCAATTACCGTACACCATCATACTGTCAGAGATGGCCTATAAACACCAAAATCCGAACCCGACGTCCGGTTTTTGCAAACCTAGGGGCGGTCGCGAAACCGCCCCGCAATCCGACGCCTTTCTCGGCGACCTTTCGTCCGGCGGCCTCAAGCTCTCGGCCCCGGTCGGTCCCGGCGCGGCAAACATTCCCGAAAGACATCGCCGACGCCTTCGACAGCAACGCCGCCGCCACCGCCGCCGAGTTCAAGGTTGTCCGCGACGCCCTGGCCAAATCCGGCGCGCCGGAACAAGTTCAAAACCTCACCCACGGCATTTATGCACCGTTTCAGCCTGAAGACCTTGTGCCAATGCGCCTTTCCGCTTGGTCGGTCCCCTGTCCCCTGCTAGGTTCAGCGCAATTTTTCCAACAGGGATAAACCATGTCGGTCAGAAAAAAAGTTCTTGTCACCGGCGGCGCCGGGTTTGTCGGATCGCACCTTTGCGACCGCCTGATCAAAGACGGCCATGATGTATTGTGCGTCGATAATTTCTACACCGGCAGCCGCGACAACATTATCGATTTGATCGACCGGCCACATTTCGAATTGATGCGACACGACGTCACTTTCCCGCTCTATGTCGAGGTCGATGAAATTTACAATCTGGCCTGCCCCGCGTCGCCCATTCATTACCAATACGACCCGGTGCAAACGACCAAGACGTCGGTGCACGGGGCGATCAACATGCTGGGGCTGGCGAAACGCACCGGCGCTAAAATCCTCCAGGCGTCGACCAGTGAGGTCTACGGCGACCCGGAAGTCCATCCTCAGACGGAAGACTATCTGGGTAACGTCAATCCGATCGGATTACGCGGCTGTTATGACGAAGGCAAACGCTGCGCCGAGACGCTGTTTTTTGATTACCACCGCCAATACGGCACCAACATCCGGGTTGCGCGAATATTCAATACTTACGGTCCGCGCATGCACCCCGACGACGGGCGGGTGGTGTCCAACTTCATCGTCCAGGCGCTGAGTGGTCACGACATCACCATCTACGGCGACGGCAGCCAGACGCGATCGTTCTGTTATGTCTCGGACCTGGTCAACGGGTTGGTGGCGTTGATGAACGCGCCTGAGGGCGTCACCGGGCCTATTAACCTGGGCAACCCCAATGAGATGACCATCCGTGAGCTGGCCGCACAAATCATCGCCATGACCGGATCAAAATCATCGCTGGTGGAAAAACCGTTGCCCGGCGATGACCCGACGCAGCGCTGCCCCGACATCAGCCGGGCCAAGACGCAGTTGGGCTGGAACCCCACCGTGATGCTGGAAGACGGCCTGGAAAAAACCATCCGCTATTTCAAGGACACCCTGTAGAGCGGTTTTGCAATTGGGCCAGGAAACAGAGTACAAACACCTGACACAATCAAAGGGCCTATCGATGGATATCAACGCCTTTTACGCTTCCGAATTTGATGAACATCAGGTCGCCCTGGACGATACTCGGGCCGTTCTCATGGACCCTTTTTCCCAACTCATCAGCGTCTGCGCCGGGGCCGTGCGGACCGGCAACAAGCTGATGTTGTTCGGCAACGGCGGCAGCGCCGGAGACTGTCAGCACATCGCCACCGAACTTGCGGTGCGCTACATCACCGACCGCGCACCGATCGCCGCCATCGCGCTGACCACCGACACCTCGATGCTGACAGCCATCGCCAACGACTGGTCCTTCGAAGATCTTTTCTCCCGCCAGATCGAGGCCCTGGGCCGCCCCGGCGACGTCGCTATCGCCATTTCCACGTCGGGAAAAAGCGAAAACATTCTGCGCGGCCTGAAAATGGCCCGCGAAAAAGGCCTCAAAGCCACCGGGTTCAGCGGCAAGGGCGGCGGCGGCATGGTTGGGTTGTGCGAACCTTTGCTGCTGGTACCCTCCATCATCACGGCGCGGATTCAGGAAATGCATATCTTGCTCGGCCATATGCTGTGCGGGGCCCTGGAACAGGAACTCGGACTGGTATGAGGGAATGGGCATGACCGAACGCGCCGATCTGGTCTCCTTGGTGTCCCGGCTGGCGCGCGCGCGGGTGCTTGTCGTCGGCGATGTCATGCTGGACCATTTTCATTACGGCGAGGTCGAGCGCATTTCCCCGGAAGCCCCGATCCCGGTGCTCTTGGTGGAACGCGAGGACTCCATGTTGGGCGGCGCAGGCAATGTCGTGCGCAATCTGCGATCCCTTAGCGCCGAGGCCCGCTTCGTCACCATCACCGGCAAAGACCCGGCGGGCCGTGACATCGCCCGCCTGGTTAAAAAAGAAGGCGTCCGCGATGCCCCCCTTATCGACGACGGGCGGCGCACTTCGACCAAAACCCGTTATATCGCCGGCGTCCAGCAGGTACTGCGGGCTGACCGGGAAACCACCACTGCCATAAACCCCAAGGTCGAAACAAAACTGATCCGTGCCGTCACCTCGGCCATGCGCACCTGCCACGTCGTGGTGCTGTCCGATTACGGCAAAGGGACGCTGTCTGCCGGGGCCACTAAAAAAATCATCGAACTTGCGCACAAGGCGAACAAAATCGTAATCGTCGATCCCAAGGGAGCAGATTTCAGCCGCTATCAGGGCGCCGACCTGATTACGCCCAACCGCCGCGAATTGGCCGAAGCCACAGGCATGGATATCGCGACCGACGCCGATGTCGTGCGCGCCGCCAAACGGCTGATCAAACAGAACCGCTTCGGCGCGGTGCTGACCACCCGCAGTGCTGACGGCATGACCGTGGTCACAAGCAATGGCGCCGTTGTCCATCTGGCGGCGGAAACCCAGGAAGTGTTCGACGTGTCCGGCGCCGGTGATACCGTCGTCGCCACCGTTGCGAGCGCCCTGGCCGCCGGGGCCGACCTGGACCAGGCCGCACAGCTTGCCATCGTCGCCGCCGGTATCGTCGTCGGCAAGGTCGGCACCAACGCTGTCTATGCCGCCGACCTGATCGCCGCCCTGCACCACCAGGACCTGACCAGCGCCGAAGCCAAGGTGTTGAGCCTGGATCAGGCCCGCGACCGCATCGGCCAATGGCGGCGCGCCGGGCTTAGCGTCGGATTCACCAACGGCTGTTTCGACTTGCTGCACCCCGGCCATGTCTCGTTGCTGAAGCAGGCGCGCCGGGCCAGCGGGCGGTTGGTGGTCGGCTTGAATTCCGATGCCTCCGTGCGGGGGCTCAAGGGCGATGGCCGCCCGGTGCAGTCCGAAGCCGCCCGCGCCACGGTACTGGCCTCATTAGCGTCGGTCGACGCGGTGGTGATTTTCACCGAGCGGACGCCGCTGAAATTAATCACGGCGTTGAAACCCGATGTGCTGGTCAAGGGTGCGGATTACGACATCGATACCGTCGTCGGCGCCGATGTGGTGAAAAAATACGGCGGTTTGGTAAAGCTTGCGAAACTGGAGCCCGGCCACAGCACCTCGGCGACCATCGCGCGGATGGGCCGCAAGCCAAAAACAAAATCGAAAAAGAAACCCGGTGCCTAGTGAACCCCTGCTGGCCCATCTTATCTACGGCCTCGGCTGGCTCAGCTTCGGCCTCGTCCATTCCATCCTCGCCACCGTCGCCGTCAAGCAACGCCTTCGGCTCATGTTCGACGCTGGCTATCGGCTTGCCTATAACCTGTGGGCCGTGGTCCACATCGGTGCCGTATGGGGTCTCGGCAATAGGCTGTTGAGCAACCAACCCTTTGAGTCCGGAATCGAACCTGCGCTGACAGGCGTCCGGTTGCTGGGAATCGCGATTTTGTTGTTGGCGCTCCGCGAATACGACCTGGGACGGTTTTCCGGCCTCAGCCAAATCCGCGCTCACCGCCGTGGCCAGCCTGATCCCGGTGACGAGGCGCTCGTCACCAAAGGGCTGCACCAATTCGTGCGTCACCCGCTATATCTCGGCGCGTACATGATTTTGTGGGGCGGTGCGGTGAATGAATTCGGCCTGGCGACGGCGGTCTGGGGATCGCTGTATCTGGCGGTAGGGGCGCGGCACGAGGAAGGCGCATTACTGGCGCTGCACGGCGCCGCCTACGCCACCTATCAAAGGCGCGTTCCGGCGGTTATTCCGTGGAAGGGGAAGGTGTTGTGATCGCCGACGACGACCAAAACTTCCCTGCGCCCCGCCATTTCGACGCCAAAAAGGCGGACGCCTATGACGAATATATCCCAAGGGTTATTCCCGGCTACGACACCCTGCACATGCTGGCAATGAACATCGTAGGACATGAGACCGGCGGCCATGGCCGCGTACTCATCGTCGGTGCCGGAACCGGGGCCGAGACGATCAATCTGTGCCGGAACCACCCAAATCTTTCGGTTACCGGGTGTGATCCCTCCATCCATATGTTGGCCGTTGCCCGGCAAAAAATCGCCACAGAAGGATTGCAAGACCGGGTCGAATTGATAAACGGCGACGTCGGGGATTTATCGGACACACCGGTTTTCGATGCGGCAATGATGATCCTAGTTATGCATTTCATAGCCGACGGGGGAGACAAAAGAAAACTTCTGGGCGCCGTCGCCACGCGCCTTAAACCCGGCGCGCCGTTGATCCTGGCCGATATGTTCGGAGACCGCGATAGTGCCGCGTACAAGGACCAGGACGCCGTCTGGCGTAACATGCAGATAAAAGGGGGTGCTGAGCCCGAAGACGTAGATGACAACATCCGCCGTGCCGCCAAAGACACTTACCCTATTGGCGAGCCCCGTTTATCCGAATTGCTGCGTGAGGCCGGGCTCACAACCATGACGCCGTTTTTCAGAAGCCTGATGTTCGGCGGTTGGCTGGCTCGAAAGAAAACCGCCTAACCCTCGCCGCCGGTAACGACGCCGACAAGGCTTTTCCAGAACCCAGGGCTGTTACCTTCGGGAACCATGGCCGCTGGCTCCAGGCCCGGCAACGGCCGGGATGGCATGCCTTTGTGGGCGGCGGCCATGACATCGCGCCACAGTTCCGCCGGGGCACTGCCGCCGGTGACACGCTTCATGGGCCGGGCATCATCGTTGCCCATCCACACGCCGGTGACCAGATCAGCGGTATAGCCGATGAACCAGGCGTCGCGGAAATTCTGGCTGGTGCCGGTCTTGCCCGCTTGCGGGCGGCCGATTGCCGCCTTTTGCCCGGTGCCCTCAGTCACCGCAGCAGACAACATGTCGTTGATCGCCGCCACTTGAGCCGGGGCAACGACGCGGCCGGGGCCTGAGCCACCGCGCAGGTAAAGCGTTTGTCCTCCCGCGTCCCGGATTTCTTCGATGCCAAAAGCCCACGTCCCGGCGCCGCCGTTGGCGAACGTCGCATACGCTGCCGTCAGTTCCACCAAGCGAACATCGCCGACACCGAGCGCCAGACTGGGGGTTGCTTTGATGTTTCCGGTCAAGCCCAGACGCCGGGCGGCGTTGATGACCGCGCTCCGCCCCGCCCGCTCTGCGACCTTGACCGCCACCGTGTTGATCGACCGGGCCAGAGCGTCGCGCAGACTGACCGGGCCTGTATATTTGCGGTTGAAATTGGCCGGTCGCCAGTTGCCGACGGCAACCGCCTCATCGACCAACATGGTGTCCGGGCTGAACCCCGATTCCAAACCGGCCAGATAAACGACAGGCTTGAACGCCGAGCCCGGCTGGCGGTCTGCCTGGGTGGCGCGATTGAACTGACTGCGCGCGTACGAGCGCCCGCCGACCATGGCGCGCACCGCACCCATTGGCGTCATCGTTACCAGGGCCGCTTGGCCGATGGCGGCTTTTTTACCCTTTTGGGCCAACATCTTTTCGACTTCCTGTTCGGCCAAGCGTTGCAAGCCCGCGTCCAGGGTCGTTTGCACCACCAGATCGCGGTCGCCCGCATTGACGTAGCCCGGCACCTGTTCCAGCACCCAGTCGACAAAATACTGCCCGCCTTTGAGGTAATTGTTAGCCTGCGCCGGAAGCATCTCAGTCTCGGCCCGCCTTGCCCCAGCCCGGCTCAACACGCCCGCAGCGACCATGTTTTTCAACACCTGGGCCGTGCGCGTCCGGGCGCGAGCCGGATTGGCGATGGGATTGTAGCGCGACGGCGCCTTTAACAGTCCGGCCAGCATCGCCGCCTGATAGGTAGACACCTGCGCCGCCGCACGGCCAAAATATTTCCGCGCCGCCGCATCGACGCCGTAGGTCCCGGAACCGAGATACACGCGATTGAGATAAATCGTCAGGATTTGGCGCTTGGAAAATTTATGTTCCAGCCACAACGCCAACAGGAGCTCCTGAAACTTTCGTTTGAATGTTCTTTCCGGATTCAAAAAAAGATTTTTAGCGACCTGTTGGGTGATGGTGGAACCGCCCTGAACAACGCGCCCGGCTTTTATATTCGCCGCCATCGCACGGGCCAGGCCTATTATATCGATGCCGAAATGATTATAAAAGCGCCGGTCCTCGGTCGCTAGTACGGCGGCAGGCAAGCTGGGCGGCAATTGGTCCAGGCGCGCCAAACGCCCATAATCGTCGCCGCTCCGCGCCAGCACCGTGCCGTCCATGGCCAGCACCGTAACGGTCGGCTTGCGCGTCGCGTTGAAGGCTTTATCGACATCCGGCAGGTCGGAGCCGTACCAAGCGGCGGCCAGGGTAAAGGCGATCAACCCCCAAATGGCGCAAACCGCGCCCCATTTCAACGATTTGCGCATAGTCCAGCCAATTGCCCGCCAAAATCTGGAAAAAGAGCGGGCCTTTTTGGCTGCTTTTTTCGCCGATCTAGCGGGTGGCTTGGCCTTTGTTTTACGAGATGTTGCCATACCCGGTATTATCCACGGGGGCAGTTAGCATAGTGTTAACAACGGGTTGTGAGAAAACACCGAGGGCAACAGGACCGCAGGCTATTTTTTAGAACCCCGGCGAGTCGGTTTTTGGCAACTGAGCGCCTCGTGCAAAACATCGGCATCAATGGTGCAGCCTTTAATGTTGCACCGCCACAACTCAGCGCCCTTGAGGTCGACGTCGGTCAGGTTGGTGCCGCGAAGGTCGGCCTCGGTGAGGTCCGCATATCCCAGAAGGGCGCTTTCAAGGTTGGCGTTCAATAACACTGCGCGTTCCAGGTTGGCCCCGCACAGATTTGCCCCGGTAAGATTTGCCCCGGACAGGTCGGCACCACGAAGATCGGCGTTGCGCAAATCCACCCCTTGCAAATCAGAATCACGAAGATCGATGCCCGAAAGCTCGGCACGATGGCCACCGCCGCCGGAATCGCCGGTCCAGGCGGCGTGTTCATCAAGTATCTTATCGATTTCCTGATTGGCCATTTTCACTGTCTCCAAATCGGTAAAGGAGTGCTTATACGTCCAGATTGACGACTTTTAGCGCGTTCTCCTGAATGAAATCACGCCTCGGTTCCACCACGTCGCCCATCAGGGTTTCGAACAGTTGCCCGGCCTCGTCGGCGTGGTTGACCCGAACCTGCAACAGGGATCGGGCTTCGGGGTCGAGGGTTGTTTCCCACAACTGTTCCGGGTTCATTTCGCCCAAACCTTTGTAGCGCTGGATGGTTACGCCCTTGCGGCCCAGTTCCATGATCTTATCGACCAGGGATACCGGCCCGGTAATCGGGTATTCGGCGTCCTTGACCGTAAGCACTCCGTGGCGGGCATAGAGTTTCTGTAGGTTTCCAGCCATTTCGTCGAGGCGTCGCCCACTCGACGAGCTAATCAGGGCACCGTCAATGACGTGACGCTCGGTGACGCCGCGAAGCGTGCGATTGAATTCCAGTCCGCCATCATCCAGCGGCAATCCCTGCCAGCCCCGTTCCGCCGGCGGCTCAAGCGCGTCCAGCCGCTTGGCGATATATTCGGCAGCGCCGGCAGCGGCGGCGGAATCCGACAACATCTGCGAGTTCAACGCGCCCAGAATGGCCGCTTGTTCGACGACGGCCACGGGCACGTGCTGGGCCACCCCGGCAAGCAGGGTTTTAACACGGCGGGCCTCATCGACCAGTTGGCGCAGGTCCGGGCCGGCAACCTGCTGGCCATCGTGCGGCACGAACACATTGCCTTCATCAATGGCGGCATTGAACAGGTAGTCTTCCAGAATTGGGTCGTCCTTGAGATAGACTTCCGAGCCGCCGCGTTTGGCCCGGTACAGCGGAGGCTGGGCGATATAGAGGTAGCCGTTGTCGATGATCGGCGCCATGTGGCGGTAGAAGAACGTCAGCAACAGGGTGCGGATATGGCTGCCGTCGACGTCGGCGTCCGTCATGATGACGACTTTGTGGTAGCGGCATTTCTCGGCGTTGAAATCTTCCGGCCCGATGCCCGTTCCC
>JABMOG010000341.1 GCA_013204265.1 Rhodospirillales bacterium
CCTGGGCGGCGATTTCGATCTGCCGTTTGGCGATCAGCGGCCGGGCGATGGATGTGCCAAGCAGATAAGTACCTTCATACAGGGCGTTGGCCCGGAACATGGGAAACACATAATCGCGCACAAACTCCTCGCGCAGATCCTCGATAAAGATTTCCTTGATCCCGAGCATCTCGGCTTTTTCCCGCGCCGGTTCAATTTCTTCGCCCTGGCCAAGATCGGCGGTGAAGGTCACGACTTCGCAATCGTAGGCATCCCGAAGCCATTTCAGAATGACCGAAGTATCGAGTCCGCCGGAATAGGCGAGCACAACTTTGTTAATTTTTGAACTCATAGTCCTGCCCTTGTTTGGATACCTAGCGGCCAAGCCGCCGGGGCGCGCCGAGTATAGGCAAAACAGGTGCTTGAGCAAGGCTAGGGAACCCCATAAAGTCCGGCCATGAAAATTGACCATCTCGACACACCCGCACTGATCCTCGACAAGTCCCGCATGACCCGAAATATCGACGCCATGACGGATCGGGTGCGGGGCTTCGGCATTGACCTGCGGCCCCATCTGAAAACCGCTAAATCTGCCGATGTCGCCCGCTTCGCGGTGGCCGGCAACGCCGGCGGCATAACCGTTGCGACTTTGTCTGAGGCCGAATATTTTTTCGACAATGGTTTTAAGGATATGACCTACGCCGCATGCATCGTGCCTTCAAAACTGGACCGTGTGGCTGCCCTGATTAACAGGGGAGCCGCGCTGAAGGTAATTACCGATAATATTGATGTCGCCCGGGCGATGGCGGAATATACCGACGCCCGGCTGAAGGTGTTGGTGGAAATTGACTGCGGCGAACACCGTACCGGCGTCTTGCCCGATAGCCCGGAGTTGTTGGAGATCGCCGGAATTCTGGACGCCGCACCGAATGTCGACCTGGAAGGTGTGTTGACCCACGCTGGTCATTCCTATTCCTGCCGAACAACAGAAGCGATGACCGATGTCGCCGAAGATGAACGCGCCGCCGTCGTCGGGGCGGCGGAGAAATTGCGGGCCAAGGGCTATCCGTGCCCAGTGGTCAGCGCCGGATCGACGCCGTGCGCAATGTTTGCCCGCGATGTTACGGGTCTGACCGAGGTTCGCCCCGGAGTCTATATGTTCGGCGACATGTTCCACGTCGGGCTGGGCACCCGGAAAATCGAAGAAAATGCGGTCACGGTTCTGGCTTCCGTCATCGCCCACCGCCCTGCCGAAAATCAGCTCTATATTGACGCCGGTGGGTTGGCGTTATCAAAGGACAGAGCGACTGCGGCATTCGACGGCGCCGACGATTGCGGATTCGGGCGGGTGTGCGATGTCGATACGGCAGAGCCCATCGGCGATCTTTTCATAGAGTCGGTGCACCAGGAACACGGCCTGGTCGTCAGCAGCGCCCCGTTGCCGTTCACCCGTTTGGCCGTCGGCGCCAAGGTCCGCATCATGCCCAATCATGTGTGCATGACGGCGGCGGCTTATGAGGCCTATCACGTGGTCGACGGCGGCACGGATATCGTTGATACTTGGGGGCGGTGTACCGGCTGGTAAGCCGGTCAATCCACAGGGTGTCAGAGCGGGTCTGTTTCGGCAGCCTTGTCGGTTACAGGGTCACTTTTGAGCCACTGATCGAGATGCGGTTTGAGGTCTTCGAACTTGCGGAACCCGGCCGACAACAGGCTCAAATTTTCATTGGCGCGTAGAACAACGGTGGGAAAACCGGAAACGCCCATGCTTTGCGAACGAAAAAATCGCTGGCCGTCAGATAAATCATCTTGCGGGTCGGGAAAAATTCCAGGAACCCGGCCGGATCAACGCCTGCCGCTTCGGCCAACTCTGCCAGCACGTCCTTGTCGGTGATGTCGCGGTTTTCGGCATAGAACGCACGGTGCAGGCGTTCCAGATAATCGAGCGACGATTTGGGTTCCAGAAACCGCACCGTGACCAGCGCACGGCAGGCGGGCTCGGTGTCGTAAATAAAACCGTCGCGGTCAAAAAAGGAAAAGTCAAAGGGCTGCCCCGACGCAGTGTGGACGGATTCCCAATGATGGCGAATTTCCGATTTGGCATTGTCATTCATGGGATCAGCGGTCAATGGCCTGAGCCCGCCGACGATGGGATAGACCGCAGCGCGCTCAGCGTAGGCATCCTGCATGGCGCGCACCACCGGGGAAAACCCCCAGCACCAGGAACACATGGGGTCGACGACGAGTAGAATTTCACGGTCCATGAACAAGGTTCTTTTCTCTAAGCGCCAGGGCGCACGGCGATCTCGGTATTAGAGGCCTCCCTGGATTTTCGCGGCGCTCGTTGGCTATCGGATTTCAGTTGCCCGCAAGCGGCCATGATATCGCTGCCCCGGGTCTGGCGAACCGGCGCCGACAAGCCACCGTCGTTTAGGATTTTGGCGAACCGCCGGATGGTGGACGGCTTGGAACATTCATAAATGGTGCCCGGCCACGGATTGAACGGGATCAGGTTGAACTTGGCGGGAATGCCGTGCACCAGGCGAATCAATTGGTGCGCGTCGGCGTCGGAATCGTTGACGCCCTTCAACATGGCATATTCAAAGGTAATGCGCCGGGCATTGTTGGCGCCGGGATAGGCGCGGCACGCCGCCAGCAATTCCCGGATCGGATGCTTGCGGTTGATCGGCACCAGAATGTCGCGCAAGGCGTCGGAGCAGGCATGCAGGCTGACGGCTAGGTTGACGCCCAATTCTTCGCCGCAACGTTGCATCATCGGCACCACGCCCGACGTAGACAGCGTAATACGCCGTTTGGAAATCGACAGTCCGTCGCCATCCATGACGATTTTAAGGGCCTTGGCGACATTGTCGAAATTGAACAAGGGCTCACCCATGCCCATCATCACGATGTTGGTCAACAGCCGATCATCCCGACCGCTGGGCCACTCGGCGTAAGAGTCCCGCGCCACCATCAGTTGGCCGAGGACTTCCCGTGCTGTCAGGTTGCGCACCAGTTTTTGTGTGCCAGTGTGGCAAAACGTGCAATTCAGGGTGCAGCCAACCTGTGACGAAATGCAAAGCGCGCCGCGGTCTTCTTCCGGGATAAAGACGCATTCGGCTTCGTTGGCATCGTCGAATTTCAACAACCACTTGCGCGACCGGTCTGTTGAGGTCAATTCGCGCGACACTTCGGGTCGGTCCAAGGTGTAATGTTCAGCCAACTTGACCCGCGCCGTCTTGGCCAGCGTCGTCATTTTCGCAAAATCGGTTTCGCCCTGATGATAGATCCAATGCCAAAGCTGCTTGGCCCGGAACGGCTTTTCACCGATGGCGGCCATTTCCAGGGCCAGTTCCTCGCGGTCCAGGCCGATCAGGTTTTTAAGCGCTGTCATCATGGCAGAGACATAAGATGTTTTGCCGCCAAGTACCACGTCAAAAGGCGCCTAAAGTCAAAAATCGCCACCGTGATGGGATGAAAAGTCCTGGGTTCTCGCCAAAAACGAGGGAACGCCGACGTTATGTCAAATTCCCAGAAAAATGTCTCTAAACGTCTACATCCGTCGACATTTGTCTACATTTTCCGAAAACCGAACCGGGCGCCATGTTGTCAGAGAAAACCACGTTAGGAACATATATAGAACATTCAAGTCCTTCCGTCAACCATTCTCATCCGACGGTTTATCATTTGCCGTCTCCATATCCGAGAGACAATACAGTATCGCCAACCGCCTCCAGACGTTGTCGATATAAGCTTCGAGTTTGTCGCCGCTGAGTGTCACCCGGCGTGTTTGCTGGCCGTGAAAAGGATCGAAGGTTTTATACCGGATAGAGGCGACAGAGTCTTTCTTGCGAATCTTCTGCAATTTGCTCAGGTTGCTCTGCCAGTTCTTGATCAAAGGCCGCCAGTTGCCAGCGTGTTTCTGGTTGACGAGAGCAATAGTTGATTGGTGAGTCACCCCTTTCCACCAGGCAACGCGGGGAAATTCGGGACAGTGCGCGGCTTCAGCAAAGCCAGGCACATTTAAGACAATTATGAAAAGGAAGGCGGCCAAAAACAGGCCGGAACGATGTATGGACATAGGTTTATGCCATTTCTTCTTATTCTTTTTCTCGGCATTCTTCTTGTTCTTTTTTGCCAGCACATTAGTTGAATTATATCCAAAGTGCTGGTCGGTTGATGTGACCCTCATCACACTTTGCCCCGATGTTTTCCGTAGGGGCTGCGAGGACCGCCCAGAACACAACACTCAAATTAAAAAATGGCTATTTCAGGCGGGTGGTTTTGGGCTGGCCTTATCTACAAGAGCGCTCTAACGTTGGGCGAGAGCTACGACTTGCACAGTTGAAAAATTAAAAGCAGGCAGGCTCATTGAGGGAAAATTAAGGATGAACCTAAGGCTTCTCCTTTTTATCGCTTTGTCCGTCGTTATGCTGATTCCGGTCATTTTTTTCGGGATATGGCCCCATTCGCGTGCCTTCGATAAGGAAATCGCCGACGTTTCCGAACGCCACCTGTTGTTGGCGCGCAACATCGGCGCCGCGCTGGAACGTTATGACCGCGACGTCAAATCAACCTTTCGCCTGCTGGCGACCAATGTGGTTGAGGGAAATTCTCTTAGCGGGACCAAGAAGTTGTTGTCTAACTTAAATTTCCGCCACATCTGTGTCGCCTCTATGAACGACAATAAGGTTTTGTTTTCGCTCAACGAGGACATTTCCCCGTGCCCGGAACGGGTGCCGGCGGAACGATACAAAATTTTCCAGCAATTGGCCTCGCCCGATGAAGTTCGGTTTACGAAACTTTTGCGCGGTCCCCACGGTAAGCCGACTTTGTACATTGTCTGGGTCATCGGAAAGTATTTGGCCGTGGGCGCCGTAGACACCGATTACATCGTCGGCCTGGGAAAGGCAATTTCCTTTGGTAAGCGCGGCCATGCGGCGATTGTCGATCACGCGGGCCAAGCCATCGCCCATCCGTTGGCCAAATGGCGCCAGGAAATGAAAGACATGACATTCCTGCCGCCGGTTAAACTGATACTGGAAAAGAAAACCGGCGTTTCGATGTTCTACACGCCGGCTATGAAGGCCGATATGATCGCGGGTTATACTTGGGTTCCGGGGTCCGACTGGGGGGTGATGATACCGCAACCGGTACCAGAATTGAGGGCGCGTGCTGATGCCGTTCAACGCTATGCGTTGGGGGTGATTATTGCCGGTGTTATTGCCAGCGCCCTTGTTAGCTGGATATTGTCGGGGTACCTGACCGGACCCGTCCGCGCCGTTGTCGCCACCGCACGAAATATGACGGCCGGCGACAGGAGCGCCCGGGTGCCGGACCTCAAAGGGATTGTGCCGCAAGAATTTAAGGAATTGTCGCAAGCGTTCAACACCATGGCGACAAGCGTGGAGGGTTCCTATAAACAGCAAACCGCTGTCGCCGAGGCCATTTCTTCCGCAGAAGGGGAAGGCCTGTTCGATCAATTAGCGGAAAGTCTGGCGGAAATTCTGGCCGCCGATTATGTTTTTATCGGTGAGCTTTTCGAACAGGGAGATGAACAATGGGTTAGCACTATCGCTTTTCACGCCGATGGTGCCCGGTCCGAGAATTTTAAATTCACCCTGAAAGGAACGCCATGTGAAAACGTCGTCGGCAAAAAAACCTGCGTTCATGAAACCGGCGTCCAGAAAGAATTTCCCGATAATCAGTCCCTAAAAGACATGGACGTCGATTGTTATTTCGGAACGCCGTTGTTTGGACCCCAGAAGAAGGCATTGGGCTTGATGGCGGTGATGTCTCGTCGACCGATGGAAAACTCGAAAACAACCGTCGATCTTTTGAATATTTTTGGAATTCGCGTTGCCGCAGGATTACAACGGTTGCGCGCCGAGGAAAAAATCAAAAACGCCCTTGCCGAGGCCGAACACGCCAATCAGACAAAATCCGCCTTTCTGGCCACTATGAGCCACGAATTGCGAACTCCGCTAAACGCTATCATCGGCTTTTCACAGATCATCAGCGAACAGGTCTATGGCGAAATCCAGGATAAACGCTACCGGGACTATGCCGAGGATATCAACAACAGCGGCCTTCACCTGCTGGCGCTGATAAATGACCTATTGGACATGACCAAAATCGAATCCGGAAAGCTCATTCCCGACGAAACGAATTTTCCTGTGGCCGACGAGATAATGAACAATTTCAAGTTGGTGGAAGGCATGGCGCTCAAGAAAAACATTTCGCTGGCCCTTGATCTGGGGAATCAATCCTTGAACCTGCGCGCCGATGTGAGAATGTTTCAGCAGATTTTGACCAACCTGTTGTCGAACGCGGTGAAGTTTACACCGGTTGGTGGAACTGTCGCGGTTTCAGGCCGTATCGGCCCGGCAGGCGGGCTTATGCTTGAGGTTGTGGATACCGGCATAGGAATACCATCGACGGATATCAAATCCGTTCTGGAGCCGTTCGAGCAAGCTCACAACAACAAGTCTAAAATGCATGGCGGCACAGGCCTGGGCCTGCCTATTGCCCGTTCACTGATGGAAGCGCACGACGGCACGCTGGAGATAGCGAGCGAAGTCGGTAAGGGTACGAAGGTTACGATCACCTTTCCGGCGGCGCGGATTCTGGCAACCGCATAAGCCGCCCGTCAAAAAGTTACAGCTGCGCGTTCGGCCACCGTTTTCTGGAACAACCCGCCGAAATAGGTTTCGGTCCGCCACTGGAAGCTGTCCGGGTGGCTGGCAAAATCCCGGATATCATTTTTCCACAAGCTGATAGCGAAGGGCTCCAGCGTGGTGAACACCAGGGCGGTCCACCATTTCAGCGGGTGTGCCCAATGGGGTTTGTGGTAATCGACGAAGACAACCTTGCCGCCGGGCTGCACACTGCCCAACAGGGCGTTAACGACGGCATGCTTTTCCGGGTCGGGTATCTCGTGCATCAGGAAATAGCAGCAAATGGTGTCGTATGTGTCGCCGGGGTTGCGGGCGTCGCCACGGCGCGCGGTGGCCCAGGGGTAAGCTCGTAATTTTTGTCGGCACCGGGCAACCTGCACCGCGGTCACGTCGATGACGTCAAAGCGTCCCTCAGACCCGATATGCCGCGCCATGGCGGGCACTATATCGCCGTACACCGAGGCCGGCAGCAGAACTGTTTGGCCCGGTTCGATTTCGGCAAAGGCGGCATCCTGAAGACGTTGATGTTGGCCCCACAAAATAGCAGCGACCACCCATTCGCGGTCTAGCAGGCGAACGTTGCGGGGGTTCAGGTAGGCCCAGGTGTAAACGTCGCGGAGATAGCGCGGGACATTAACCTGCTGCGGGAGATGCACCGGTGTGGCGGGTCCACGCGCGGAGGTTGGTGCGGGACTGATTTGTTCATAGGGAACGGAGTCAAGGATTGCCATTTACTATTTCTCCACGGCTTTGAGGAAGTCTTCCAACGGCTCAACATTCTTATGCACAAGGTTGTCATGGCACACGATACAGGTTTCCTTGTCCCTCAGGGCATTTTTGTGCGCCTTTTGACCGCGTTTGCGCTTCGGCTTGATCTCGGATTCGATATGGCATGTTCGGCAGGGGGCGCTGTCGTTTTCCAGGAACCCCTTCCGCACCACATAGGCGCGTCTGGCGGTGGGTGGAAGCCATCGTTCTTTATCTCTGTCGCCCACGTCTTCGTGCAGACGTCCGAAGAAATCGGTAAGCGTTAAAATATGCGTGTAGAAATTGACCGAGCCGAGCATTCCCTCCGGCACGTGACAGGATACGCACGAGGCCTGCCCCCCCTCCTTGGTCGCTTTGTGGGGGCGGGTGACGGGGCGAAGACCGTCCCATAACACCGTGGAGGCGGCGTTGTATTCGGAATTTTGGTGGCAGAAGAGACAGGTTGCATCCTGAGCGACGAAGGATCGCGTCACCGGCTCTAATGCCGCCAATCCACCGATCACGAGGACGGTTGCGACCGCAGCAGCGACAATGACGATCCGGCCAGTTAAGAACTTTGATAAGGTCACTTTAATGTCCCTTTAGGAAGAATACACCTGGAAGGTGAGGGAACGGACGGGGCGCCGCTCAAGCCCCGTCCGCAAATCCCTTACATATTTGCCGCCTTTCATTTGAGCGTGACGGCCTTGATGTCGGCCTTGGCGCCGATGCCGACGGTCATTGGCCAGGACACATGGTGGCCACGGGTCGTGATGTTATCGTCGTGGACCGCGAAGCCGACCGTATAGACACCGCCAGTCTTCATGATCTTGTCGTCCTGGGGATGCCCCGTATCCAGCTTGCGGGTCCAGACCACGGTCCACACGCCGTCTTTCCATGTGCCATTGGCGTCCTGATTGTCGCCCGCCGATCCCTTGACGGCCCGGGTCAGGTAGTATTCGGGGATCATATCACCCTTCTTCCAACCGGCCTTGGGATCGAACGCCACCACATTGTCCTCGGCGATCAACGAACTCGGCTTCGAGGTATCGCGGATCTGGTCCATGGTCCGAGATTTGAACCCGACCTTCTTGGCGTCGAACATGTACTTCGGCTGCTTCGCCGTCTTGTCCCAGTTCTTGGAGAACATCTTCTTGCCGGCATCGAACAGCCGGTATTCGAGCACGTAACCATCGTCGGTCATGCCGACCGGATTGGAGCGGTGGCCACGCCACTGCATCAGATCGACGAAACCGCCCGCCGCCTTGACCGTCGCGATCTCGTCCGCCGACTTGGTTTTGGTCCACGTTACCGCCTCGTCTGTTCGCGAGCCCGGCAGATACTTGCGCACGTCCTTCTTCTTGAGGACCTTGCCAAGCAGTGCATGCGCCTTCACATCTTTCGCCTGGGCAACATTGGGCATGTCGCGCATGTCGTCGTGGCAGGTCAGCCAGCAACCCTGCTCGGCGAACATCGGCACCGAGCCGTTGTCAACCATCAGCGACAGCCGGTCCTCGTAGATGGCCGGTTGGCCTTCGCCCCACACCTTCTTGTCCAGCTGCGGCCATCCTATTTGCTTCCAGTCCTTGCCGTCGAACTGCCAATGCGGATGGGCGGAACCGGGGAAGGGGTTCTTCGTTTTCCACTGGTAGCGCATATACAGATTGTCGGTGTCGTGGGCCATCTGCACCGCAAGATCAATGACCCCCGGCTTGTCTTTGATCGGGTGGGGCTCCAGCCTCTCGCCCGAGACAATCTTGTTGCCGATCTCGACTTCCTCGCCCTCGTGGCACGAAACACAACTGTCACCCTTCTTGGTCTTTTTGTCGGCGCGTTTATGCTCCGAGGAGCGCAGCCACTGGTAACTGGATTGGCCGGGATAGAACAACTTGACGGTCTTGGTCGGAACGCCCGACCAGTCCGATGGTGGAGCCGCCAGAACCGGACCCGATAACAGAACAACCGAACCCAGTGTCATCAACAATCTAGATGTCAGGGTTTTCATGACTTTCTTCTCCTCAATAAAGTGCAAACAAAACGGGTAGCGGGTCAGAACGTGTCAATGAACAGACTTTCCGCATACCGCATTGCACCATGGGTTCAGGAATTTCGAATTGACGGGGGTCAACTTTGCGGTTTTTTTCCAGGAAAAGAGCACGCATCAGGCATTCGCCTTTTGCATGGCTCTTGACCCCATGCGCAAACGTCTGGCCGCTTCGTGGCGTCGAAGCGTTGGACCTGCTAGCATTTCCCGGTTGCCGAAAAAACGGATTCTGGGCTATGAATCGCGCTGTCTTCGCCATTTTCTTCGCCGCCTTGGCGATCATTCCGCCAAGCTGGTCAGGCGGGGTTCTGGCCGATGCGGCCACCGACGAGGCGCGCGTTGAGCGCCAGCGGCTGGAACTGCTGCGTCTGCAAAAAGCGCGGAAAAAGGTATCCGTGCCCCAAAGCCGCCGTTCCCGCCGTCGACGGTCGTCCAGGCCCGGCCCAACGGGCGACCATCTGTTGGTGCCCGTGCCTGCGGGCTGGGTGACGGTGGACCATGGCGCGGACACAGGCTCGATCTTTACCGGGTGGTTGGCGTATCGGACCGGGGCGGTGTTCCACCGCCTAGCCAGCCAAGCGGGGACGGACGAGGGCGAGGTCATCCGGGTCGAGCAATTCCGCAAAGCCTCCGCGCCGGGACCGAGCATTGAGGAAGCCTTCCAGTTGTGGAAACAGTATGTCTCCGCCGCATGCGAACACCCACAACCCGTTACGCGCGTGGCAAGCTCTCAAGACGGTCGCCCGGTCCTTGAAGGGCTGCAAGTTTGCACCAAAGTTACGGGGCAGAATTCTGGCTCGGTTTCGATGATCAAGGTTATCGACGGGGCATCGGGCATCCATGTCATTATCCGCCAGGCACCGGGCGCCGGGGACGGCTGGACCAATTGGTTCGCCAAGGTCGGCCTGGATGGCAAGACGGCGACGGCGAAAAGCCGCATCCTGCCGGTTAGGTTTTTCGGGTTTTTTGTCAGCCGCCAAGGGCATGTCCTGGCCACCCACACACGGACAAAGGATTGCCGCCGGGTTCAGTTTTTGAAAACCAAAGCGACGTTGCTGGCCAGCGACCCGGTGCGGAATTTGGCGCTGTTAAAACTGGAGGCAGAGCCGAAGGTGATCGGAATTTTCCGGGGTGGCGCCCAGGCGGGTGTCGGCGCGCCCGTGGCTATTCAGAGTGGAGATAAAACGCTTGAGATCAGCGCCCTGATCGGCCCCGGCGGTGACCCAAAGTTTGTCACGCTTAGTACACCGACACCGCCGGGCAACAGTGGTTTGGTGCTGGTCGATCTTTCGGGTCGTGTCGCCGGCATGGCCCTGGACGATGCGGATATCAAAAAAACCTTAGGCTCAACTCTGCCCATCGGTGATTTGAGCGGCTATGCGCTCGGTCCCCGAACGCTCCGGGAATTTCTCGAAGGCCAGGGAATCGCCTACGAGATCGCGCCCCCAAGCAAAACCTTCACCCCGGAACAGGCCACCGAAAAAGCGCGGGAAATCACGGTTCTTATGGAATGTTGGAAATAATTAACCATTAGCAGTTATGCCTAGAGGCGTAATTCCAGACACGAATTTTTTAGGAATCCGTGGGAGTACGTGCCGTGGAAATTCTGTGCGGGGCGAAAAAATTCAAAGGGAACGTTGCGAATTCCTTGATTGGCGTCGTGGCGTTGGGCTGGGTGTTGCTCCCGAGGCTTGAGGCAGCGGAAATCAGTTGCGACGCCTTGATGGAGGCGCTGTCGGGTTCGCGGGAAATTCCGGGGTTTATCATAAACCCGGCAGATGAAACCGTCAGAATCAGAACCTCAAAGGGTGAGTGCTCGGAATCCATCGAAGCCTGGAGCCAAAGAGATTCTCTGGCCCCGGCTAAGGCAAAAGCGGCCAAACCCAAATCCGTTCCGGCGCCGAAGGTGGAACCCAAGGCGGATCCGGAGGCAGTCACCGTAACTCCGGAACCCGTCCCGGTTGAACCGGAAGGTTTCAAAAAATTGACGCCCAGGCAGAGGTTTACGCCGCCAACGGACACCGGGCCGGTACAAAAATTCCAAGCTCCCCTGCCGCCTGCGACCACGCCAAACCCGGTAACCAAAAAACCGAACGCGCAGGCGACGTGTGATTACCGTATCGGCGAAATCTGGGAATCCCAGGTCATCGAAATCGAAGGTATTGATCATTGGCTGGCGCGCGCCTTTACCATGGACATCAACGAAGATCTCGAGGTCGATAATGTCAGTTTTACCTTTATCGCCCTGGACGGTTCGGAAAAGGTTATCCATTATTTTGCCGCCCTCGGCGGGGTTTCCGGTTGGGCCTATCCGGCCCTGGCTTTGCCGAATGAGGAATTGATCCCCCGACTTTGCTTCGATGATCTTAAATACAAGAAACCAAAATTCTTCGACACCAAAAAACTTGAATCAACCTTGATCGAGGTCGAAAAACCAGACCTTGCCGCCGAACTGGAAGCCAAGGAAAGTGGCATCGCCTATAAGCCCAAGACGACAAAGAAAAAACCGATCAAACGAGAAGAGCCCACCCCGTGGTGGTTATGGGCGGCGGCAGGCGGAGGCGGGCTTGTGGTGGTGGCGGGCGGGGCCGTGTTTTTCCGCCGGCGTGGAAAAAAATCGAAAACAACCGGCGACGATGAGGACGAGGAAGACGTCGACGCAAAAGTCAGAGACGAAGACGAAGACGAGGACAAGCCGAAACCAAAGAAGAAGGGTCTCGGTGCTCTTTTGGCCCGTTTTACAAAGGCCAAGAA
>JABMOG010000041.1 GCA_013204265.1 Rhodospirillales bacterium
ATCCTGGGACGAGGCCCGAAATGACATCACCTTCGCCGGTGATCGTCGTCGGCAGCGGCCCCAGTGGCGTATCCGTGGCCCTGGCGTTGTTGGAGGGCGGCGTCGATGTGCACATGATAGATGCCGGGGACGAACCGTCGTCTGTACCGGCCCTGGATCGGCCGACGTTGGCGGAACTTCGGACGGGAGCACCTGGGGCCGCTGAGCATCTTCTCGGATCGGATCTGTCGGGCCTCCGTGACATGCGGGAATATTCACCGAAGCTTCGAACGGCGGCGGAGCCTGGAACGGTTAGCGAATATACGAGGAGAAACAGGATCGAGGCTGAGAATTTCAGGCTTGTCGGTGGCCTGTCGCGGGGCGGGCTTTCAAATATATGGGGGGCCGTGGCGAGCGTCTTTGACGCCGAGGATTTAGCGGATTCCCCTATTTCCTATGACGATCTCTTGCCTTCCTATCGTGTTATTGCAGAACGAATTGGAATTAGCGGAAGCCAAGATGACGACATGACAGCGTTCCACGGCGTCGATCTGCCTTTGCAGCCGCCGCTCGAACTGTCTCCAACCGCGCAGTTGTTATGGGATAATTACCAGCATCGAAAGCCCGATCCGGGTTTCCGTCTCGGCCATTCGCGCAATGCCGTCCTTTCCGAAGACCATCGCGGGCGGGGCGCTTGTAGCTTGGATATGATGTGTATGTGGGGGTGCCGCCGCCGGGCTATTTACAGCGCCGCCGACGATGTTGCCGAACTTCTGAAAAAGCCGGGCTTCACCCTTCAGAGCAATGTGGTGATTGATAAGATCGTTCGCAAGGACGGCCAATACCTTGTCATCGGAACAGATACAGCCGGTGCTCAACTGCGGATTTCGGCATCTCGCGTCATTCTGGCAGCAGGCACGTTGGCCTCGAGCCGCCTTGTGCTCGATCATCTTGATCGGTTGGATGCGCAAATCCCACTGCTGACCTGTCCGTCAATGGCAATGGCTTTGTGGATGCCTGGACGGCTAGGCGATCCATTGGCTGAGCGTGGATATGGCATGGCGCAATTAAGTTTCAGTATGGATTTGGCCAATCCCGAAAATGCCTCTGTTCTTGGTCAACTTTATACAGCGGAGGCTTTGGCGGTCCCTGATTTGGTCGCTCATTCACCGTTTACCCGACCCGGAAGTATTAAGCTGATGCGGGGGTTGATGTCTGGATTGTTGCTGGGCTTCGTCTATTTCCCCGGCAAATTCAGCCAAAACCGCCTTTGGCTAACACGCCAGCCGGACGGCAAAACGACCTTGCGGGTAAAAGGTGGTTATGCAGAGACGTTTCCCGCCGCAGTACGGTCCGTTCGCAAAAAATTGGCACGGCAGTTCCGGCGCGCCGGCGCTTGGTGGTTGCCGGGGTCTACAAAAGTCTACGAACCCGGAGCTGAAGTCCATTATGGAGGATCGCTTCCCATGGGGAGTGCAACGACGACCAGTGGAGAGGTTATCGGGGCGGAAGGCCTGTATGTGGTGGATGGATCCATACTAAACACGATGCCAGCGAAGCATCATACGGTTACGATGATGGCCAATGCCGACCGTATTGGTAGAATCCTCGCAAAAAGACTACGGAAATGAAGGATCGCCCCTATATGTTAATGAAGCGTGCAAAAGCACTAACAGGAAAAAAATAATGGCGAAGGCACTCCTTATTAATCCCTCTTACCAGCCCAGTTACGGTGGCGCTAAGGCTTCGATTGTAAACCCGATTCATCCGACATTGGGTTTGGCGACCATCGCTGCCGTTGCTCTGGAGCGTGGCCATGAAGTCGATATTCTCGATATGTCCTGGCGTGCTTATGATTTTAAGGAAATTGCAGACGAGGTTCGTAAAAAAAAGCCGGACATCGTGGGAATTTCGGCGACGACTCCGCTCATGAACCAGCTTCGGGATATCAGCGTTCTTATCAAGGAATTGAGCAAAGAATTGGGTAAGGATATCCTGGTCGTCGGCGGAGGGGCACATCCGTCATCGCTGCCGATAGAAACCCTTAAAGAAACTCTCCTCGACATCGTGTTCGTCGGAGAGGCCGATTTCTCATTCGCCGAAATTTGTGACGGCCGCGACCTCAAGGACGTTAAGGGCATCTATTATCGGGATGGAAATAAAATTGCCACAACGGGGTTTAGGGTGCCGATTGAAAACCTTGATGATCTGCCTACGCCGGCGTGGCACCTTTATGATCTCCGGGAATACAAGAGAATATCGAGGTTGATCGCGAAACGCCCGCCCGTGACGATGGCGGAATTTTCAAGGGGATGTGTGTTCGAGTGTGATTTCTGCGCCAGCAAAATGACCATGGCCCGGGGGTATCGGAAAAAATCTCCTGAACGCTGCGCCCTTGAAGTGAAGCGGATGTATGAACTCGGATTTAGGGAGTTCATGCTGGCCGACGACATCTTTACTTCGGATCAAAAATGGGCGATCGCGGTCTGCGAAGCGATCATCAAAGCCGGGGTAGATATGGCGTGGAGTTGCACCAATGGCATCCGGGTTGAAAGCGCCGATTTAAACCTGTTTCAGAAACTACGTGCGGCGGGTTGTTACAGGGTTTCGTTTGGATTTGAATCCGGGAACGATGAGGTATTGAAACGCTTCGGGAAGGGCGGGCAGGCTTCCATTCAACAAGGCCGTGTTGCGGTTCGCGACGCCCGTTCAGCGGGAATCGATACCAACGGATTTTTTCTTTTAGGGCTATCACCCGATACGGAAGAGAGCATGATGGATACCATCGGCTTCGCCCGCCTTCTTCCGCTCGACATGATGAAATTCGGGGTTTCGGTGGCTTTTCCCGGCACGCCGATGTTTCACGATTACGTCCGCAAAGACTTGATCCGTTCTTATAACTGGGACGACTATTTTATCTATACCGATGAACCGCTGTTTAGCCACGAACACCTAACCTATGACGTGATCCAGAAATACATGGCGCTCGCATACCGAAGGGCGATTCTTTTCAATCCGGGATTTATCGTTCGGCGCCTGATTCGCGGATTTCGGACCGGAGAGTTTTTCTGGGATTTATATTATTCCGTGAGGTTCTTTCTATTGCCGGCTATCGGGGAAAAGATTCAATCCGATTACTATGCCCGAGATCGCTGGCCAAAATGGGATTTCAAAAAAAATCCTCCCCAGGAATTGGGTTACCAAGTCGTACGCAAGCCAGCCCCGAAGGCAAAAATTTGATTATCTTGTCGCTATTGATCTGTGCGTATAGATTTATCCAGGGATGATTATCGGTGGCGTTAAAAGGGCGGGTAAGAATCTGTTAAGTTGGGTCTTATCGGATTCATAAGCATGGATGTAAACAGCATGAAGAATGAAAAAATCAGCGTATCAGTTGTTGTCCCTGCGTATAACGAAGCCGGTGCGATCACCAAAACAGCCGACGAAATCCACTCCGTACTATCCGCTTGTCCCATCGTCGAGGACTACGAAATTATCGTTGTCGATGATGGGTCGTCCGACGAAACATCGGAAATCGCGAAAAGTTTTAAAAAAACGCGCGTCATTCGCCATCCCCATAACGCAGGCTATGGCCAATCTCTGAAAGACGGAATTCTGGAAGCTTCCTTCGATACGATCGTCATTACCGACGCAGACTTCACGTATCCATTCGATGAGGTTCCGTCTTTGCTGGAGAAATACCGCGAGGGGTTTGACATGGTCGTGGGGGCTCGTACAGGCCCCGAATACCGAGAATCCTATTTTAAAAGCCCGATGCGATTTTTGCTGAAGATCCTAGTGGAATTTACCGTCGGGCGGCGGGTGCCTGATGTGAATTCCGGGCTGCGCGTGTTTTCGAGAGAAATCGCAAAGCGCCATTTTAACCAATTGTCTATAAGGTTCAGTTTCACGACATCCATAACAGTTGTTTATATGCTTTTGAATAAATTTGTTGTTTATGTGCCAATTCCATATCGCTCGCGTATTGGAAAATCAAAAATACGTATTTTGCGAGATTCTTTAATAACGTTGCAGTATATTATTTTAATAATTGCCAATTATCACCCTATCAAAATCTTTATTGTTATAGTTTTATTTTTATTACTTTTATCATTTGCTTGTATAGCCACTGGTGTTTTCCTGGGGGCAGCAACTCCGATTTGGCTGGGAGTGGTCGGGATTATGTTTTCATGCGTGGTGTTCGCCCTAGGTCTGCTGGCGGATTTACTGCGCCAGATATTGGCTTTGTCCCTGGACGATTAGCCCTATTTCAATTGCTTTACTGCATGATCTTAAAATCATCACTTACTGAACAGTTGATCAGGACCCCGATAATTTGACCAAGACCATCGTTTGCGTTTCCCCCTTGCGTCTTGATCGCGACAGCCGCAGTCACCGGGCGGCGTTATCCTTTCAGCGTTTCGGACATCAAGTGGTCGTCGTTGAGGGGGAGTCTAGCGCCATCGACTCGCAAACACCTCCATTTCCGTTGATCACCCTGAATGGCCGTGCCAGCGCACCCAATAAATCATCTGGTAACGGGCGGACGCCGGGGGCGGGGCACCTGAGACGCCTGCTGCGAGGGCCGCTTTGGGAAATTTGCACGTTCGTTTGGTTCTTGTTCCAGGTGTTCGTCGTTAACGTTGTTCGGGGGCTATGGCGTGTTCCCCGAGCCGATCTCTACTACCTACATGAATACCAAATGTTCCCTATGATTTATTTGCAGGCCAAGCGCCATGGAGCCAAGATCGTCTATGACGCACACGATTTTTATCCCGGCGTTCATGCCGACGCGGACCTGACACCCTTTTGGCGCCATGTGTTCCGGCCATTTTTAGTCTGGCTGGAAAGGCTTTGCATCAACCGGGTCAATGGCATGGTTACCGTGAACCAGGGTATTGCAGACCTCTACAAGGAAACCTTCGGCGTCGAAGCACTTGTCACCCGCAATTGCCACGATCCAGAAATGGACGTTGCGGTGGACCAAGGTCTGCGCGAGAGGCTAGGGCTTTTAAAAACCGACTTCCTGCTCGTTACCATCGGTAATAGCAAGCCGGGTCAACACGTGGCCCCGGCTCTCGAAGCGATGTCCAGGCTTACAACCGACGTGCATCTCGTCTTCGTCGGACGCGGGTATGAATCGTTAGCCGAAGACATACCGGCCCTTGGTCTCGGCGGGCGGGTCCATATCGTCCCACCGGTTCCGGCGAACAAGGTGGTGCCGTTCATTCGCACCGCCGATGCCGCGTTGATCCTCTATTACGCGCGCTCGTCAAACGATGTCCATTTCCTGCCCAATGGCTTTTTCCAGGCTATTGCAGCGCGTTTGCCGGTGCTGTATCCCGGACTGCGGTGGATCAAGGAAACGGGGGATGCTTTCGGAATCGGGGTGGAAATCGATCCTGCCGATGCGGATAGTATTTTCACCGGTATCGAAGGATTGAGAAAAAGGATCGTGGCGGACGGTATGGGGGATATCTTGGACCGCGCCGCCAGCGAAACGTCTTGGCGAACGGAGGAACACGTGCTCAAGGAACTAACCGGGCATGTTCTGGAGGACCGGCGCAATGCCTAAAGATATCGTCGTCGGCCAGATCGGTTGTGGGTATTGGGGGCCGAATCTGCTCCGAAACTTTACCCA
>JABMOG010000342.1 GCA_013204265.1 Rhodospirillales bacterium
CCAGTTCAGGCGCGCCGCAACCTGTTCGATGTGGGTCGACTTGCCGGTTCCGTGATAGCCCTGGATCATGACCCGGCGGTTGTGGGCAAAGCCGGCGAGAATGGCCAGGGTCGTGTCGTGGTCGAAGCGGTAGGCATCATCGGTTTCCGGAACATGGTCGTCGGTCTCGCTGAAAGCGGGAACCTCCATATCGCTGTCGATGCCGAACAGTTGGCGGACGGAAACCATCATGTCCGGCTTTTGTTGGGCCAACTGGTTAGTCATATTCATGTTTTCGGTGGCGCTCATAAGGCAATGTTCCAGAAGAATGTAAAAGATAACGGGATTTGTCAGTAATTTGGGAAGTACGGCTCAGAAAGGCAAGGGAGTTAAGTCAACGTGCCCGTTTCGTCAAGGCGGCAGGGCCGGAAAGGGGAGTTGCCCACCCACCATGTCCAGGATGATCTGGTAGGCTTCGTTAATTTCCTTGATTTTTTCTTCCGCAGCCTTGTCGCCGCCATTGGTGTCGGGGTGGTACTGTTTGACCAGTTCCTTATACCGGGTCTTGACAGTGTCGCCGGTAATGGGGCCAGACAGGTCGAAAACTGCAATGGCCCATGCCTCGCGGGTGCCCGGTCTGGCGGTGCTGTCGGGACGTTGAGTGTAAGCGTCGCTTTGGTCCCAGTCGGGACCGAAAGCGCCCATCTGCTCAACCACGGCTTCTGGCCCAATATTTCCGCCTAAGGGCCAACTCGGTCGGTTCCAGACGGTGTCCCGGCGGACATCGGCTTCAACCTCGGCATCGCTCATTCCGGCGTAATAGTTCCAGCTTTTGTTGTATTGACGAATATGGGACAGGCAAAACAGGTGAAAGACCTTCATTTGGTCACGCGATATCGGCGCCCGGTGCACGCCTTCATCGCGGCATTCTGGCCAGTCGCAGAAACGGACATCCGGTTCGTCGTCCGGATAACTCTCAAGTGCGATTAAAGTCGATGACCTTCCCATAGCGGCGAAACTATGGGGTATCGCCCGGACTGTGACAAGCGAGGGGGCGAAAATTTCCAACTTGACCCGTTTTATATCAATGGATTAGCGGGACCTTGAGCGTCTCAAGTCGTGCAAGGTGACCGTCAGAACGCCCAAAAGAATCAAAACCAGTCCCGATACCACGTTCAGGGCCAGAGATTCGTCTAAAATAAATGCCGAAGAAATAACGCCGATGACCGGAACCCCCATCGAGCCGACGGCGGTGTTCATGGCCGGCAGACTACGCGAAACCGTCAGGTAGGCCCAAAAACAGAATCCCGATGCAATGGGCCCGTTGTAGGCCATGATTGCGATTAACGACGAAGACCACTGAACCTTTGGCAGCCCATCGATGCTCAATGCGGTGAGTATCAAAATAATAGACCCCAAAAATAATTGCCACGGAACCAGTTGAATAATCGGTGCCGGGCTGGGGTTGCGGCGCATAAGAATGATGGCGATGGCGAAGCTGAAAGACGAGACCAGCATGAAACCGTTCCCGATTAACTGGGTCCGGTCGGTAAAATCGAATGCTACTGGGTCCACCAAGAGGGCGATACCGGCCAATCCCAATATTGTCCCGACCAGGTTCGCTACGCTGAACCGTTCGCCCAGGAAGAAAAATGCCAATGGGGCGACCCATAAGGGCATCGTGAAAACCAGAATAGCCGAGTGTCCTGCCCCCAAAAACAGCAGGCCGGAGTGGATTAACGCCGTCGGCAGGGCGATTTGGAAAATGGCGATGGTGACCAGGATATTCCAATCCGCCTTCGCAGGCAGGCGAACCCTGCCCTGAAAGGCCAACAGGCCAAACAGGAAAAGAGAGCCTAGAAATATCCGTGTCGCCGCGAACCACAACGGCGAAAGGTACTGGATACCCAACTTCATGATTGGCCAGTTGACGCCCCAAAAAACGACCACCAGCACAAGAAGAAAGTAAAATCGCCCTTGCGGGCTGACCTGTGAAAATCTGCTAATAACCGACTATACCCATCTGCCTACTTGCCACACTATTGTATTGTGTAAGAGTATTCCCTTTAATAGGGGCTATTCCTTAAAAGAAACTTGGCGACAATATTATTCTTGGGGTTAGGGAACTTTACGATTTCAGAAAGGATTTAACCAAGACCAGCATTTCAAGGGCTGGAAAAACAAGGGGGCTTGCATATTCCGAAGGCCGGAAAAGGCATTTCCTAACATACGGTCTGTAGGAATTTCATGAAAACTAAATTGATTAGCAAAAATGTAACGATACACGGTCGTCGGACGTCCCTAAGGCTGGAACAGGCTAGTTGGGAGGCGATCCTAGATATTTGTGAGTGTGAGGGCCTGACGGTTCATGAATTGTGTTCAATGATTGAAAACCGGTGCGAAGGCGCTAGCAGGACTTCGGCTGTACGGGCTTTTATCGTCACCTATTTTCGGTCCGTGGTGGCGGAATACGGGGCTTTGCAGCGCGGGTTCGCTTCGGTGATTTTGCCGGAACTTGCCGCCCGCAATTCGAAGGCGCGCAGGGGCTGAGACGCCTCGGAACTCTCACCGATCAGCTATCCTTATAAAATTCGGGCCATATCCGTTTAACGATGTCGCTGCCTTGGGCATAAGCGTGGCAGGAATTCAGCTGTGGCGGCTGTTTCCCCGGTTCGGCCATTTTGCGCCGCTGTTTGGCGGTTAAAATGGTTTGATGGGCGGTTACCGCCATCGGTCCGGTAACCAGGTCAGTCAGATGGACGCACCCCTTGGCGCCACCCATCCGCCTGATCACTTCCCGCCGCCAGCCCGGCGCGATGACGACACCTTCGAGGGTCGCAAAAACAGGGTTAATATCTCCGCAGAGGGAATACGGCGAAGATAATGTCGAGGCTTCGGCTTTTCGAACAACCAGATCATCATCCACCGTCAGGCGGATTTCCATATGGTGAACAGGTTCGCCGCTGGCGACTCCGCCACGGTCGAAATTTTCAAAGGAATAGGTTTTGGTGTCGACGATTCTGCCTTCGATATCCCAAAGGCCATCGTCGCGCTGATACCCCTTGCATTGAATATCGCGGGTGTGAAGGTGTTTGCGGGGTTGCGGTTTGGTCAACGCCATGGCGGCCTATCTCGATTCTTAATTGGTACAGGGGGGTGAATGCTTTGAAACGATCTCGCCCATTTATCGGCGAGAATCAGGAAAGCAAAGGGAAAAGCAATTTATATCAAGCGCCGTAGCGGTCGCCAAAGACGAAAGCTTCGGTTTCCCGGATATTTTCTTCCAGGGTCGATTTGGAGGCTATATAGAGATCGCGAATCGACACCATTCCGACGCAGGTTTCGCCGTCCATCACTGGCAAGTGGCGATAATGACGCGACTGCATCAGCTCCAACGCGTCGCCAGCGGAATCATCGGGTGCCAGGGTATCAGGATTTTCCGTCATAATATCGCTGACTGGCGTTTTGTTAGGGGGTAACCCTTTGGCAACGACGCGGCGTGTTAAATCCCGCTCAGTAACGATGCCAACGAGTTTTGAGTCATCGTCAAGGATGACCAAGGCGGCGATATTAGCGCTGGTCATCATCGTTGCCGCTTCCAGAACCGTGTTGTCCGGTCTCAGCGAACTGATGGTTTGTTTCTTTATAATGTCAGGCATTATCTTGCGTTGCATAGCCTCATTCCTTCTAAAATTCCGAACCTTAGAAAGATACCAAGGATATCTTAGGGCAAGTCAGGGGGGGCCACGCAAGGGTGTTCAAGAAAGCCGCTATATTACAATGCGTAAGCAAGCCCCTCAGGGTTTTCTGGTTGTTAAGATTTCCCCACTTATTGGGGTGGGGTTAAACGTACCTGTGCGGGTGGGGTCAGGCGTACCCGGGTAATCTGATGGCGGTGGCGGCTGACAATTTCAAAGCGAAAACTGTGAAACAGGAAGCGCTGTCCGATTTCTGGAATTCGCCGCGCTTCATGTAAAATCAATCCCGCTATTGTCGAAGCCTCTTCGTCAGGAAGATCCCATTCGAATTCGCGGTTCAGGTCGCGGATGGTGACATCACCATCGACCAGGAAGCTGCCGTCAGGCCTAGGGCTGACGCCGGTAACGGAAATATCGTGTTCATCAACAATGTCGCCGACGATTTCTTCGATAATATCCTCCAGGGTTACCACGCCCATCAGGCTGCCGTATTCATCGACAACAAGGGCGAAGTGCTCACGCCGCTTGCGAAAGGCTTCCAATTGGTCAACCAGCAAGGTTTGTTCCGGTATGAACCAAGGATCGGCGGCAAGGCCAAGAACATCCAGCCCTGTGAGGTTTTCGCCGAGAGTGCGTATTTCCTTAAACAGCGCTTTGACGTGCAAGACACCGATGATGTTATCAGGGTCGTCCCTCCACAGGGGCAACCGGGTGTAGGGGCTTTGCAGGACTTCGGCCACCAACTGGGCCGGTGCCAGGTCGGCGTTAACAGTCGTCACGTTCTTGCGGTGGATGATGATTTCGCCGACCTGAACTTCGCCAAGATCGAGAACGCTGCGCAGCATATCGCGTTCCTGCTTAATGCTTTTGTTTTCCCCGGAATGGAGTTCGATAGCGCCCCTCAGTTCCTCAGCGCCGCTGCCGAAGACATCTTCGGCGTGATAATCGACGCCAAACACCTTGAGGATGCCGCGGACGACGACATTTATGGTGGCCGTCACCGGCGTCAGAACCCAGACCATCGCCTTGACGGTCGGCGCAATCGCCAAGGCCGCCTTATTGGAGTTCCTTATGGCGTAGGTTTTGGGCAAAATTTCAGAGAAAACGAGAATCATCAGGGTCATCACAATGGTCGCATAGGCCACTCCAGCGTCGCCGAAAAGCAGAATCAACAAGCTGGTCGCAAGCGCCGAAGCAAAGATGTTTACCAAGTTGTTGCCGAGCAAGATTGCGCCGATAAGGCGTTCTTTGTGTTCGAAAAGGCGATTGACGATTAGCGCCCTGTGGTTGCCGTCGCGTTCAAGCTGATGCATGAGCGGACGCGAAGCTGCGGTCAGAGCGGTTTCCGAGCCCGAAAAGAAAGCCGAAAAAACCAGTAGTATAGCAATAAGTAAAATGGTGATGAGCATAGTTTGCTCCAATTATATCAAAGTGTTGTGATGATTGTTGGGTGTCGGGATGGCCCCCGTACAGTTTTTCTCAAGCCTTCAGATGATCATCAAGAACGGCGGTAACTTCTGCAAGGTCGATGTCATTAGTGATGAATGATTGGCCGATATTGCGGGCAAGGATAAAGGTCAGCTTACCGCCTGCGACTTTTTTGTCTTGGCCCATCAGATCGATAAGCTCCGATGACGACCATCCCGCATCGCGGATGGTGTCCAGCCCGACCGGCAGACCGCAGCCTGCCAAATGGTTTTTAACGCGGTCGCGATCTTCGATCGAACAAAGGCCCATGCGGACCGACAGGTCGAAGGCCATGACGGTACCAATTGCGACGGATTCTCCGTGGCTCAGGGTTTCGCCATAACCGGTTTTTGCCTCCAGTGCATGGCCGAAGGTATGGCCAAGATTGAGCAAGGCCCGCATACCCTGTTCGGTTTCGTCGGCTGAAACGATGGCCGCCTTGGCCCGGCAACTGGTCAACACGGCATGACGCCGCGCCTGCATGTCGGCGGTGTCCGGCGAAGCGATGATCCTGGGGCCATTGGTTTCCAGCCAGGCAAAAAAGTCGGCGTCGTTGATCAACCCGTATTTGACGACTTCGGCATAACCGGCGCGCAAATCGCGGGGCGGCAGGGTGCTTAAGGCACCGATATCGGCCAACACCAGACGGGGTTGGTGAAACGCACCGATCAGATTCTTGCCCTGGGGCATGTTGATGCCCGTCTTGCCACCAACCGAACTATCGACCTGGGCCAGCAGGGTTGTCGGGATTTGCACGAAATCGAGTCCGCGCAAGGTAATGGCGGCGCAAAACCCGACCAGATCGCCGACCACACCGCCGCCCAGTGCGATCAATGTGGTCGAACGCTCAATCCGGGCATCCAGCAATTGCCCCGTCAAGGCTTCGACGTGGGCGTAATCCTTGGTTTGTTCGCCGGGCTCTAAGACGATACTCAGGTATTCGATGCCGGCGGCGTCGAGCGAGCCTTCCACCGTTCCAAGCCAATGGTGTTCGACATTTTCATCGGTGATGAGAACGCAGCGAGGGCGGGCCAGCACGGGGCGGATCAAGGTGCCTGCCTGTTGTAGCAGTCCTTCGCCGATCAGGATGTCATAACTGCGTGCCCCCAAGTCAACGTTAAGGGTTGCGTGCTCGGAATTCATTAAATGGTGTCCTGAGCGGTTGGCGGGGTAAATTCCTCAAGAGCTTGTATAATATCCCGCGCCGTAGCCTCGGGGCCGTCTTCGCGCGAATCGACAACAATATCGGCCTCGCAGTATACGGGACTTCGCTCCTCGATCAATTTTCCCAAGGTGATTTTGTGGTCCTTGTTTTTCAATAGAGGGCGACCGCCTCGGCGGCTGGTGCGCCGGACCAGTACGTCGAGGTCGGCGCGTAGCCAAATCGAGATGCCGCCCTCATTGATCCGTTGGCGGTTCCTTGGATTCATGAATGCTCCGCCACCGGTCGCCAGAACTCTGGGTTTTTCTTGCAAAAGGCGCTGAATGACCCGTTCTTCAACGTCTCGGAAGGCTTTTTCTCCATAATCTTCGAAAATATCCTCGACCGAACACCCCGCTGCCTTGGAAATTTCCTCGTCCGCATCGACAAAGTCCATCTCTAGCATGTCTGCAAGCCGACGCCCGACGCTGGTTTTCCCGGCCCCCATGAGACCGACCAAAACAATGGTTTTTCCTAATTTTCGCGATGGGTCAGCGGTCATGCCTGAAATAAAAAATAATTCCCAAAAACCCTTATGGCAGGGACGTTGGGTCGTTGAAAGCGCTTGCTCAAGCCGATAGACTCGGGATTAGTAGCCTGCCGGAAAAATGCCATAGTCGGAACTTAGCATAAACAATATCGGCTGTCGTTATTTCACCAACGGTGCCGATGTTTTTAAATCTGCCGGAGAACCAAGGATGAAGAATATATCAAGGGCCGTGTTGATCCTGGTTTTTCTGGGCATTGCCGGTGGGGCAGCGTTTCTGGCAACCTGGGACATTCCGCCCCCTGTCAAAAAAGTCGAAAGAGTCCTCCCGGATGACCGTTTCCCACGCTAAACGCACTTGTCCTTTCGTCGTCGTCTTTCTGGTCGCGGCGGTTATGAGTCTGGCTGCGCCTTATGCCGCCGCTCAGGATCAAGGCATTAAATCCGTTCCCCTGGTGCCGCCGCAGAAGTTTGCTCCTCTGACGGCCCCGGCAGCCGTTCTCAAACCGGTCGGGGCGGCGGTTCCTGTCACAGCACCAGCGCCTTCGCCAGTGACCGGGGGCGGCGTTCGAATCGATAGCCTTCAAACCATTGATCCCGACACGGCGGGCACCTTGGCGGACGATCAAGGGGGGTTCGGGGCCGATATGTGGTTGGGAACGGACCGTTCCATTGTCGAGCGCCTGCTGCCCCGGTTGCCGGTCAATGCATCTTCGCCCACCATGCGGAATCTGATGCGCAGAATGCTGTTGAGCATTGCTCGGGTGCCGGAAGGAAAAAGCAACGGCGCAAGCCTAGTTGCGATTCGGGTCAGGATGCTGGCTGCCATGGGCGACCTTGTCGCCGTCAACACGCTTCTTAACGCCACGCCGGGTCGGGCGTCAAATTCCGAACTGTCGCGCATTGAAACCGAAACCCGGTTTCTGGCCAACGACAATGCGCGGGCCTGCGCGCTGGCGGGAGGCGTGGTGCGTGACCAAAATGAACCCTTCTGGCAGAAGGTGTTCCTGTTCTGTCAGTCCCTGGCGGGAGGACATGACAAGGCAGCCCTGGGCGTTTCCATCATGCGTGAAACCGGTGTGAAGGACGAGGTCTTCTTTTCGCTAATCGGGGCTTTAGCTGCGGGAACACCGCCCATCCTTGAAAGTCTTGCTGAGCCGACCCCATTGACCCTGGCGATGGCGCGGGTCGCCAAGGCGAAGCTGCCGGCGGATGTTATTTTATCGAACCATCCGGGTGTGCTTCGGACGATTGCCATCAGCCCTAACGCGCCGGTGGAAATTCGCCTTGAAGCCGCTGAGAGGGCCGAGGCCGCCGGCGCCCTGCCGGTCGATTCCCTGCGCCAGCTTTATTCCATCGTTTCTTTTTCCAGCGATGATCTGGCCAATCCCCTATCGCGGGCCGAAACCCGGGGTGGACCGATGACCCGCGCACTTCTGTATCACACTTCGTTGACCCAAACAGTTCCCACGGCCCAGGCCGAAGTCGTGGCCCGCGCCTTGGCTCTGGGCCGCGAAGAAGGCCGCTATTCCTCCGTGGTCCGGGTTTTCCTGCCGGTTCTGAAATCCATCCCGCCGTCTGCGGAATTGTTGTGGTTCGCACCCGAGGCCGTGCGCGGGTTGTTGTTGGTTGGGGAAACGGTTCCCGCTGAAGCCTGGTTTGCACTGATGCGGGCAAGCGCATTGTTTAACAAGGAAGCCGCTCAAGCGATCACCCAATTGATGCCGGTGATCCGTCTGATGGGGTCGTCGGAAGCCGCCGAATGGAATACGATCAAACTTTCATCTTGGTGGAAAACCGTCAGAGACCGCAAAGATGCCGACCAGGACGCAGCCCTTTTGTATTCCCTGTTTGATGCTCTGGGCGAGCCGGTACCGGTGGAAACCTGGGGTGCACTGATGACGGGGAATGAGCGCCGTGCGATCTCCATGCCTGAAGCGGCATTATGGTTTCGCCTGATCGATGCAACCAAGGCCGCCAGCGAATCGGCACCAAATTCCAAACCAGTTCTTTCCGATAGTGCACCAAGCGAAGGCACTGCCGACATTGCAGTTGCCACCGAAAACCCGCCTTCTCCTGCAATACCTCCCGCAGATAAGGCCCGAAGCCGGGTCGCGGAAACGGTGATGCTGGCGCTGATGGCGCTTGGCGAGAATGGTCCCGCCGGGGCCAACCCGTTGCTGTTACGTCAGGTTCTGGTCAGCCTGCGTGCCGCCGGATTCGAGGCTGAAGCCCGCGCCATGGCCGTGGAAGCGGCTCTCGCGGCTGGTTTGTGAACACCCGGAAACATTCCGGGGCGGCGGCTGGAAACCCCGGCCAACCCCAAGTCTCTGTTCAGGTGGAAATGTTTCTGGATAAATTGGCCGCCGAAGGCGCCGCCCAGAACACCCTCGGCTCCTATGGCCACGATTTGCGCCATTTTTCCACCTTCACAAATGCCCGGAACCGGGCGGCCGAAGACGCCCCCCAGGCGATGATACGCCAGTATCTGAAATCTCTTTCCGAAGCCGGACTGTCGGCAGGAACCAGTGCTCGGCGGTTGTCGACTTTGCGCCAATTTTTCCGTTTTCTGTATGCCGAGCGTGTGCGGAGCGATGACCCCACCACCGCCCTGGACAGCCCTCGCCAAGGCCGCCGCATTCCGAAACTCCTCAGTGAGGCGGAAGTCGAAGCTCTGTTAATGGCGGCCAAGGTGAGGTCGGGGCGCGAAGGATTGAGGCTGATGGCCTTGCTGGAAATTCTGTACGCCACCGGGCTTCGGGTTTCGGAACTGGTCGGGTTACCAATGTCGGGTCTCAGCCGCGATGGATTGATGTTGGTGGTACGTGGCAAGGGGGGCAAGGAGCGGATGGTTCCCTTGAGCGAACCGGCCCGCGATGCGGTGCAGGATTATCTGGCCGTACGCGAGACCTTTATTCCGAAAAAAGGCGCGGCACCTGGGGTGCGCAATCAATTGTTTCCGTCACGGTCTAAAGAAGGGCACCTGACCCGGGCGCGGTTTTCGCAGATGTTAAAGGACTTGGCGCCTGAGGCTGGTTTGGCTTCCAACCGGGTTTCACCACATGTGCTTCGCCATTCCTTCGCCAGCCATCTTTTGGCCAATGGCGCCGATCTCAGGTCTTTACAGCAGATGTTGGGGCACGCCGACATCGCGACAACGCAGATTTATACCCACGTTCTGGATGAACGCCTGAAGTCGCTGGTCGGCCAGGCGCATCCATTGGCGCATGTTCCGATAAGGAAGTGAAAGGCGGGTTCAGCCGCCGGTTTGCGCCATCCGCTCTACCAGCCAGGTAGCTGTCCTGAGAAGCCTTGCGTCGTCGCCACGCTGGCCGATGAGTTGCACGCCGACGGGAAGCCCGTTTGGTCCTTCCATTAGGGGAAGGGTAATCGCCGGGGCACCCAGGAAGGTGGCAAGGGTGTTGAAAACGGGGCTTCCAGTAGCGTCCAGTCCGGCCGGGGCCTCACCGGGAGTGGCCGGAGTGATGATCGCGTCATAATTTTCGAAGACTTTTTGGAGGCCGCCGTTCAGAACCTCGCGCCAGTCAGTGGCTATGTTGAAATCGACGGCGGTGACCTTCTTGCCATCCTCGATCATGTTTATCAGGACATCGGTTAGCTTGTCCTTTGCGTGCTCGTAATACCCGGCGAGGTGTTTTGCCAGATCCGCATTCATTATGTCGCCGTGCATTTCGATGACTTTATCGAAGGGCTCAGGCAGTTCCAGCTCGTCGCATTGATCGCTGAGGAAATCCACTAATTCGGCGAACGCTTCCTGGGTTTCCTCGTCCGCCTGATCCCAGACCGGGGTCTTGGCGAAAACCAGGTTCGGCGTCACGGGCGGCTGTTCATTAGCGATTTTTGATAGGTGCGGGCGGGCGCGGGGGGCCGTATCGGTATCGCCGGAATCGTGGGCGATAAGAACCTCGGTGATCCGGGCAGCATCTTCGACGGAGCGCGCGAAGACTCCGACCGTGTCAAGAAAGGCGGACAGGGCCAGCACTCCGGTTCTGGGTATCAGGCCGTGGCTGGGTTTGAAACCGACGACGCCGCAAAAGGACGCAGGCCGGATAACGGAGCCGTTGGTTTGCGTGCCGACGGCCAGAGGCACCATATAGGACGCCACCGCTGCCGCCGATCCGCTGGACGAGCCACCGGGCGTATGTTCCGTGTTGTGGGGGTTCTTGGTTTTGCCCGGCCCGAACACGGCCAATTCAGTGGATACCGTCTTACCCAGGATGACCGCGCCGGCCTCAATCAGCAGGCTTACAACTTTGCAGTCTTCTTCCGGTTGGCGACCGGAATCTATGATGGTGCCGTTTTCCGTCGGCAAGTCCTGGGTGTCGAAGATATCCTTGATGCCGACGGGAATCCCGTGCAATGGGCCGAGGGAATGACCGGCCTGTCGTTGGGCGTCGCGGGCGCGGGCTTGCTCAAGGGCATAGTCGGAGTCCAGGCGCACCCAGGCCTCGATCTCGCCATCGACCTGTTCGATCCGGTCAAGACAGGCCTGGACCAATTCTTCGGAAGAGATTTCCCCGTCGCGTATTTGCTGGATGGCCTCGGTGGCGGAAAGTTCAATCAAAGTCATGCGTATGAAGTCCTTGGCCCCGGAGGCGGGTAGGGTGGCGGGGGAGTGAACACGTTTTTATTTTTTGCGGATACATGAATCCCAGAAGTCATAGAAGACTAGCGGCAGGATGGTGAGGCAAATTACCCAGAACGGAAGGCCACCCCAAAAACCGGCGGCACCGGCAGAAATACTTTGCGCCAGCCCGAGCACAAAAACGGTTACCAGCACCGATCCGATAAATCCGGAAATTTTATCAACGATAGCTTCAAGCATAATCTTTTAACTCCATATGTCCGACCCGTCTTTGATCTTCTCTTAAGGAATATATTTGCCGAACAGGTAATCCGGCAGCCACAGCGCGATCTGCGGGAACTGGTACATCAAGACCATGACCCCGATGACGATGACCAAATAAGGCATGATGCCTCTGAAAATATCCATCAATTCAATGGCCTTGCCCAATACACCTTTTAGGTAATAGGCGGACATGGCC
>JABMOG010000343.1 GCA_013204265.1 Rhodospirillales bacterium
AGTTGGAGCCGACCCGGCGCGGCGTCTATGCCGGCACGGTCGGCTATTTCGGCGCCGACGGCTCGATGGACACCTGCATCGCCCTGCGCACCGCCGTCCTCAAAGATGGCCTTCTGTACGTTCAGGCCGGCGGCGGCGTCGTCGCCGACAGTGACCCCGAAGGCGAATTTCAGGAAAGCTGCAACAAGGCCCAGGCGTTGATTTTTGCCGCCGAGGAAGCGGTCAAATTCTCCACCGGAAATTCCTGAGCCTAAACCTGCCCGCCGAATTCGAAACCGGCGCTTTCTACGGCGTTTTGAACGGTGGCGTCGTCTGCGATGCCGTCCACGTTCACTTCTTTGGCGTCGAGGTCAACTTCGACCGAAGCGTCCGGTGTCGTGGCCTTGATCGCCTTGGTAACGGAATTAGCGCAACCGCCGCAGGTCATCCCTAAAACTCGATATCTTTTCGTCATTTTCAAGCTCCTGTAACGTCTTGGGTTTGTCAGAATCTTACAGGTTCCAGCGACTGTAAGGTCAATGCCTTTTGATCAGCGACGACAAGCGAACCAGCTGGAACCCCCTGCTTTCTAGGGAATCCAACCACGGGCCGATCGCCCGTAGCGTTTTTTCCCGTGGATGCCCGATGGCGACGGCATAACCGGATTTGGCCGCCAGCCGTTCGACTTCAGCAAGGCGCTTCAGGATTTCAGGGGTTTCATCGAGGTGGTCGATGAAGATGTTGCGCCCGATAAAGGGCACGCCAATTTCTCCCGCCACTTGACGGGCGACCGAATGCCCAGACGTAATCGAGTCAAGGAACAACAAATTACGTTTTTTCAGCTCCTGCATCACCACCCGCATCCCCAACAGGTCGGCGGTAAACCGGCTGCCCATATGGTTGTTGACCCCGACATAATGGCTGAACTGGCTGAGATTCCATTGAACGCTGGCCCGCAATTCTTTTTCAGGCAACCCGGTCAGCAGGACATTCGGTCCGGGGTCAATGTCGGGGCTGCCGGGTTCCATGGGAATGTGCATCCACAACTCATGCCCGGCGTCGCCGGCGGCTTTTGTCTGGCTGGCAAGGCCGGGGGCATAGGCCAAAAACGATAGGGTCAGCGGGCCTTTCAATTCGAGGGTGCGGGCGGTGCGGGCCTTGTCGATGCCGAGATCGTCAATGACGATGGCGATTTTGGCAATACTTTTGGGGGCAGGTTTCAGGATAGCTCCAGGCCCGGGGCCGGGGACAATTGCGGCAAGTTGTTCGGATGGCGCTTGCGGTTTGCCCAAAGGTTTCTTGGGGACAGGTGCGGGCTCGGGGGCTGAAGTATGTGTCTCTTCGGGCGGGGCTTTTAAAACTGTTTTCTCTTGCACCGGGTGTGGTGTTTCCACTGTTACCTTTAACGTGGGCAGCGCCTTTCCGTTTCCGGTCTCGACAGTATTTTCGATAATGTCTTTCGGCAGCGGTTCTTCGTAGGCGCGTACAGTGCCCGGGTTCGGCCTGGGCGGAGCCTCCTGGACGCTCAAACGGACCGCCGTTTCGGTTTTTTCCGGGCGCGAGGCGTTTTTACTCAGAACACCGAGACCATAACCGATGGCAATACCGGCCAAGGCGAGGCCAACGAAAAAGGCCTGACGCTTGGGGTTCAAGCGAAATTCCGGTCGTCGGCGCGAAGACCCCTTGGACTTGAGTTCGTTTTGGGCATTTGTTTTCAATGGAGACAACCATACATTTTGAGTCGTAATTCAGGTGAATTTGGTATATATAGCGCCCAAACAGGGTTAAAATAACGGCGAAAAACGCCGCTCCAAAATAAACGGGTGGTAAAATGCAGGCGTATGACCTGAGGGGTTTGGGCATTCTGGTGCTTGAGAAGCACCTGTTGATTCGCAAGCTTCTGACCGACGTGTTCAGTGAATTCGGTGTGCCGACGGTGCAGAGCACCCCGGACCCGGACGTTGCCTGGACCATGTTCTGTAATTTTCCCGTCGATATCATCCTCTGTGACTGGACCGAAGGCCTGGATGGCATGGAGTTCCTGACCCGTGTGCGCCAGGACCCGGAAAGCACCAACCCCTTCGTTCCCGTCGTCATCTGCACCGCCAATACGGAACTGCGCCACGTCTGTACCGCGCGCGACACCGGCATGACGGAATATTTGGCCAAGCCGGTTTCGGCCCTCACCATCTATGGCCGAATTTGCGCGCTGGTCGAAAACAACCGCCCGTTTATCCGGGTATCCGATTTTTTCGGTCCCGATCGTCGCCGCCACCAGATGGACCGGAATTCCGGGGGCGACCGGCGTCGCCAACTGCATTAGCCGCATTCTAAATATCCTCCACGCCCTGGCCTAAGGCAAAGTCCTCAAGGATCGGACACGCGGGCCTGTCGTCGCCGTGGCAGCGGTCGGTCAGGTGGATCAGGGTGTTGCGGATGGATTGAAGTTCGCCGATGCGCTGTTCGACCTCGGCAATATGGCGCAATGCTAGCGTTTTTACGCTGGCGCTGGTGCGATCTTTGTCATTCCACAATTGCAACAGGCCCCCGACGTCTTTGACGCTGAATCCCAACCGGCGGGCGCGCTGGATAAATTTAAGGGTTTCGATATCGAATCCGGTGTAATCCCGGTAGCCGTTTTCGGCCCGTCTGGCCGGCGGAATTAGGCCGATGCTTTCGTAATAGCGAATGGTCTTGGCGGAAACGCCAGTCTCATCAGCAGCGGCACCTATGTTCATAACCTGCCTCCTTTTGCGTTGGCCACGGGCGATTGAAACCGGCGCAACCGCAGCGAATTGGTAATCACGAAGATACTGGAAAAGCTCATGGCGCCAGCGGCCAGCATGGGGCTCAGCAATACGCCCAACCACGGATACAGTGCGCCGGCGGCGACGGGAATCAGCGCCACGTTATAGGCGTAGGCCCAGAAAAAATTGAGCCGGATTGTCGCCAACGTGCGGCGCGACAAATACATGGCGTTGACGATGCCGCGCAAGTCGCCGGACATCAAAATTACGTCACCGGCCTCGATGGCGATGTCCGTGCCGGTGCCGATGGCGATGCCGACATCGGCCTGGGCCAGCGCCGGGGCATCGTTGATACCGTCACCGACAAAGGCGACTTTTCGGCCCTCCGCTTGCAGCCGCTTGATTTCCTCGGCCTTGCGTTCCGGCAGAACCTCGGCCAGGACGCGGTGGATTGCCGATTCCGCGGCGATGGCGCGCGCGGTGCGTTCGTTGTCGCCGGTCACCATAACGGTTTCCATGCCCATGCCCTGAAGCGTTGTTATGGCGTCCCGGCTGCCGTCCTTGAGCGCGTCGGCGACTGCAATCACGGCGACCAGCTTGCCGTCAATGGCGGCGTAGAGTGGTGTCCGTGCCTGATCGGCTAATGCCTCAGCGCTAGCCGTTACGGGCCCAAGGTCGATACCGAGCCGTTCCATATAGCGGTCAGCCCCGACCTGGACCGTGTGGCCTTCGATCTTGGCGTCGATGCCGTATCCGGGTTCGGCGTTGAAGGCTTCTACGATGGGAAGTTCAATGCCTTTGCCGTGCACCGCGCGAACGATGGCCTCGGCAATGGGATGTTCGCTCTTGGTTTCGGCGGCGGCGACGAGACGCAAAACGTCGTCCTCGTTTCCGTCTATGACGTTGAAATCTGTCAGCTCGGGCCGTCCCTTGGTCAGAGTGCCGGTTTTGTCGAGCACGACGGTGTCGATCTTGGCAAGAAGTTCCAGGGCCGTGCCACGACGGAACAGCACGCCCATTTCCGCGCCCTTGCCGGTGCCGACCATGATCGCCGTCGGTGTCGCCAGCCCCATGGCGCAGGGGCACGCGATCAGCAACACCGAAACCGAGGTGATGAAGGCGAAACTGAGCGCCGGGTCCGGGCCAAAGGTCAGCCACACACCGAAGGTCACGGCGGATGCGGCCATGACCACCGGCACGAAGACCGAGGCGATTTGGTCGGCCAGTTTCTGGATTTGTGGTTTCGATCCTTGCGCTTCTTCGACCATGCGGATGATCTGGCTGAGAACCGTATCGGCGCCGACGCGGGTGGCGCGCATCGTGAACGCACCGGTTTTGTTGACGGTGCCGCCGGTGACTTCGGTGCCGGGGCTTTTTTCAACCGGAACCGGTTCGCCGGAAATCATCGATTCGTCGACATAGCTGGCGCCATCGGTGACGACGCCGTCCACGGCTAGCCGCTCGCCGGGGCGCACCACAACCAGATCTCCGGCGACGACGTCTTCGATGGGAATTTCCGTTTCCTTACCGTCTCGGATTACCCGTGCGGTTTTGGCCTGCAGCTGCATCAGTTTTTTGATCGCTTCGGATGTCCGCCCCTTGGCGAGGGCCTCCAGGTACCGGCCGATCAGAATCAGGGTGACGATAACGCCAGCGGCCTCGAAATAGCTGTTGGCCGTGCCGACAGGGAAAAGGCCCGGTGCAACAAGGGCGGCGACGGAATAGAAATAGGCGGCACTGGCACCCAGCATAACCAGGGAATTCATGCCGGGGCTGAGGTGGCTGAGTTCGGCCCAGCCGGACACGAAAAACCGCCGCCCGGCATAAAACAACACCGGTGTTGCAAGCAGGAATTCCACACCTATCCAACCCCGCTCGCTCAGGGTGACCATCATCCCGTCGCCGATGCCGGGGACCATTTTCAGCATGGCGATCAGAAACAACGGGACCGTTAAGGCGGCGGCGAAAACTACGTTGCGGCGCAGAGTCTGGGTTTCAGACGCGTGGTGGTCGTGATCCTCGATATTGACCTCGCCATTGGTAATGGCGCGCCCTTCATATCCGGCTTGTTCGACGGCGCGTACCAGGCCGTTAGCATCCAGGACACCGGGGGTATAGGAGACATGCGCCTTTTCTGTCGCCAAATTGACCTCGGCGGAGTTCACGCCGGGCAAAGCGGATAAAACCTTCTCCAACCGCGCCACGCAGGATGCGCAGGTCATGCCGCGAATGGCGAGATCAACGGACGCTGAAGGCACGCTGAACCCGGTCTTTATAATGGCCTCAGTGATTTCCGCCGCCCCGGTAGTGCCGGGATCAAATTCGACGCTGGCCCGTTCCGTGGTCAGGTTGACGCTGGCGGTATGAATCCCATCAAGCGCCCCCAACACCCGCTCTACCCGCCCGACGCAGGACGCACAGGTCATGCCTTCAATAGGCACGGAAATGCTCTGCAAGTCGCAGACCTCGGCTGGGGCGTTTTCGGCGGTGTCGGTTTTTTCGGTCAGGGTATCCATCTCAAATGTCCTTAAAAAAACCTTCTAGTAAACTGTAAGCATTATATAGGCTTCCAGTCACTGGAAGGTCAAGATTCGTCGGATAGGAAAAATTTCTAATGCGTCATTTTGTCGTCACCAAGTCGTCCAAAAGTCGTCAGAGAGTCGCCATGATGTCGTCGCCGTGTCGTCATTATGTCGTCATTTTTTGATACAAGATAGTATTCATCTCATTGAAAATCATTGGTAAAATGCTCTGGATGATGAAAAATTGTCGTCATTTGTCGTCATTTGTAAAAACATACCCACCGGGGCGTTGCATCGTTGCTCGAAACCGCCTTGGTTTTTGTGATAAAAAAGTACGCACAATCATAATTCCTATATTTTTAACATAAGGGAATAAGATCATAATTTTGTTGAGTTGTCAAGGGGCACAAGGACTGCAAGATAAGGGACAAAGTGGTGTATCAGGGTGGAAATAACCGCTCCGGTCTGAGTTTTGCGTTCTTCCGGCGGCGCAAAATTTTCCAATAAAACCATTTTTTAATAGTGGGCATCTCTAAAAATGCCCTCTCTGGCTCATTGATCTGATAGAATCACGATAGCATGAGTTTGAGATCAAAGGGATAGAATATGAGCCAGCTTGGAT
>JABMOG010000344.1 GCA_013204265.1 Rhodospirillales bacterium
ACCTTCGACAATCGCTGTCTTGCCAACGCCCGGCTCGCCAATCAGCACCGGGTTGTTTTTCGTGCGCCGCGACAAAACCTGAATGGTCCGGCGGATTTCCTCGTCGCGGCCAATAACCGGGTCTATTTTACCCTCGGCAGCGGCCTCGGTCAGATCGCGGGCGTATTTTTTAAGCGCATCGTAATTGTCTTCAGCGTTGCGGGTGTCGGCGGTTTTACCTTGGCGAAAATCGTTGATCGCTTTGTTCAGGGCTTGCGCCGTAACACCGGCGTCCTTCATCACCTTCGCCGCCGACGTGCCTTCGGCAAGGACGATGGCGAGCAGTAGCTTTTCGGCGGTAACGAAACTGTCACTCGATTTCTCGGCAATCTGCTGGGCCTGATCGAACAGGCGGGCGGCTTCCCCGGCCAGATGCACCTGCCCCGCGCCGGAACCTTCGACGGTCGGAAGTTTCGCCAACTCGGCCTCGGTTAGCTTAAGCGCTGTTTTAGCGTCGCCACCGGCGGCCCCAATCAGATTTGCGGCCAAGCCCTCTTTGTCGTCGAGCAGGCATTTCGCCAGATGCAACGGCACCAATTGCTGGTGGTTGGAGCGCAGCGCCAGCGTCTGAGCCGATTGGATAAAACCGCGCACGCGGTCGGTAAAGTTTTCAAAGTCCATAATTCAGAACCTATGTTTCAAGCTTGTTTCTGCGTTGCCTTAAAATATGGCGCAAATAACCCAGCGCGCAAGCGATGGCCTAAAACCAAAGTCCCGTGGCCTTACCATTTGATCGCGCCGAGGAAATTCCAGTGGTCGTCGAACCAGGGCCGAGCCGCCGCAAGCCGGTATTGAGGAAGATCGTAGGGGTGAACAGGTGCAGCATGACGAATCCGATCCCAAGTTGCTTCTTTGATATTGGCTCGGTAAATACCGCGCAAGGGTTAGGCCCGTTGACGGGCGGGCGAACTCGGGGCATTCTTCGCCCCCATGACAATTACCATTGATAAAATATGCCGCTATCCGGTCAAGGGGCTGACGGCGGAATTGCTTACCGCCACCACTTTGACCCCCGGCCAGGGGCTGGTCTCGGATCGCCGTTTTGCGTTGACCCTGGGCACCACGCCGGTCGATGGCCCGACAATGGCGTGGATGCCGAAAACCGCATTCCTGTGCCTGATGCTGCATGCGAAACTGGCCAAGCTGACGACCCGGTTCGATGCGGAAACGGGAATTTTGACCGTTGACCGTGGCGGCAAATCTGTCACCAAGGGCGACATCACCACCCCCGTTGGCCGGGCCATGATCGAAGAATTTTTCGCAGCCTTCATGGGCCCGGACGCCCGCGGTCGCCCGAAACTGGTGGAATGTGAGCCCGGCGCCATCCTGTCGGATATCGCCGACGGCGTGTGTTCTATTATCAATCTAGCCAGTGTGCGCGACCTGGAACGCGTAACGGGAAGCGAAATCGACCCGATCCGCTTTCGCGCCAATATTTATCTCGATGGTCTGGAGCCTTGGACCGAATTCGACTGGGTCGGCAAAGATCTAAACCTGGGCACGGCGACGCTAAACGTGATCAAGCGCATCGACCGTTGCGCCGCGACCCACGTCAACCCCAGCACGGGAGAGCGCGACCTCAAGCTGCTGAATGACCTGAAACGGGGATTCGGCCATGTCGATATGGGGATTTACGCAACCGTGACCACGGCTGGCGAAATTGCCACCGGCGACGAGCTTAGGGTTTCTGAATAGCTAGAGCATTTCCGGTTCACTCGCGTTCACCAAAAATTCTCTACGTCTTTGTATTAGACGCAAATTCGTCGCCGCGAATGATCCCATCCGCTCGGGATTTGTTCTAACCGGGGCTTTCTTCTAGGAAAAAATCCAAACCGGGTCACAAAAATTTAAGACGCGGCTTTTTCCGGCACAGATTCTGGCTCGGAATCAGAGGCATTCTTGCTTGCGGCTGCTTCCCGCTCGGCGACGGCCGCCGCCAATGTGGCCGGAGTCGCGTCGCTGAGATCCTTCTTCCCATCTTTTTTAACCGGGGCGGCGCCCTTGGAAACAGTTTTGGAAGCAGGCTTAGGCTCAGTCCTGGGTTTAGGCTTAGGCTCAGGACTCTCCTGGGGCACCGGTTCTACCAATGCGGCGACTGGGGTATCCTGCCTGCCAACGTTTTGGTCTTTAACGACGTTTTGGTTACCCTGGTTCTGGTTTGGAATCTGATTTTGGACCTGGCCCTGAGACTGGACCTGAGTCTGAGTCTGGGCCTGCTTATGGGCGTTGTTTTCAACCTCGGTACTAATCACCCGATGATAATGCTCGGCGAATTGAAAATAAGCTTCCGCCGAAACCCAGTCACCCGAGGAACTGGCGTCGTTCGCCAGAGACAGATATTTTTCCTCAACCTGTTGCGCGGTGCCGCGGATTTTTACATCGGGGCCATTGCTCTCAAAGCTGTTACGACCGCCACCGCCGGAATGGCGCTTACCGCCACCGCCGCCGCTGCTACCGCCGCTACCGCCTCGCGAGCGAGAACGTCTATTGTTATTGGTACCTTGTTTCATGTCACCTTGGCTTTTTTAAGGGTGGTGTACATCCCCCGCCACTCTTGGCCCGGACAACGCTCCGAGCCAACACGACCGACCCGTTGATGGTCTTAACGAAACGGCGTTAGCGTGGGAAAATTATTTGGGAAACCTTCACCCTTGGGTGGGCTCCCCCTGCAGCCTCCTCGGCTGCTCAGTAGACATACCGTAGTCTGTCGAGATTAAAATTCCAACCTTTTTCTCGCATTATTTTTTAATTTTATCAAACAATTAACTATCCCCCAATCCCGCCTCAATGACCCGCGAACGCCCGGCTAGATCCTGGTGTACGGTTTTAACCACCAGCCCGGCATTACCCAAAACGTCGGCGACCGTTTCCGCCTGATCGGCGCCGATTTCAACGAAGGCGCGGCCCTGGGACGCCAGCCGGCGATTGAGCGCCGGGGCCAAGGCGCGGTAACAATCCAGTCCATCCATGCCACCGCTAAGCGCGAGACGGGGCTCGAACCGGGCCACCTCTGGCGCTATATCGAGAAAGTCGGACTCGGCGATATAGGGCGGATTCGCAATCACCAAATCAAACTGCCCCTCCACTTGGGCGTCCCAATCGGACACCTGGAACCGGGCGCGGCCATCAAGGTGTAAACGCTGTGCATTGCCCTCGGCCACGGCAATGGCGGCTTCGGAAATGTCGACGCCGACCCCCCGGGCGTTGGACAATTCGTGTAACAGCGCCAGCAACAGACACCCGCTGCCGGTGCCGAAATCGACAATAGTGGGCGTTGAATCTTTATCTTCGACATGCGCCAGAACCGCTTCGACCAGGGTTTCCGAATCCGGGCGAGGCGCCAGGACGTCGGGGGTGACGGTAAAATCCAAACTCCAGAATTCGACACACCCGAGAATAATCGACATCGGCTCACGAGCTTCGCGCCGCCCAAACAATGCGTCCAGAATTCGGCCTTGCTCAGGCGTCAGTGTATGGTCTGGACGCGCCACGACTTGTCCGGCATCCCAGCCCAGCGCGCGCGCAGCCAACAGGCGGGCGTCGAGACGCGCGCTGTCAATACCGGCGGCGGTGAGGCGCTTGGCGGCTTTGTCCAAACAATGGCCTAAGGTTTCGGCGCGCCATCTCCCGTCGCTCACGCTCATCTCCCGTCGCTCACGCTCACCCAATGTCCGCCAGTCGGCGGGCCTCGTCATCGGACGTCAGGGTTTCGATGATTTCGTCAAGATCGCCGTTCATTACGGCGTCGAGCTTGTGCACGGTCAGATTGACGCGGTGATCTGTTACCCGGCGTTCGGGGAAATTGTAAGTGCGGATGCGCTCGGAGCGGTCGCCGGAACCGACTTGGGATTTGCGGTTTTTGGCTCGTTCGTCGTCAACCTTTTGGCGTTCAGCCTCGTAAATTCTCGATCGCAGCACCCGCATCGCCTTGGCCTTGTTCTTGTGCTGCGATTTTTCGTCCTGTTGCGAGACCACGACGCCGGTCGGGATATGGGTAATGCGGACCGCCGAATCAGTAGTGTTGACCGACTGGCCACCGGGGCCGGACGCCCGAAACACGTCGATGCGCAAGTCTTTGTCCTCGATTTTTATATCGACTTCCTCGGCTTCCGGCATCACCGCCACGGTCGCCGCCGAAGTGTGAATGCGCCCGCTCGACTCGGTGGAGGGAACGCGCTGTACCCGGTGCACCCCGGATTCGAATTTCAGCTTGGCAAAAACGCCGGTCCCGGAAATGGCGGCGAAGGCTTCCTTGTAGCCACCGACCCCGGTCTCATTGAGGCTCATGATCTCGAATTTCCAACGCTGCGCCTCGGCATAACGCTGGTACATGCGGAACAGGTCGGCCGCGAACAGGCCGGCTTCCTCGCCGCCTGTGCCAGCGCGAACCTCAAGAATGGCGTTCTTGGAATCGGCCGCGTCGCGGGGCAACAGCATTATTTGCAGGCGTTTTTCCAGATCCGGAATTTTCGCCTTGAGGTCGGAAAATTCCTCTACCGCCATATCCTTCATTTCGGCGTCGGTCTCACCATCGGCGATCATCGCCGCCAGATCGCCGATTTCCTGCTTTGCGCCACGCAGTTCGGAAATGGCCTCGACTACCGGCGTCAGGTCGGCATATTCCTTCGACAATTTTGCAAAACCTTCCGCCGCGGGCGGCGTCGAGCTGGACATCAGGGCTTCCAGCTCTTGGTGGCGTGACAGTAACCGGTCGAGGTTTTCTTCCAGGTTCACGTGTTTTTATCCCCGTTTGTATCGCTATCGTTAGCATCGCTTTTTCGCCCCGACAGCCCGAACAGCCGCCGGATAACGTTTTCCGCCGCCGGCCAGCCACCACCCTTTGCGGCCTCGCCACGCATGGTTTCCGAGGGCTTGTGTAACAATCGGTTTATCAACAGCCGCGTCGCTTTTTCCGCATCGTCGCCGGTTTCCTTTAAAACCTGATCGCGGACACTTTCAAAATGGCCGCGCAAATCACCCAGCGCCGGCACCGCCACGCGCTCGGCCCGCCCGCGCAGGAAACTATCGACCTCGGCATCGACGATGGCCGACGCCTTGGCGGCCTCGCTCTCGCGCGATGCACGCCCGTCCATGACCACCCCTTCCAAATCAGCCAGATCGTACAGGAAGGCCTCGTCAATACGGTTGATAGACGGATCCACGTCGCCGGGCAGCGAGGTATCGACCAGGAACACCGGGCGACGGCGGCGGCGATGAATTGCGACAAGCATCATGTCCGATGTCACCACATGGCGCCGGGCGCCTTGCGCCGTCAACACGACATCGGCGTCGTCCAGCAATCGCGCCAGGTCGTCGTAATCGCCGACATGACAGTTCAATTCACGAGCCAGCGCCTCGGCTCGGGCGGCCGCGGCATGCACGACGACCAGGTTACCCAGGCCTTCGTCCAGCATGGCCTGTGCCGTCAATTCGCCCATTTCCCCGGTGCCGATCAATAGCCCGGAGCGTTTCGACAAGTCGCCGTGCAGGTCTTGCGCCAGCCGGGCGGCGGCGGCGGCGATGGTAACTGGACGCTCGCCGATGGCAGTCTCCGTGCGCGCCCGTTTGGCGGCCCCGTAGGCGGCTTGCAGGATGGCTTCCAGCGCAGGCCCTGCCATGCCGGCCTCGGTCGCCAGGCGGTGGCAGGATTTGACCTGACCCAGAACCTGCGGCTCGCCGACGACCAAGCTGTCGAGCGAGGCGCACACGCGAAAAATTTGCCGCACCGCTTCATCACCGGCCAGGGTGTAGGTCTGGCCATCAAGATCCGAGACGTCGAGTTCGCCATGTTCGGCCAGAATTTCAACGATTTTGCGCGCCGCGGCGTGCGGGTCATCGTGCAGACCCTGAATTTCCACCCGGTCGCAGGTCGACACCACCATCGCCTCAAGGATTCCCGCATTTCGTAGTTTATCCAGAACAACGGGCACCTGCGCGTCTTCGACGAACAGCCGGTCCCGGATGCTCATGGAGCTGGAGCGGTGATTGGCGCCGACCACCATGGCAATGCTTTGTTTTATATCGACCACTAACTCACTACCTGTACCGGGCGAGGTGGTCTTCCAGCGCTGAAAGGCCGATTTCCGTCTGCTCGCCCGTTTTCATATCGCGGACCGTGGCAACCCCACGGGCCAGTTCTTCTTCGCCCAACAAGACGGCGGCGCGCGCATTCGCGTTGTTGGCCCGGTTCAAACGTTTTTTTAGATTGCCGGAAAATCCGAGATCAACGGAAAAACCGGCGCGCCGCAATTGCAGGGCCAAAATCAGGGCCTCGGCCTTGGCCTCGTCGCCAACGGGGATGACCGAAATGGCCAGAGCCGGGGCTGGCGGCTCAGTGATCATCAGCGCCAATCTTTCTATCCCGGCAGCCCATCCGATGCCCGGGGTCGAAGGACCGCCCATCGTCTCAATCAGGCCGTCATAACGCCCACCGGCCAGCTCCGTGCCTTGCGCGCCAAGGGTATCGGTGACGAATTCAAAGGCCGTATGGCCATAATAATCCAGCCCCCGCACCAGACCGGGATTAAGGTCATAGGCAACGCCGGCGGCATCCAGGCCATTACACACGGCGTCGAAAAAATCTTTTGAGGCCGCATTCAGGTGATCGGTCAGCTTGGGCGCACCCTTAAGAATATGTTGGTCGCCCTCGTCCTTGGAATCAAAAATCCGCAAAGGATTGCGGGTCAGGCGATCCTGGCTGTCAGGCGACAGATCGTCCTGATGGCCCTTGAGATAGGCAACCAGAATTTCCCGGTAGGCCTGGCGTGTGTCGGTATCGCCAAGGGTGTTGATCTGCAACCTGACTTTGTCGGCAACCCCCAGTGCATCCAGGATGTGCGCGCCCAGCGTAATGACTTCGACATCGCCCAGCGGCTCAGACACGCCCAGCAATTCGACGCCGAACTGATGAAACTGCCGCTGGCGGCCTTTTTGCGCGCGTTCGTAGCGGAACATCGGCCCCTGGTAAAAGAGTTTGAGCGGCAACGGCTGTGAGCGCATGTGCGAGATAAAAGCACGGGCCACTCCGGCGGTGCCTTCCGGGCGCAGGGCCAGGGGTCGGCCTTTTTTGTCCTCGAAGCTGTACATTTCCTTGGTCACCACATCGGACGTCTCGCCCAGGGTGCGGCTGAAAACGTTGGTGGATTCAAAGATCGGCGTAGAAATTTCTTCAAACCCGTACAGCCCCGCAGTGGCGCAGGCCGTATTCCCGATATGGCGATGGCGGCGTTGATCTTCGGGCAGAAGATCATGGGTGCCGCGCGGTGGCGTTAGATCGGACATGACAAGAGTTCCGGCTACTCGGCGGCGGCGGAGTTGCCGTCTCGGCGTTTGTAGTGGGTATCGATGTACTCTTCGACGATGGTCTGAAATTCTTCGGCAATGGCGGGGCCTCGCAGGGTCATCGCTTTTTCACCGTCTATGAAAACAGGCGCCGCCGGCTCCTCGCCGGTGCCGGGCAAGCTGATGCCGATGTCGGCGTGTTTGCTTTCACCCGGCCCGTTAACGATACAGCCCATGACGGCCAAGGTCATGGTTTCGACGCCCTCATAGGTCTTGCCCCATACGGGCATTTGCTCGCGGACATGGGATTGAATTTTTTCCGCCAGTTCCTGGAACACGGTCGATGTCGTGCGCCCGCAACCGGGGCATGACGTGACCAGCGGGGTGAAAGACCGGAGCCCCATGGTTTGTAAAATTTCTTGCGCGACGATGACCTCGCGGGTGCGGTCACCGCCCGGTTCAGGGGTCAACGACACGCGGATGGTGTCGCCGATGCCGTTCTGCAACAAGATCGCCATCGCCGCTGTCGAAGCGACGATGCCCTTCGACCCCATACCGGCCTCGGTCAGCCCCAGGTGCAGGGCGTAATCGCCACCGGCGGCGAGGTCTGTGTACACATTGATAAGGCTTTGCACGTCGGACACCTTGCACGACAGCACGATTTTGTCGCGCTTCATGCCTAGTTCTTCGGCCCGGGCCGCGTTGTCGAGCGCGGACGCCACCAGGGCGCTCCGGGTCACGGCGGCGGCGGAGCGGGGCTCAGCCAGTTTGGCGTTTTCGTCCATCATGCGCGCCACAAGGTCTTGATCCAGGCTGCCCCAGTTGACGCCGATGCGCACCGGGCGGTCGTATTTCAGCGCCGTTTCTATCATTGACGAGAACTGTGTATCGCGTTTTTCCTTGAACCCTACGTTGCCCGGATTGATACGGTATTTGGCCAGCGCCTCGGCGCACGCCGGGTGAGCGCTCAACAGCTTGTGGCCGATGTAATGGAAATCGCCGATCAGCGGCACGTCAACGCCCCGCTTGTCCAATCCGTCCCGGATATGCGCCACCGCCTTGGCCGCCGCCGGGCGGTCGACGGTGATGCGCACCAGTTCAGACCCCGCACGGGCCAGCGCCGCGACCTGATTAATGGTGCCCTCGATGTCGGCGGTATCGGTGTTGGTCATCGACTGCACCACAACCGGCGCATTGCCGCCCATGGTAACGGTGCCGATGGTGACGGGGACGCTGGTGCGCCGCGCAGCCACAGGATCAAAACTGGTAGTCACTTTACAGCATTCCCTCTTATTCGTTAGCCGCCGTGCCGGCTTTGAGTTTATCGGCATCGAGAAGAACTTTGCGGCGCACCATTCCTTCCGCGCCGATTGACGGCACCACATCACCGTCCACCAGAATTTCCAGCGCCCCGGCATTGCCCGTCGACAGCATCAGCCCGGAGCGCCCAGGCACAGCGTAACTGTCGCCCGCACGCAGCAGGCGCGTCAACAAAAGCTCGTTAGCGTTATCGTCGCGGACCTGAATCCAGCTATTGGTTTTCGCCCTGACAACGATGCGCCCGGCCTCCTCAGTAGCAGCAGCGGGCACCGGTGTCGGCGCGGCTGTCACGGAGGCTGCCTTCGATACTGGCGCGGGTTCAGGCGTGGGGGTGGTGGCCTCGGTCGCCGGGCGCGCCGAAGGAATCATATCCATCGGCACCACGGCGGGGGCACGCACCGGCTCAGGCTTCGGCTCAGGCTCAGGCTTCGGCTTCGGCTTCGGCTCAGGCTCTGGCTCTGGCTCTGGCTCTGGCTCTGGCTCTGGCTTCGGCTCGGGAGCGGCCGTCGCGGCAGCCACCGGTTCCGGCGTTGAAATGGTTTCCGGCGCGGGGGCCGGAGTCGGCTCAACCGTCTTTTCCGGTTCCGCCGGTTCCGGTTGCGCTATTGGTTCCGCCATCGGTTCTGCCACTGGTTTAGTGGAGGCCACAGGTTTAGTGGAGGCCACAGGTTCCGGTTGTTGCGCCGGTTCCGGTTTGGCGCCGATTACCGGGGTTTCCGGGGTGGGTTCCACGGGCGCGGCGGGTTTGTCGGCCACCGCCACGGTTTCCGTCGGCGCGGTTTCTTCCGGCACAGTGGCCTCGGGTTCCGGTTTTTCAACACCCTCAACGGCAGCCGACGGGGGCGCCGGTTCCATCGTTTCGGGCTTGTTGGTATTCGCGTCCGGTTGCCCGGTCAGCCTGGACAGGCGTTCCGGCAGCGGCGCGATCAGATCGGCAAAAAAGCCATCCTCGGTGGAATTCAGGTACCACGCCCCGTAGGCCAAAACCGCAAGTACGACGCCGATGAGAATAATGGCCCCGCCGGGGATCGAGGTTTCGGGTATAGGTTCGGGAAAATCCAGGTGGCTGCGAGGGCCTCCGGCTTTTTCCTGGGCTTTGAACCGACGGGTGATTTCTCCGCTGTCTAACCCTAAGTGTTCGGCATAGGCGCGAATAAACCCCAGCGTATAGGTCGCGCCGGGCAATTCTTCGAAGCGGCCGGCTTCGATTGCTTCCAGATAGACGTAGCGGATTTTGAGAGTATCGGCGACGTCGCGCAGTTCGTCGCCGATGCGCAGACGCGACGCCTTCAACATCGCACCGACACCGGTTGCGTTGTTTTGTTCGCCCGTATTGGTCTGATCAGAAGCAGCCATATTCCAAATTCACATTTTCCCGGCACATAGGAAAGCACCGACCGGGTCAAAAACGCGACCATTTCGCGGTTTCCCGAGAAATGGCAACCTAACGACGGCTGATAATCTCACGACTGGGTGAAGGACTTCAAGCGGGAACCCGCCTTTAGGTACCCTACTCGGCATCCAGACCATAGGCCGTATGCAGCGCGCGCAGGGCCAATTCGGTGTATTCCTCGTTGATCAGGACACTGACTTTTATCTCGGAGGTCGAAATCACCTGAATGTTGATGCCCTTTTCGGCCAGGGTTTCGAACATCCGTTGCGCCACACCGGCGTGGCTGCGCATGCCGACGCCGATCACCGAAATTTTGACGACATTGGAATCCGACACCAGATCGGCGTATTCCAGAACGTCCTTTTTCGCGGCCACGGTTTCCACGGCACGTTCCAGGTCGGCCTCGGTGACGGTAAACGTCAGGTCCGTCGCCCGACCGTCGGCCGATACGTTCTGGACGATCATATCCACATTAATCCCGGCGTCCGCCAAGGGCCCGAAGATGGACGCCGCCACACCCGGCTTGTCGGCTACTTGGACGAGGGTGATCTTGGCCTCGTCGCGGCTGTAGGCAATACCGCTTACCATTTCCTGTTCCACGATTTCATCCTCATCTACAACAAGGGTTCCAGGGACATCGGAATAGCTGGACCGGACATGCAGCCGCTGGTTCGACTTCATCGCCAGTTCGACCGCCCGGGTCTGCAAGACCTTGGCGCCCAAAGACGCCATTTCCAGCATTTCCTCATACGTAATTTTATCTATTTTGCGCGCCGCCGACACGATACGGGGGTCGGTGGTGTAGACCCCGTCGACATCGGTATAGATATCGCAACGTTCCGCGCCGAGGGCTGCGGCCACGGCGACGGCGCTGGTGTCGGACCCGCCACGCCCCAGCGTAGTGATCCGGCCTTGCGCGCTGATCCCCTGAAAACCCGGAATAACGGGCACTTCGCCCGCCACAACGCATTGCCGCAAAGCATCCACGTCAATTTTTGCAATCCGCGCCTTGCCATGGACATCGTCGGTATGGATCGGAATTTGCCAACCCATCATTGAGCGCGCCGGCACACCGATGCCGGCCAGGCACAGCGCCAGTAATCCGGCGGTGACCTGCTCGCCGGTCGATACCACGGCATCGTATTCCGGCGAATTGTTGCGACCGCCGGCTTCCGCGACATAACCGATAAGCTGATCGGTGACACCGGCCATGGCCGACAACACCACGACCACCTCGTTACCGGCGCCCTGCTCACGCTTGACGGTTTCGGCGACGGCCTTGATCCGGGTGATGTCGGCGACCGAGGTGCCGCCGAATTTTTGCACAATTAAAGCCATAACGTTGGTTCCGGGCGGCAAAGGGATGGGTTGAAGTGTCGGCGGCGCATACATACTCTATTAAGGCAAACAGAGGCAACCATGGCATGACTTCAACAACGGCCCCGTCAACCGCATCGGCAGACGAAATCGCACGCTTCACCGCCATTGCCGATGCCTGGTGGGACCCGGTCGGTGATTTTGCGCCGCTGCACCGGCTCAACCCGTTGCGCCTGGAATTTATCCGTGATCACGTTTGCCGCCATTTTGGCCGCGATCCGCTGGCATTGCGCCCGTTTGACGGCCTTGACGTCATCGACATCGGTTGTGGCGGCGGCATTCTGGCCGAGCCCATGTGCCGGTTGGGCGGCGCCGTGACCGGCATCGACGCAGGACTGGAAAACATTGACATCGCCCGTCATCACGCCGAACTCTCCGGCCTCAACATCAATTACCGCCACCAGTTGCCGGAAGAATTAGGCGCTGAAAAGGGCCGATACGACGTCGTCCTCAACATGGAAGTCGTCGAACATGTCGCCGATCTGGATGTGTTCCTGGGCGCAGCGGCAAACCTCGTCAAGCCGGGCGGCGTGATGGTGCTCTCGACATTGAACCGGAACCTGAGATCCCTGGCGCTGGCCAAGATCGGCGCCGAATACATACTGCGCTGGCTACCGCCCGGAACCCATGACTGGAAAAAATTCGTCCGCCCGTCGGAACTCGCCGCCGGACTGGACCCTCGCGGTGTCACCATCACCGACCTCAAAGGCATGTCCTACACCCCGATAAGCGGCGATTGGCGTCTCAGCCGCGATCTCGCCGTCAATTATCTGGCGTTTGCGGAGAAGGAATAAGGTTCAAGCGCCTCGGCTGTCCTGCAAGGTTTCCATTATCCAATCCCAGGCCCCGCCGCCGAATGGTTTGGGATGCACCGGGACGCCGAAAATAGAATGGCTCTTTTTGAAACATCATGCCTTGTTCCCCATCATTATTGCCTATCAAAACAACCCTGACGGTCTCTAAAATCTTCACAAGCATTCACACCGCTGTAACACAATATTCATAGGCACTTTACGTTCGCCTCATAGATTCGCCCCATAGAACAAAGGACGGAAAATGAATATGCATGCGTTGAGAAAACGAGCCCACGAAGTCAAAACGCTGGTTGCGGCGAATTCCAACTCCAAACTGGCCGTTGAGAAAGAGAGCAGTATTGACCGGCTTGAGGCATCGGTGGCGATAATGGTCGCCGAGTTGGACTATCAGGAGCAGACCATTCTCAAAACCCGCGCAAACATGGCGGAGCTTGATATTGTGATGCACCAAATGGAAGGGAACTTCCGCAAATACCAGCGAGCATTGTCAAATATCAATGTTCGAAGCCTTCGACAAAAATGCCTGAGACTCGCCTCCATCGCCAGAGGGGCGCAAGGGATACAAGGGGCATAAGCGGCAATTGGCGTCTCAGCCGCGACCTCACCGTTAATTATCTGGCGTTTTCGGTGAAGGATTTACGGCACAAATCCGCATCCTTAAATTTAATATAAAGACCGTGCGCCACCATGCTGGCCCCTAACTTCGGAGAGATTTCGATGAGCGATAAATCCCTGTATGAAAGACTCGGTGGTTACGACGGCGTCGTCGGCGCTGTTGACGACATCCTGCCGCGTCTGATAGGCGACGCCCAATTGGGCAAATTTTGGCAAAATCGCGGCCAGGACGGCATTGCCCGGGAACGACAGTTACTCATCGACTTCCTTTGCAATGCTGCGGGCGGCTCTTTGTACTACACCGGTCGCGATATGACATTGACGCATGTGGGTATGGGAATTAGCGAAAGTGATTGGTCTGCGTTCACAGGCCACATTTCCGCCGCCCTCGACAACCTCTCGGTCGGCGAACCCGAGCGAGGTGATGTCCTTGGCTTCATTGAAAGCCTGAAGGGCGAAATCGTCGAGTAAGTCTTTTAACGAACGGGCCGGGCGACCGGACCAAGGGCAATGGTGAATACCCCGGCCAGCACCAGCAGACCGGCGGCGGTCAACAGGCAGCCCATGATCCCGGCCTGCTGATAGGCGAGCCCGGACAGAATCGTGCCGCCAAGGCGCCCGGCCGCATTGGCCATGTAATAAAAACCGACATTCAAGGCAACCTGATCGGCATCCGTCAGCGCCAGAATCAGGTAGGAATGGATCGAGGAATTAACGGCGAAGACAACACCGAAAAGGCTCAGACCCACAATCAGTGTCATGGCAGGATTCCAGCCAACTTGTATCGCCCCGGCAAGCGCCAAGGTCACCGCAATCAGGGCGAAGAGCCAATATTGGGCGGCCTTGATTTCCGCCGTGCGGCCATCCGTTGAACGCCTGATCAGTTTGGGCGCGAAGCCCTGAACGAAACCATATCCGATGACCCAGGCGGCCATAAAACTGCCGACCTCGGTGAAACTCCAACCCAGCACGCCAAGCAGATACACCGGCAGGCCGACCACGAACCAGACGTCGCGCGCCCCGAACAAAAAAACGCGGGCCGCTGACAGCCGATTAATGGCCGGCGACTTGGACAAAAGATCACCAAACCGGGCTTTCGCCTTGGCCCGGCCCATGTCGGCGGGCAGCACGGCCACGGCGGCGACCAGAATCACGCCCAGGCATCCGGCCATCCACCATAAGGCCGGGGCAAACCCCAGGTCCGCCAGCAGGAACCCGCCGAGGAAGAATCCGACGCCTTTCAAGGCGTTCTTCGAGCCGGTCAACATCGCCACCCATTTGAACAGCGTACCGTGCGCATCCGGGCCGTCATCGGCGACCACCAGTTTGATGGCGCTCTTCGAGCTCATCTTGGTGAAATCCTTGGCGACGCCGGACCCCCCCTGAACGATCAGCACGTACAGCACCGAAAGCCATTCCGGCCAGGCCGGGTTGAGGGCCGAGAGCGCCAGCAAAGCCACGACCTGCAGGGACAGGCCCATGTAGAGGGTCAACTTCAAACCAAAGCGCGACCCGATCCAGCCACCGACCAAATTGATCACCATGCCCATAAATTCATAGAGCAAAAACAGCGATGCCAATTGAAATGGCGTGTACCCGAGGGCATGAAAGTGCAACAGCACCAGCATCCTGAGCGCCCCGTCGGTCAGCGTGAAACCCCAGTAGGCGGCGGTGACGATGGCGTAATCGCGGATGTCGGACATGACGCCTTTCGACTTTACCCGGCGCCAACCATGCGCACGATATCCATCATCCGGTTCACATAGCCCCATTCGTTATCGTACCAGGCATAGATTTTCAGGTGTGTGCCGTCGACGACCATGGTCGATAGCCCGTCCACTGTGCACGACAGCCCCACGCCAACGTAGTCAGACGACACCAGAGGGCGGTCCTCGAAACCGAGAATGCCTTTCAGGTCTCCGTCTGCGGCTTCCTTAAACAGCCCATTGACCTCATCGGCAGTCACGGGGCGGGCAACCTCGAAGACGCAATCCGTGAGCGAGCCGGTCAACACCGGCACCCGGACCGCATGGCCGTTCAGGCGGCCTTTTAGTTCCGGGTAAATAAGGGTGATCGCCGTGGCCGAGCCGGTGGTCGTCGGGATCAGGGCGTTGAGGCCGGAGCGGGCGCGGCGCAGGTCCTTATGCGGGGCGTCGACCATGACCTGCGTATTGGTGACATCATGGATGGTGGTGATGGAACCGCGCACGATGCCGATGTTCTCGTGCACCACCTTGACCACCGGCGCCAGACAATTCGTCGTGCACGACGCCGCCGTCAACAAGTGGTGGCGGGCCGGGTCATAGAGATCATGATTAACTCCATAGACAATATTCAGGGCGCCGTCCGTCTTGACCGGGGCGGCGACGATGACCGTTTTCACGCCGCGATCGAAATAGGCGTTCAGCGCCTCGGTGGTTTTGAACTTTCCGGTGCATTCGAGAACGAGATCAACCCCGAGCCCCGACCAATCGGCATCCCCCGGCCCGGCCCTGTCCGTGAAGCCCAAGGTCTTGCCGTCGATCTGCACCGCCGCATCGGTAAAGCCAATATCATGCGCCCAGCGTCCCTGCACCGTGTCGAACTCCAGCAGGTGCGCAGCGCATTCGGGGCCGCCCTTAATCTCATTGATGTGGACGAATTCCACCCCCGGCGTGCCCCAACCGGCCCGCAATACCAGCCTGCCCATGCGACCGAACCCGTTAATTCCGATGCGAAGGGTCATGATCCTAATTCCTCAGCCGCAAATTCCGAGATCAATGCCATAAAAGGCCCGGCAAAGTCCCTGAGTTTGGTTGCACCGACACCGAAGACATCGGCGAATTCGACCTCGTCGCTCGGCTTGGTGGCGGCCATGCTCAATAAAGACCGGTCGGAAAAAATGACGTAGGCCGGAACGCCCCGTTGGTGCGCCAGGTCCAGCCGCAGTTCCTTGAGTGCCGCAAACAAACTCTCGTCGGCTTCGGAAAGCTCGGCGTGGGCTTGGGTACGGGGCGTTGTTGTTTTGCCTCCGCCAGCACCTTTTTTCGGGCGCGCTTTGTCGCGGCGAAAGGCGAACGCGCCGCCGTCCTCCAACAACGATTGGCCGGCCTGGGTCAGGTTGAGGCCGCCGTACCCGGAAATATCGAGGCGCAGATATCCGGCGGCGACCAATTGGCGAATGATCGAGCGCCAGGTGTCTTTGTTTTCTGCACTGCCCTGGCCGTAGGCGGGCAGGCGTTGGTGCCCGAGGCTTCGGATTTTTTCCGTATCGGCGCCCAGCAACACGTCCATGATATGAACGGCGCCGAACCGCTGGCCGGTTTGCGCAACGGTGCCGAGTACGCCTTTGGCATGCGCCGTGCCGTCCTCCAGAACCGGCGGGTCGAGGCAGATATCACAGTTACCGCAAATCGGCGCGGCCTCGTCGAAGTAGGCCAGCATTGCCCGGCGACGGCACTGGGGTGCCTCGCAATAGGAAATCAGCGCATCCAGCCTTTTGTGTTCACGCCGCTTGTGGTCTTCGCCGCCGTCGGCCTCCTCGATGAATATCCGGCGCTGGCGGATATCGTCCAGGCCATACAGCATGAAGGCATCGGCCGCCCCGCCATCGCGCCCGGCCCGGCCCAGTTCCTGGTAGTAGGCTTCCATATTCCCGGGCAGGTTGGCGTGGAAGACGTAGCGC
>JABMOG010000345.1 GCA_013204265.1 Rhodospirillales bacterium
GACTTCCACGGCGTGGTGTCGCGCAAATCCGTGATCTCGGTGCTGTCGGAAGGCAAAGAAAAAGAAGCCGACGCCGCAGCGCAGTAACAATCATGTCTGCTTATGGCTGAGGCTTCGGTAATTTCCATGCAGTACTTTTAGAGCACAACACGTGTGAAGGGAATCAATTGAACCTGTTGTGCCGTAGTTGAGGTGCCGCCAGCAATATGGGGCAACCCGGCTGATTGAAGAAGCCATAGACCGGGCTGCCAACACAGCCGATTAGGTCTTCGCCCTTATGTATTGGACGGGCAAAACCTAGAGGGGTTATCCGTACTCGGGAAGATCGAAGTAGAAGGTCGCTCCGTTGTCCGGCACAGACTCGAAATCAATGAACCCGCCATGTTTTTCAATAATGGCCCGTGAAATGTTCAGCCCCAGGCCCGTCCCTCCCTTCTGGCGGGTATCCGTGGAATCGGCTTGCGTAAACCGGTCAAAAACCTGATCTCTGAATTCGTCGGGAACACCGGGGCCATGGTCCGCAACATTCACTCGGAAGCCTTCCTCACCCCGGCCCAGAGAAACCTCTATGGTTTCACCTTCGGGTGAAAACTTTGCGGCGTTGGACGACAAGTTGGCCATAACCTGTGCCAATCGGTCACTGTCCCCTTTTACGAATGCATTGGGCAACGTCTCCGTCAATTTGAAGAAAACCTTATGTTCGTCGGCAAAGGGTTTATTGGCCTCGATGGAGTTGCTTACGATCTCGACCAAAGACACCTTGTCCATGTGAAACTCCATCTCTCCGGATTGAAGTCTCTCCATATCCAAAAGGTCGTTGACCAGGGCAATAAGCCGCTTGGTATTATTGTCCGCCAATTCGACCAAGCGGGCGACTTGCTCTGGTAGTTCTCCAAACGTGCCCGATTTGACGAGGGCAAGCGATCCGCGAATGGATGTCAGCGGTGTCCTCAGTTCGTGACTGACCGTAGAAACGAATTCTGACTTCGCCTTGTCGACCTTCATGCGCTCGGTAATGTCGCGAAAAAGGCCGATGAATTTTTTGTCTCCGCCCACTTGCATCGGGGCCACGTTCAGTTCCATCGGGAATAATATTCCATCCTTACGCAGGCCGTGTAGCTCACCGGCTTTGTTGATGGTACGAGGCACAAAAATTTCCGAATTCCTGACATAACCATCATGCGCGTCCCGCTCATCGGCGGGCATCAGCATGGCGATGTTGTTGCCGATCACCTCTTCGGAAAAATAGCCGAACATTTCTTCCGCCGCCGGGTTGACGGTTTCAATCAGCCCAAAATTGTCAATCGTGATGATCCCATCGGCGGTATTCGTAACGATGCTATCAACATATTCATAAGACGTGGTTGTCTTTTGCAATGTTTCCAGCATCGCATTGAAATCATTGCCCAGGGCATACAGCTCCGCCGGGCCAGACGGGGTCACCCGTTGCCCCATGTCATTTGCCCCGCCAATTTTTCTCACGACAGAGGATAGCCGGAACACATTTTGCTTGGCGATGAACGCCGTCAGCGCAATAGCAATGCCCAACACCAACAAGGTGATCAACATGCCGGCGATCAGGAAGTTCTTCAGCCATTGCTGGGATGCCAGAGCCACATCCTGCCATTGCAATGTCCGGATTTCTACGCCGGGGAACCCTTTCAGAGAAACAGACACCATTCGCCGATTCCTGTGTCCGTCATTCGCAAATGGTTTTCCGACGGTGCCGAATTTGGAATTCGATGCGTAAATGACCCGGCCCTCAGGATCGGTTATTACAGTTTCATTGTATTGCGGTCCGACGTCGAAAAGCCCGGGCAGTTCCACCCTTCCGAGTTCCACAGCGACCGTGCCCTCGGCCTTGCCCAAGTAAAACACAGGGCTTGCTACAAACAGCCCATCCACTGTTAACAGTGACCGCTCGATGCCTTTATCGACAGCCTCTTTCCGCCATTTTTTTGATTCCGGGTGAACTTCATCTTCGTCCTGATTGCTGAAAAGACGCCTGCCTTTGTAATCGGTCAATTCAATTTTGGCGTGGGGAAAATCTGCCAGCCTTAAAGTATCAAAAAACGCAGGCAGGTAATTTCTCCGGCCTTCGACATCTATCAGACCATTAACAAAAAGGGCACTTTGGGACAGCGACCTAGTCTGCGAAATGATATTGGAAACTCTGAACTGGATAATCGTTCTCGTATACCTGCTCTGTCTTTCCAGCAGCTCATCGGCTTTTTCTTCGGCAATATCCTGCGTAATTGCCAGGCCGACAAAACCGATCACCGCCAGGATGATGGCGGCAACGGGCAACACCCGCAGCAAAAGATAGGGGAACAAAGAAATTTGCCGGTGACCGAAAACTGAACCCATTAAAGCCTATTTCATGCCCACGGGGCGGATAACGCCATCGGAGTCAAACCGGGTCATGATAAAACTTGTCGCATCCAGGGCGTCATGTCGCTTTGACGTGAAGGGCGGAACGTAGTCTTTCATTAGCCCCGCATGGGTGTCAATTTTTTCGAGTGCATCGCGCACCTGGCTGCGGTCTGTCGTCCCGGCCAGGGTAATGGCCTTTGCCAGAATATTAATAATATCATAGGCGTGTGCGGAGCCAACCGGCGATAACACATCCTCGGGCCGCTTCGTTTCTGATAATTTCGCTGGTAGGCCTCGAAAAAACTGCGGGCGCGCTCCGGAACCGGAGGCCTCAAGAAAGAAAAGGTCTGCAAAAAGGAAAGTTTCACCTTTTTCAGATGTTCCTTGTGGTCAGCGTAGAAATTGCCACCACTAATTCCCCAGTGGGAAATTATTGGAAGGCGCTTTGTTTCCGGGCGGGCAACCATTGATGAGACGGCGATGCCGCCCTCGCGCGGATTTGCGACAAGAATGATAACCTCGGCCCCTTTTTGGGACAGGCGTTCCATCTCATCCGTCAGATCAACCACGCCCCAGTTGAACCATTCCAGCCCGGCTGGCTTCATCCCCAGGTTCGCCAGGGCCGTTTTGACGGCGCGTTCGTTGGAGCGCCCCCATCCGGTTCGCTCGAACAGCAACCCCAGTTTGTTGTAGCCGGACTTGATTGCGTGATCGACCATGAAACCACCGGCGAGTGCGTCGCGGACGGAAACCCGGAAAACAAAATTCGGCTTGAAGCCGTTATCGACAATGGGCGTGCCGGCCGCCCAGGGGCTGAGATAGATCAACTTGTTTTCATGGATGTCCTTCAATTCATGGGGGGCCACCGGGGTGTGAATTCCGCCGAGCACAGCTACCAGGTTTTTCAGTTCGGCGAATTCCAGGATGTTGTCCTTGCCCCTGGCCGGATTTCCCCGGTGATCGCGCACGACAAGTTCCATTTTGCGGCCCAGCACACCACCGTTGTCGTTGATTTCCCGGATTGCCAGTTCGGCGCCGCGCTGAATGGACTTGCCACCCTCTGCCGCACCCGATGACATATCAGCATCCAGGCCGATGACCATAGGCGCGGTTTGCTCAGCCAGGACAGGGCCGGAATGGGTTGCATTAACCAATAAAACCGCCGCCGCGGCGAATAGTGTTTGGGGCTGACCCAGATAACTATCTAAAATATCGTTTAACCCATTGTCTTATCAGTGATAATTGAACTGACAGGTCACTGTTGTTAAATCGCCACTCACATTCCTTCAAATATAAGCCGAA
>JABMOG010000346.1 GCA_013204265.1 Rhodospirillales bacterium
GTGATGAGCGTGCAATCGTCGCTGGTCATGCACCCTATCCATGCCTACGGCACCGACGAGCAGCGCAAAAAATATCTGCCCAAACTGGCGACGGCGGAACTGGTTGGATGCTTCGGGCTGACCGAACCCGACCACGGCTCGGACGCGGGCGGCATGAAATCCCGCGCCGAGGTTGCGGACGGCGGTTATCTCCTGACCGGCAACAAGATGTGGATATCGAATTCCCCGATCGCCGATATTTTCATCATCTGGGCCAAGCTCGACGGCGTCATTCGCGGATTTATTCTGGAAAAAGGCATGAAGGGCCTGTCCGCGCCCAAGATTGAGGGCAAGATGTCGCTGCGCGCTTCGATCACCGGCGAGGTCGTTATGGACGGCGTGTTCGTGCCGGAGGAAAACCTGCTGCCCGGCGTCAAAGGCCTGAGTGGTCCGTTCGGTTGCCTCAACAAAGCGCGCTTCGGCATTGCCTGGGGCGCCATGGGCGCGGCCGAATTCTGCTGGCACGCGGCGCGGCAATACACGCTTGATCGCAAACAGTTTGGCCGCCCCCTGGCGGCCAATCAATTAGTTCAGAAAAAGCTCGCCGACATGCAGACCGAAATTACCCTTGCCCTGCAAGCCTGCTTGCGGGTCGGGCGCATGTTGGACGACGGCGATTGCCCGCCCGAGAACATTTCCCTGATCAAACGCAATTCCGCTGGCAAGGCGCTCGACATTGCGCGCATGGCCCGCGACATGCACGGCGGCAACGGCATCCATGACGAATTTCACGTCATCCGCCACATGATGAACCTGGAAACCGTCAACACCTACGAAGGCACCCACGACATCCACGCCCTGATCCTGGGCCGCGCCCAAACCGGCCTGCAGGCGTTCACCGGGGAATAAGCCGCACAAATAAGCCCGGTGAATAATTTAATCAGGAGACCTCGGAGCTTTCCGGCGCGGCGCTGGCGCGGGTTAGAACATAGGCCGCCGCCGGCACCATGATCGCCGCCAGCAGTGTCAGCAGGTGCCAGTTTTCGGCAACGAAGAACGTCACATACAGATAGCTGGCGGTCATCATGGTTGCCGCCATGACCTTGGCCTTGGGCGGGATTACCCGGTGTTCATGCCAGAGCCTAAGCGACGGGCCGAACTTTGGGTGGTTCCACAACCATTGTTGAAACCGCACCGAGCTTTTGGAAAAGGCCCAGACGGCGACAATCAGGAACACCGTCGTCGGCATTCCGGGGATGACGATGCCGATCAGCCCAAGCCCGACGTTGAGCCAGCCGAACCCCAGCAACCCCCAGCGCAGGGTGCATTGGGCAAAATTTTCAGACTTTATCTCGGATGATTGATCGGGTTCCATGTCACCGTTCCTGAAACGATTGCGCGGCCCCCCTCAATGGTCGTACGCGTTCGCGTTCTTCCCACGTCGCCATTGATAGCATATTAAGGGGAACCGTTAAATAGAGGCGAAGGTTTAAGATTACCATGCAAGACCTGCCATTTGGCGCCGCAATCGATGGCGATCAGTTATGGAGCCAGATTCTCAACCGGCCCCAGAGTCGTCCCGAGGTTGGCGGCGGGCGGCGGGCCGCGTTGTTCCTCGACCGCGACGGCGTCATCAATGAGGACACGCACTATCTGCACCGCGCCGAAGACGTCCATCTGATCGACGGCGCGGCGCAAGTTATTGCCGCCGCCAACCGGCGCGCCATCCCGGTCATCGTCGTCACCAACCAGGCCGGAATCGCGCGCGGCCGGTTCGGCTGGGATGATTTCATCGCCGTGCAGGAAAAAATCATCGACGACCTCGACCGCACGGGCGCGTTCTTCAACGCCGTCTTCGCCTGCCCCCACCACCCCGACGGCAGCCCGCCCTTCGACACCCCTGACCACGCATGGCGTAAACCCAACCCCGGCATGCTGCTCGAAGCCGCCATGAGACTACCCATCGACCTCAAATCCTCATGGCTGATCGGCGACCGCGCCGGCGACCTCCAGGCCGCGAAAACCGCAGGACTCGCCGGCGGCATCCACGTGCTGACCGGCCACGGCAAGGATGCCGGCGAACGCGATGCGGCCAAGGCCCTGGGTGGGGACGGGTTTCAAAGTTTGGCAGCAGGCAGTATTAGCGGCGCGGAAAAACTGCTACCTCTGTTGGCGGGGTGATTGGGTGCCGCCTAACTAAAACTTTTCACCAATGAGGGCTTTAATTCTATCGCGCAGTTGAAGAGGCGTGAAGGGCTTGGCGATGTAGGCATCGACGCCGCCTTTCAGGGCATCTAGGACATTGGCTTCGGTTTTTTTACCGGTCAGCATTAAGAAATAGGTTTTGTACTTTATGCCCTGGAGCTGTTTTAAAAACTCCATTCCATCCATTTCGGGCATCTCCCAATCGCAGATGATCAGGTCAAAAGGGGATAATTTATTTCCCGTATACTCCAGAGCGGCAATTCCATTCGCAGCGAAAGAAATATCAACGATCCCTATTTCCCGGATGACACCGGCAATCAGGTTCCGCATAAGCTTTTCGTCGTCTACAATTAAGACTTTAATTTTACTTCTTTGCTTCCAGTATGCAGGCATCACCTAACCTCAATAAATTTCCCCATTGGCGCTTAAACCGGCAACTAAAAAGGGTAACGCCCTTGCCAATATTAATCCAGTTTGCTTTGCCACCATTGGACCGTATCTTCGGCGGCTTTTTCGAAGGTCGGCATAAGTTTTCCTATGGCGGCCAGGTCTGTTGAATTTTCTTCTACTGTCGATGCTATTTTAGAAACGCGCACAGCAAAGATAGAACCGCTTGAACCCTTTATGGAGTGCGCGGCCAAACGTATAATCTCGGAGTCCGACGATTCCAGACCTTGGCGTATTTCTTCCATTCGGGTTTGCAGAGACTTCACCGCTTCGCCTAACAGATCGGAAATCATTTCTGAATCCATGATTTGTTTGAAAGCTTCAAACTCTTCATCATTCCCGATCGGTGCGGATTCCGGTTGCTCCGCGTTTGATTGATTTCCCGTCTTGTCCTTATCTATAGCCTGTGATCCGGGGGCGTTACTAAATGCGCCTCCGCGTTGTCTATGCAGATCTATAATTTTCACCAGCTGATCTTCTGTGAATGGCTTGGTCAGCACGCCATTCATGCCTGCTGCCATGAATTGTTCATGTCGCTTGGTAAACGCCTCGGCGGTAAGCGCAATAATTGGAATCGTTGCGCCTGTTTCCGATGAACGAATTGCCTGGGTGGCTTCCATGCCATCCATCTCAGGCATATGAATATCCATAAAGATCAAATCCGCCCAATTTTCAGCGGCCATTTCGACAGCTTGCCGGCCGTCTTCCGCGTGCCTCACCTGGTGGCCTAATTTTTTAAGAAACCCCTTTGCAATCATCGCATTTACGGCATTGTCTTCGGCCACCAGTACGTTTAGCGGTCCAGTATCTGCGGAATCGGAGTCGGGGGCTTGCATGAGCAAGACGTTAATATCGTCCTCGGTCACCTTTTCAAAAGGTATATAGACATCGAATTTCGTGCCCTCGTTGATAACACTCTCGACTTCGATTTTGCCCCCCATCAGTTCCACCAACTGTTTAACAATCGAAAGTCCCAATCCCGTTCCGCCAAATTTGCGGGTGATGGAACTGTCTTCCTGCGTAAAGGGATCAAAAATTTTGCTAACCCGATCTGGGGCAATCCCCAGACCCGTATCGGCAATTGAAAAATGTATCAAATGGGCTTTTGGTTTCGGTACCGGATTGCCGCCGGGGCCGATATTATCAATAGTCACAGTCACCCCGCCAACATCCGTAAACTTGATGGCATTGCTCAAAAGGTTCCAGAAAACCTGACGCAATCGAACCTGGTCGCCCCTGACGATAAGGCCCGGATCGATGTGATCGAACACCCTCAACTTAATGCCTTTATCGTCGGCTAAACTTTGAAACGGTGATGAAACGGTCGACATCAAGCCTCTGAAACCGAAGGGGGCTTCCTCAAGTTCCATGCCACCGGCCTCAATCCGGCTAATGTCCAGAACGTCACTGATGACGGCAAGCAAGGTCCGGCCGGATGCAAGAATGGTTTCAACGTTTTTTTGTTGTTCCTGATCCAGCTTTGTATGGTTCAGCAACTGCGCCACGCCCAGGACGCCGTTCAGCGGAGTCCGTATCTCGTGGCTCATGGTTGCCAGGAAATTCGATTTGGCAATGTTGGCGGCCTCGGCGGCTTTCTGGGCGTGCGTCAGTTTGTCCATTGTTTGGTTGATCGTACCGGCCAGGTAGCCAAATTCATCGTTGACCACGGCGTCCATCCTGAACCCAATCTCGCCGGCGCCGATCCGCCGGGCGCCATTCACCAGCCGCGACACCGAACCGACGATGCTACGGCTGGTCATAAGCATGACGGCAGTGACAATAACAAAGATCAGGGCCGTTACACCCAGCAAGACATTCTCGAACGCCAAGACGGGCCTTGTAATATCTTCGAGGCGTGCCTTTGCGATGATGCTCCAGCCCATCGCCTTATTGACGCCGAACTCCGCCATATCCGCGAAACCCGCCATCACGGCATGGCCATCGACGTCCTTATAGATGACGCTGCCGACATCTCCCTGCTGGGAAAAATGTTTGAGCAGCCCGGGTTGCACGACAAGATCAGGGAAATTGGAAAACAAATGTGTTTCGGGATCTGCGGAAATAATGACGCGGCCCAGGTTATCGACCAGATAGACATGTTCGTCGCCGACCACCCGATCATCAAAATCAGCGACGATCTTTTTCACCGTATCGAGATTGATTTTGACTAGAAGGATTTTGATTACGGACATGGTCGCATCGTCCGTGATCGGGGTCAGAAAAATCAAACCCGCTCCATGGTCCAGTTGCAATACCTTTGATACGAATAAGTCCCCTTGTTTGGCGGCCAGGGCCTTAGTGAACAAATTGCTCAATTCCGGGTGCAAACCCTGTAAATACCTGCCCTGTTCCTCCGGCTCACCGGAGCTGACGATGATCCTGCCATCGAGGTCGATGACATCGATGGCATCCAGGTTTGGAGTTTCCTTTTTGATCTCCGCCAAATACCGGGTGATGTTGCCAACGTCGGAGGCCTCCAAAACCTCCGACTGCGACAATATTCGAACATCGTGCACGCGCTGCCTGAAAAACCGGTCAATATCGGCGCCGACCAGGAAAGATTTTTCCTTCAGGTCATTTTTGAGGCTGCCAATCAGCATTTCCCGAGCCGCGTTGGAGGAATAGAAATAGAGAACCAACTGCGGCGCGACGAAAAGCACCAAAGCCATGGCCAGAAATTTACTGGTCAGCCTCCGATAAAACGGGATTTTTATTTCTATCATTGCGGGCTACTTCTTTTTTTGCGATTGCCTCACAAACCATAAGGTTAAAACGATGCTCTGAAATGACAGGAGCGTAACCATGGTGTGAACAAGTGTGAACGAACACACGCTTGCCCGGACCAGACCTAGGCTACCTGGTTCCGGCCTCTTTCCTTTGCCTGATACAGTGCGTCATCGGCGCGTTTCAAGGCGTCATCGATGTCCGTATCGGCGTCCGTGCTTTCGGATATGCCAATGCTCATGGTGAAGGTCAGCGGGGTTGTCGGAGTCTCAACGACGATTTCACTGATGGCGACCCGAATTCTTTCAGCCAGCAAAGCCCCCTTGGCTTTTTCCGTCTCCGGCAAAAGGACCGCGAATTCTTCGCCGCCAAGACGCGCCATGATATCTTCGGCCCGCAGGGTTTGCTGGATCACCGCGACCGTCTGTATCAGAGCCTCGTCGCCAATATTGTGCCCATGGGTGTCGTTTACGGCCTTGAAATGATCGATATCGAGCATCAGAACCGTAAACGTATGCTTGTAACGTTTGCTTCGCAGCAGCTCGTTGTATCCAGTTTCCATAAAGTGCCGACGGTTGTAAGCCCCCGTTAGCGGGTCGGTTGAAGCCAACAATTCCAATTTTTGGGTGGCCGCCTGAAACTTCAATATGTTACCGACCCGCGTGCGGACAATGTTCGCTGAAATCGGCTTGCGGATGAAATCCGTCGCCCCGATTTCCAATCCGCGTTCTTCCTCTTCGTTGGTGATATTGGCAGTCAGAAAAACAATCGGAATGAAGGATGTTTCAACAGTCGCTTTCAGGCGCTTGCCCACCTCGTAGCCATCCAGCCCCGGCATCTGGACGTCGAGAACGATCAAATCCGGTTTCAGCGCCAAGGCCTTCCGCAAGGCCTCTTCACCGGACGCCGCGAGTTCGACAGTACCCAAATTGGCCAACAACGCCGCCAACAGTTTGCGAATGACGGGCTCGTCATCGACGACCAGTATGGTTTGTTCTTGCTCAAGGTCGGGCACGGACTTGTACTCTCAAAGATCATTTCGCGGGGAAAACAGGGTTTCTATTTACACCACCTAATATGATCCCGAAAAAGTTCAATGCGAACAAGGCATTTGATGGCATCTTGAAAGGGAGGTTGGGGAGAGTTGGTGCCGTTGTTGGGGGATGATTCGTAGGGGGAGCGGGCGGGCAGGCTTGGTTGTGAGTGGTTCATCGCAAAATTCTGCAGATTACCCCTTAATCACCATTTGGATTTCTTCCGGTGTCAGCTTGTAAGCCTTAAAGATCAGTCGGTTAATTTTTTCCTCGTCGGAAGCTATTTTCTCATCAAGAATTTGAAGTTCTTCCCTGAGGTCAATGGTCTGGCTTACCATTTCCGGGTTCGTTCCCGGAACCAAATTGCGAAGCGTATCAACCAGCTTTTTTGCCTTGGTTTTGTCTGTCACCCTGAAAGTGCGGGCAATGGTATCCCAAGCGTTTTGTCGGCATCCCCTCTGTCGGCATAGTTATAATACGCTGAGCGAGTGTTGCCCTTGCGCTTTTGAGGGGCATCAAGGTCAGAAAAAATATCTTTGAATTCACATAAAACCTGCGGAGTTTCGGGAACATCCGTACGTTTAAACCAACCCAGGGCAAGATCCGCCTTTCCGGTTTTTCCACCTTGCCCTGCCCCTTCCACAGAAAATTGAGGATACATGGAAAAACCCTCTTCGGCTTTTCCAACGCCGGCACTTTCATAGCCCCACGTTTCGCGGAAGAAAACATTCTGGAAGGCTTCTTCAGACGAAGTTTCCTTTAAAACCTCTCTGTCTCGCCATTTTTCCAAGCGGTCAATAAGGTCTTTTTCAGTTTTACTGTCTTTGAATTCAACAAACTCACTGCCCCAAACGGAACGCAGGAAAGAAATTCCAAGAAAGGACTGTTGAGGTAACGTCATGATAGGAAAGTATCAACCGTTGCGGGTGTGTAAAGCAAAGTATCATGGATAAAGTTTTGAAGGTTAAGCGCTTCACCAAATCTACTATTGACTCTCGATAAAAAGGGTATATAATCTTTAATTAGGTTTTTTGACGTTAATTGAGGCTATTGTGCTAGAACGGCACTCGCTACCGCTATTAGCGGACGGCAACTAATTCTTTTATTTACATAAGATTATGGCACCGAAGGCCGGGCGGCCTCGGTTAATTAGCGTTTAGGATTAAAACCAAAAAAGGAGACAAATGTAGACAAATGCGGCCTTTTTCCCAGGATTTGCCATAATACCTGAAATTGCCGGAAACCGTTTCTGACGGCGGGTGTTGGGCGCCAGGCGCCCTGCCCTAAGCCTTTTCCTTCATCCCGTAGTGGATGTAGTCGTACCAGGTTTGTTCCAGCGAGCGCAGGCCCTGGCAC
>JABMOG010000347.1 GCA_013204265.1 Rhodospirillales bacterium
AACCTGATCACCGAGGCCGGCGCCGACCGGGTTTTGACGATGGACCTGCACGCCGGACAAATTCAGGGTTTTTTCGATATTCCGACGGACAACCTGTACGCCGCCCCGGTCCTGGTGAAGGATATCAGCGAAAAGCTGAACGGCGACGATCTGGTCATCGTTTCGCCCGACGTTGGCGGCGTGTTGCGGGCCCGCGGGCTGGCCAAACGCCTGAACGCGGATCTCGCCATTATCGACAAACGCCGTGAGAAAGCCGGTATTTCCGAGGTCATGAATATCATCGGCGACGTTAAGGACCGGCGCTGCGTGTTGGTCGACGACATCGTCGATTCGGCGGGCACTCTGTGCAACGCCGCAGAGGCTCTGATGGAAAAAGGGGCCACCTCGGTGCATGCCTACGTCACGCACGGGGTTTTATCCGGTGGCGCGGTCGCCCGAGTGTCGTCCTCGCCGCTCGAAAAACTGGTGATTACCGACTCCATCCAGGCCACGGAAGCGGTGCGTCTCTCTCATAATATAGAACAATTGACGATCGCGCCCTTGATGGCGACGGCAATTAACAGGATTAGTGAGGAATCTTCCGTTTCCAGCCTGTTCGATTAATTCAGTAATTAGAAAAAACCCCCACTTCATTGATTGACCGGGCGGTCCAAGGCGGGTATGTATCCTCCGCCTAAAAGATGGCAGATCGCCACCGGCCCCCGGTTTCAATATAGGGTCGGGCGAAACCAAGGAGAATTTTGTTATGGCTCAATCGACAGCACTCGCCGCCGAAGGGCGCGACAGTTCAGGTACCGGCTCCGCCCGCGCGACGCGGCGTTCTGGCCGCGTTCCCTGCATTATTTACGGGAACAAAGAAGAACCAGTGTTGATTTCCATCGATCCTAAGGAGCTGCAAAAACAGCTTCGCGGCCCAGGTTTTTTCGCCCGCGTGTTCGAGATCGAAGTCGGTGGCCAGAAGCACCGGGTTCTGTGCCGTGACCTGCAGGTTGATCCGGTCACCGATCGCCCCATTCATGTTGATTTCATGCGCTTTAGCGCCACCACGCGCCTCAATATGGACGTGCAAGTGGTGTTCGAAAACCATGAAGAAAGCCCCGGCATCAAGCGCGGCGGCGTTCTCAACGTGGTTCGCCATACGGTCGAAATGCGCTGCAAACCGGATAGCATCCCCGAAAGTATCACCGTTGACCTGACCGGCCTCGAGATCGGCGATAGCGTCCACATCAGTTCCATTGAGCTGCCCGGTGACGTCGAGTTGGTCATCGCTGACCGTGACTTTACCGTCGCCACGATCGCCGCCCCGACACTTCTGGTTGATGTCGAAGAAGAAGTCGTTGCAGAGGGTGAAGAGGGCGAAGTCGGCGAAGAAAAAGCGGGCGCCGAAGGCGAAGAAAAAGCCGAAGACGACAAGGACTAACCTTCGCCTGCCGGAGGATGCGTCATGCTTTTGCTGGTCGGTTTGGGGAATCCAGGCTCCGAGTACGCCAAAAACCGTCACAACATCGGGTTTATGGCCATTGACGCGATTGCCGAGCGGCATTCCTTTGCGCCCTTTCGCAAGAAATTCCACGGCCTTTTGTCCGAAGGCGTCATCGACGGCGCCAAGGTGCTGGCGCTGAAACCCGAAACCTTCATGAACGAATCCGGTCGCGCGGTCGCCGGGGCCTGTGCATTTTATAAAATCCGGCCCGAAGACATCATCGTCGTGCACGATGAAATTGATCTGGTTGCGGCCAAGGTTCGCGTTAAGCGCGGCGGTGGCCATGCCGGGCACAACGGGCTCAGGTCCATTCACGACCACATCGGCCCCGATTATGGCCGCGTGCGCTTAGGCATTGGCCATCCGGGCGACAAGGACCAGGTCAGCGGCCATGTGCTGAAGGATTTTTCCAAGGCCGATGGCGAATGGCTGGATAAGGTCATCACCGCCATCGCCGCCCATGTCGGGTTGCTGGTCGCCGGCCGTGATAGCGATTTTATGGGCCAGGTCGCGCAAGACATCAGCCCGCCACGGGCCAATAAACCGAAACCGGACCCGAAACCGGACACGGAAAACAAAACGGATACCAAAAATGGGTTTTAACTGCGGCATTGTCGGACTCCCCAACGTCGGAAAATCAACATTGTTTAACGCCCTGACCCAGTCCCAGGCGGCGGAATCGGCAAATTTCCCGTTCACCACCATCGAGCCTAACGTCGGCCGGGTCTCGGTACCCGACAAACGCCTCGACGCCCTGGCGGCCATCGCCAACCCGGAAAAGGTTTTGCCGACACAGCTGGAATTCGTCGATATCGCGGGGCTGGTCAAGGGGGCGTCGAAGGGCGAAGGCCTGGGCAATAAGTTTCTCGGCAACATCCGCGAGGTCGATGCCATTATGCATGTGCTCCGGTGTTTTGATGGCGGCGATGTCACCCATGTCAACGGCGCCGCCGACCCGGTCGGCGATGCGGAAACGGTCAGTACCGAGCTGATGCTGGCGGATATGGAAAGCCTGGCCAAGCGGATCGATCCGCTGACCAAAAAAGCGCGCGGCCAGGACAAGGTGGCGGTGATGGAACTGGCGCTGGTGGAACGTACTCTGAAGCTTTTGGAAAGCGGCCAACCGGCGCGCGAACTCGAGGTCAATGATGACGAGGCGAAGATTTTTCACAAGCTCGGCCTTCTGACCTCGAAACCGGTTTTGTATATCCTCAATGTGGATGAGGACTCGGCCGCCACTGGCAATGCTCTGAGCGCCAAGGCGACCGCCATGGCCGCGGATGAAGGCGCGGGCGCGGTCGTAATTTCGGCCAAAATCGAAGAAGAAGTGGCGCAACTGACCGATGTGGCTGAGCGCGCAGAATTTCTGGAAAGCTTAGGCCTGGAGGAGACCGGCCTGGACCGGGTCGTTCGCGCCGGACAGGACTTATTGAAACTGTTCACCTTTTTCACGGTCGGGCCGAAAGAAGTTCGGGCCTGGACAATCCCCGCAGGGGCGACGGCCCAGGAATCCGCCGGCGTCATCCACACCGATTTTGCGCGCGGTTTTATCGCCGCCGAGACCATTTCCTATGACGATTTTATTGCCCTGGGCGGCGAACAGGGCGCCAAAGACGCCGGCAAAATGCGCGCCGAAGGCCGCGGCTACGTGGTCAAAGACGGCGATGTCATGCTGTTCCGGTTTAATGTCTAGGAGGCTAAAGGATTTTTATAGAGCGAAGGATGGTTTCCACATCGTCCTTGTGTTTGGGGAAATAATGCAATTTGGCCCCGCTATAAAATATTAAATAGAGCTTCTCATCTTTCTTAGCACCGACCCCAAACCCTTCACGTAAAAGCCCATCTTCTAAAGTAAATGAAAATTCGGTCCTAAATCCGTCCAGAGTGCCAAATTTATAAGGGCGAAAATTTCGGGAATTCATTCCGACGACGCCGGAAGCGGTTGCACTGGTTTCGATAAATTCAATTATCTCCAGAAAAGACATATTTTTTTTGTATTTGGGCGGCTTTCCCTGGGTCTGGACGGTAAAAAGCGTGTCCCCATCATCCAGGCCATTGATAAAAGTAATTTTTTGAAGGGCAGGCCCATCGACAGTCCATATTTCAGTGTGCCCTTCCTTGATTTTGCTCCACAAAATTTCTGAATTCACCGTATAGGTTCCGGCAATCTCAGATTTTCCCTTCGGGACCAGGGAATAGAACGTGCATCCAGTAAGGAAAAGGGCTGCTGTCAAAAATATTGAAAATCGAAACATTTTAAATCTCAACTTGTTGGGCCAATGATGTGCTGGATCATCATCCGGTCAGGTGCATCGGGCAGAAATTTCAGGTACTGCAAAAAAGAAGCCCGCGCCTCTGCCTTCTTTTCCAATTTTAGATACACTTGCCCTAGGGACCGATAAATTTCCGGAGGTGGGGCACCGGCTTTCAGCGCCTCCTGGTAGGTGGTGAGCGCCTTGTCCATGTCCTTTTTATTTTTCCGCAGGCGATAAATTTCGCCTTCAAAAAATTTTATCTCGGCAACATTATGCCCTTCTTCCTCAAGTATTTTCAGCAATTCCAACGATTGTGGATACCGTCCAATCCGAAGATCGTCCCTGAGAAAAGATTTTCTGTGAGGGCCGAAAACCTCCAGATATTCCTTACGTTTTTTTCTTCCTGCGGGCCCGTCCCCAATCGCCTCTTTAGCCATTCGCATCAAAGTTTCAGCCCTTTCCTCAGGTTCCGGGTGGCTGGCAAGAAACAGGGACCTTGATCCGGGATTTTTTGCGGCCTCCTGTTCACGGATGAGCTGCCGCCATACTTTGGATGCCTCGCGAGGGTCGTAACCGTTTTCTACCAAGAACTGATGGCCAAATTTGTCTGATTCTCTTTCGTGGTCGCGGGAGTAAGCGGCAAGTGATCCGGCGGCTATAAGCTCGGCAAGATTTCCAACATTGGGAACGCCGACATAGGCTACAGCCAACTGGAAAAAAATCATGAAATTAGTGGAGTCAATTCGGCTTCGTGTCCTTTGAAGACCATGTTGGCGAAGGTAGTGACCAATTTCGTGGCCCAACACGGCTGAAAGTTGAGCTTCATTCTGGGCCCTGAGAATAAGCCCGGTCCATACCTGCATGACACCGTTAGGCATCATGTTGGCGTTGAAGGCCGGGACACGTACGACATACGTGCGTATATCTTTGCAAAATGGTCCGGCCAGTTTGCAGACGAGCTTGCGGACATAAGCATTTATTTTCGGGTCGCGAATAAGATTTCCGGATGTTTTTAACTTATCTTCCATTTTGTCCACGATCATCCACAAACCGGCTTCGTCGGTATTTAACTCCGGCCTCACGCTGGGGCGAAGACTTGTTTGTGCATAAATGGGTGTTGAGGGACCTTCTTGGGCAATGGATTTATTGCTTCCCAAAGGGGTGGATTCTTGCTTGGCGCTGACCAATTCCGTGCCCAGGCCCGGGATAGTCTTGCATCCCCCCGTGACCAAAAGACCAAAAGCCAAAAACCCGAAAATCAGGGTGCGCGTCATTTTGGAAAACTTTCCAATAGTACAGACACGGTCTCTTCGGCGGGTTTCCTTTTTTTCAAATCCCCGGTCCCTCTATTCAATTGATTGAACCAGACGACGTCCCCGCTATCTAGGTCGACAAGAGAGGAAAAACCGGTCTGAATTCCCCCTTGCATAGACACGCCAAAGGCGGCGGCAATTATTATGGCGGCAATCCGGCCATCACTGGCGTAACTGTCACGTAAAAAAACGAACAAAGCGTAATCCGCATTATATTTTTTTCGCAAAACCCGCACCTTTGAACCCAATGTCCAATTAAATGCCCCATTTTTATTGGGCAATTCGTATGGCGGCAGGTACTTGTGCAGCAGGATGGAGTTGCCTACAGCCCCATGAAGTTTTTTGAGTTGCACAATATCCGATTCGATATCGGAACTTTCCGACCCTACATCGTAAAGGGTAAAATCTGCCTCAAGTTCATTCATTCTTTCATTGAGAATCTTAGTAACAAGTTTTTCAGCTATTCCGGTCCACGCCGCATTTGGTTCGGTTATTCCACCAGCGTTCAATTCGCTGAGTTCAATATCAATTGGCATCAAAAGCACCCTGATCCCGGGATCAGGTCTTGCGAGTTGTTTGCTGACGTAAAATGAGGTGGTTTGGCAACCAGATAAGACAAAACTGAAGATCATAAGCACGCTTAGCAAACGGCTAAGGTCGAGAAGTTTCATCTCTTTCCCCACAAATTCGTTCCCTCTTTGTTTTAACTGTAGGCAAAGCCTTGTGGGTTGTCTAGGAAAATTCTATAGGAACCTTCCCGTAAAAGCTGTTGCCGCTCCGCGCCTCTCATCCCCCCTTTGTCGGCTGGTGCTTTTGCGCTACGGTACGGCTGGGATTACGTAGGGAGATACCATGGGCGAGACCATTCAACTGACCGCCGCCGACGGCCACAAACTCGACGCTTACCGGGCCGCGCCCGAGGGTGAGGCGAAGGGCGCTATCGTCGTTATTCAGGAAATTTTCGGCGTCAACGGGCATATCCGCGATGTTGCGGACGGCTTCGCGGCGGACGGCTATTTGGCCATCGCGCCGGCCCTGTTCGACCGCTTCGAGACCGGCGTCGATTTGGGTTACGAGGCCGACGACATCGCCATCGGGCGCGAGTTTAAGGCAAAGGGTAACGCAAACCTCGATACCGTCATGGCCGATGTTACTGCGGCTTATGAAGCGGTGAAAAGCGCTGGAAAAGTCGGCATCACCGGTTATTGCTGGGGCGCCGTCGTCGTCTGGGCCGCGGCTTGCCGGCTCAATTTTGACGCCGCCGCGTGTTACTACGGCGCTGGAATTATCGATCTGGTCAAGGAGACGCCGAAATGCCAGACGATCCTGCATTTCGGGCGCGACGACGCCTCGATCCCGATGGACGAGGTCGATGCTATCTCAAAAGCGCACCCGGACCTGGATGTCCACCTGTACGACGCCGGGCACGGCTTTAATTGTGACCGGCGCGGCAGTTACCACGAAGAATCCATGAAAGCGGCACGGCTGCGAACCATGGCCCTGTTCGCCGGAGCGCTCCGTTAATGGTGGTCCCCGGAACGCCCCCCGTCATCGGCGTAATCGGCGGCAGCGGCGTCTATGATATCGACGGGCTGGAAAACACCCGCTGGGAAAAAATCACCTCGCCCTTCGGCGATCCGTCCGACGAATTGTTGATCGGTGAGCTGCCAACGGACAATGGCGTCCAGAAAATGGTGTTCCTGCCCCGGCACGGGCGCGGTCACCGGATTCCGCCGTCCGAGCTGAACTTCCGCGCCAATATCGACTGCCTTAAACGTGCCGGGGTGACCGAGATTCTTTCCGTGTCGGCCTGCGGCTCGTTCAAGGAAGAATTGCCGCCGGGCGCCTTCGTTATTGTCGATCAGTTCATCGACCGCACCTTCGCCCGCGATAAAAGCTTTTTCGGCACCGGGCTGGTGGCCCATGTCGGTCTGGGCCATCCGGCCTGTTCGCGCCTCGGCGACGCCATCGAGGCCACCATCAAGACGCTCGACATCCCATACCAGCGCGGCGGCACGTACCTGGCGATGGAAGGGCCGCAGTTCTCGACGCTGGCGGAATCCGAACTGTACCGCAGCTGGAATTGCGACGTTATCGGCATGACCAACATGCCGGA
>JABMOG010000348.1 GCA_013204265.1 Rhodospirillales bacterium
CGACTATGGCCACCACCGCACCTCCGACGGTGATGTTCGCCCCGCCTTCCTCGGCCAGCCTCATGGACTGGGCCAGGGGCCTCGGGTGACGGAGACCGAGGCGAGGTTGGTCTTGGGTAGCCCAAAGTTGCCAGCACGTTGCGGAATGATGTGATATCGAAATTTTCAACGAAATGGGGTAAGGCCTCGGCTACCTCCTGCGGTTCGCCCTGCCACTCCAATGCCTCCAGAAGTGCCAACAGGCAGGCGGAAAGGTCGTTTGCCGGCCCTATTCCGGAAAGAATTCCGGAACCATCTGCTCCCAATGTTCCGGTGAACGGCGATCCGGATAGCGTTCCGGCGTAGACCTCAGGTGGGGCGGCAATCGCGTCTTCGCCGTAGACTTGGCCGGTCATGATGGTGTGGCCCCCATTGACGAAGATCGGGCATTGGCTGGCTGGGACGACATGGCAGCACCGGGAATTCCACTCGGGGCCATTTTCGGTTTGGTCTGCGGCGGGTTCTTAGGCGCCAGGTTATGTTCAAACAGGGTATCGCCGCGGATTTCCAGGACTCGGTCGGAGAGCCTGAGCATGGAAGGCCGCTGGGTCACCATAATGGTCGTCACCCGCCCTTTCAGTTTAGCCAACAAGTCCAGCAGCATGGCGTCGCCGGGGCCGTCGATGAAGGAATTCGCCTCGTCAAACAGAAGAATTCGCGGCTTATCGACCATCGCCCTGGCGATGGCGATGCGTTGGCGGGTGCCTCGTGGCAGTTTGTCTTCCGCACCGACGCCGATAACCGTCTCAAAGCCCTGGGGCAAACCGGCGGCTACGTTATCGAGGCCCAGAAGTCCGGCAATTCCAAGGGCATCGTCTGCGCGCTCCTCGCGGAACATGGTCAGGTTTTCCAGAAAAGTCCCACTGAACATCACGGCTTCCTGCGGCAGATAGGCGACCTGATGGTGAATGTCTGAGGATTTGCATTCCCTGAGATCGTAGCCGTCTATGCGGACAACGCCGGAAGTCGGCGCGAACTGCCCCATCATCAACGACAGTAGTGTTGTTTTACCGCTGGCGCTGGGCCCAACGATGCCGATGGTCTGGCCGGGTTCCACGCGCAGGTCGACGCCAAGGAACACCGGGGGCAAGTCTTCACCGTCTTTGCCCTTGCCGTAACTGAAGGTCAGTTTCTCAAAATCGATGCTACCCTGGAGCGGTGCCAACTGCATTAACTCTGCGGGCTTTTCGATGGGCATATCGAAAATATCCCGCAGGCGTTGGCGCGCCAGTTTAAAATCCTGATATTGGGTCCACACACCGGCTGCAGCTTCAAGCGGCTGCACCGCTCGGCCAGCCAGCAAAATTGCACCCAGCAGGGCGCCGGTAGTCAGGGTGCCGCCGATTACCTGCCATGCCCCGAAACCGGCAACTGCGAAAACCACGAGGCCCGATAGCATGGCGCCGGCACTGGAGGCCGCCCCTTTGTAACGGGTGACGCGGAAATCCGCTTCCGCCGAAGTTTCCTGCAAACGCTCGTAGCGTCGCAGCATTTGTTGCTCCATTCCCAGCCCCTTGACTGTGTGAATAGCGCTAAGAACTTCGATGATGAAACCAAACCGTCGGTCGTCTGCTTCCATGAGTGTGTTCAGGGTGCCAGAAAGTTTTTTCAGCAACAGGGCGGACGTGAAAAAAACGGCGATCAGGATGACCGGCACCAGAACCAGTGGCCCGGCCAGATAGAACACGAAGGCGAGATACAGGACAGCGAACGGCAAATCAAAAAACGCCACGACTGCTGGCCCGGCATAAAAATTCCGCAGCGCCCCTAACGCATTCAGGCGTTCCAGATAGGCACCGGCGCCGCGTTTCTCGAAATCCATGATATTGGCATCGAACAAGCGCTTCAGGGCGTTGCATCCGGTCAGGTGTTCGAGACGGGCGCCCATCCATCCGCAGACATAAGACCGCCCTACCCGTATCATGGCATCAAGAAGCAAGGCGCTGCCGACACAGACAATTAGCCAAAACAGGCGTGACGCGTCCTTTTCCGGGATAACCCGGTCGAAAATTTGAAACAGTGCCAGCGGCAGGGCGAGGCCGAGGACATTGATGAAAACCGTGGCCACTGCAACATCGTAAAAACCACCGGGCATTCCGCCAGACATAGACACGCCAAGGCCCGAACCCTTTTGCGAGTCGGTTTGTTCCGCATTATTGCGATTAAAGAATATCACGTTGTCACCCGCCGCAAATTGCGCTGCCCAGCCGCGACCCTCATTCCCAGAGGCGGCCGCGCACAGGTTCCTTAAATCTACGGCTAAACCTGTATGCTTAAGAAAGCGTTAGCGCTGCGCAAAAAAGTCTACGGATTCAAAGCCGTGTGATCAGGGCATTGAGGCGTCGAGTTCACGAATAAGGTCGCCAGCTACTTTCAGGGCCTGTTCACGTGGCATCCCGACTTTCATGCGTGGATTATACAAAGTCTTGAGGATAATCAGGTCGGAACGTGTCAAATCTGTGCGCCGACTGCTGTCTGAAAAGATCGACGGCGAAATCAAATTGCTGTCATTTGGAAGACCCAAGCTTTGTGTCATTTCCTCTAATAAACAATGGTTTATGCGAATTAGTAAACGTTCATTATTAACGACAATAACAGCCTTGCTGATGTTGCCGGTCTTCCTGTCAGCCCACAAAAGAAAGTAACACCCGCCTTGTGAGGCCATCTTGCGCAACAGTTTCGGGTCGGCCTTGGCCAGATTGGGGTTCGCCAGTTGCCGGCGAGGCACGAAATTAATTGTGAAATTGGCCGTCTTGCCGGTCTTTTTAATATCTTCGGTCTTTAATCCCGTGGCCTTAACAAGACTGTTAAGGTGCTTCTGGATGAAATTGACATGGGGTTTCTTAACCGGGATCTGTTTCAACCGGGAACTCTCGCGCCCGTCCTTTTCAACGGTGATTTCTTCAAATGTCCGGATTGAGATACGTAAGGGTCCTGTCCATTTTTTGACGATTTTAGCGGTTGTTCCTTTGCGGAATTCCGAATGGAAGATGATGGTGTCGAAAAAACGGACCATTTCGTCAATCGATGGCCGTTCTTTGCCTGCGCTCTCCGCCTTGGCCGGGCCGGTTTCGCCTTCGGGTTTGCCATCGTTCGCCGCAAAAGCGGGCAATGGCAGAACGGTCCCTAAAAGTACTACGGCCCCGAGAAAACGTTTGCCCCACATTTGGCCGCGCATTATCCGCCACCGGGCTTGATGGTCCAGGATTTCAGCATGGCATCCGCGTACGGTCGGAACTCCACAAACCGACTGTCGGGCGCGGTATAGGACCAAATATGGGCGACGGTGCCCGTCGGGCGCGGTAGAATCAGGGTCAATTTCCGGTACCGTTCGCCAGAATAGGTATAGGTCACTAAAATTTGCCGTCCGGACAAGCTCAGGTTGCCATTCCGGTAGGTCAGCGGTTTTTCCTCAACTATTTTAAACCCCTTGGCTTCCCGGCTTAGCGAGGCCTTCAAATCCTTCAATGCCTGATCAGTCGCTTCCCCCGGGGTTTTCGCCGTGGCGGGGCGAACGTTCTGGATGCTGACAACCACCTGGTAGGCCGGTGTTCCTGTCTTGCCGCTGAAGGACGCGGTGTTTTCTGATGGCCTGCTTGCGTCCCAGTTTCCGGGATATTCGATGGTGTAGCCATATTCCGCCCGATCAAACCGTTTGGGCGCGATCGCCGCCTGTATCGGTGCAAGAACAGCCGCTCTTTCGGCAGCAGGTAAGTCGGCCGGATTGGGGCTGAAATTGGACAGGAACCAGTTGAATTCGTATTCCAGTTTCTCGAAGGATTCCACTGGGGCAAAAAAGATAATCACGAAATCCGTTTTTGCGCCGCGGGCGACAACCGCCTTGACCCGTGTTCCTGCACCTTCGTAGAGGGCCTCAATGGCATTCAAGCTGGCCAGTTTGGACGTCCGGCCGCCCAATTTTTGCTTCCAGGGTTTGCCTTCACCCAGATATTTCGTTTCCAGTTTGGCGATCATTTGCGCCAGCGAAAAGGCCGGATTGGCGTCGCCGGTCTGAAGATTGATGATGTAGCCGCGCCGGGATCGGATCGAAACCTGAACCGATTCCCCACGTTCCGACAACTCCGCGCCGACCGGGATGGCGGCGGTGAATTTTCGGATCGGATGCAGGTAGGTTTTAACCTGTCCCTTCGGTGCAGGGTTTTGTAGTGGCTGGGCCTGCCCGGTTTGGGCGAAGCCCGGGGAACCGCTAAGAAAAACGAACGAAAAAAGCAAACACTGGGCGAAAGCCTTCACCATTGGGGATGCGGCGACTTTGCAGCGCATATGTATTGATCTCCTATGCCGCAAGAATATAACTCCAAGAGTAGCATTGATAAGATATTTTCCGTAATATTCGGTTAACTCATGAGGCGGTGCTGTAACCCCGTCTATGACATAAGGTTTGGAGGCCCCTTCATGGCACGCCTGAAAGACGATTACCGATCACTAACCGGACCGCAGAAGGCTGGCATGTTCATGTTGTCCCTCGGGCCGGAGCAGTCGGGTGCCCTGTTCGAGCGCATGGACGACGA
>JABMOG010000349.1 GCA_013204265.1 Rhodospirillales bacterium
AGCGTTCCCTCGGCGCCGATGAACAGGTGCTTGAGGTCATAACCGGTGTTGTCTTTACGCAGACTCCTGAGGCCGTCCCAAATGCGCCCGTCGGGCAAAACCACCTCAATGCCGAGCGCCAGATCGCGGGTGTTGCCATAGCGAAGAACCTGCACGCCACCGGCGTTGGTCGAAAGATTGCCGCCAATCTGACAGGTGCCTTCGGCGCCGAGGCTGAGCGGGAACAGGCGTTCGGCATTTTCTGCTGCGATCTGGATATTTGCCAGGATACAACCGGCCTCGACCGTCATCGTGTTGTTGAGGGCGTCGATATCGCGAATGCGGTTGAGCCGCGCCGTTGTCAGGACAATGCCGCCGTCTGGCACGCCGCCACCGACCAGCCCGGTGTTGCCGCCCTGGGGCGTAACCGGGACACCGGCTTCAAAACACAGCGCCATAACAGCGGCGACTTCCTGGGTGTCGGCGGGCGATACAATCAGATCGCAGGTGCCGCGCCACAGGCCGCGCCGCTCGGTAACGTGCGCCTCGATTGCGTCCGGGTCCGTGGTCCAGCCTTTCGGCCCGACGGTGTCCTTGATAGCGCCTAAAATGTGTTCCGGGGTTTCCATGGGCTGTGACAATACCGTAAGAGGAAGGAGGGCGAAATCGCCTAAATCAATTCCACATTCAAAGGATTTTTCCTTGATCACCGATCCCCTGTTTTACGCCCTGGCGCTGCCGGCAATTCTGATCGCCGGTATTTCCAAGGGCGGTTTCGGCGGCGGGCTGGTGGTGATGGCGGTGCCCTTGATGGCGTTGGTGGTGTCGCCGCAGCAAGCCGCCGCCGTGATGCTGCCGATCCTGATGCTCATGGACGTCGCTGCGGTGTGGGCCTACCGGCGGACCTGGGCTAAGAATTTGTTGGTGTTTCTGTTGCCTGCCGCCGTTCTTGGTGTCGCCGCCGGGTGGGCCAGTTTCGGCTTGCTAGATGCCAACCTGGTGCGGTTGCTGCTGGGTATAATCGCCGTCACCTTCACTCTGGACTACTGGTTTCGAAGTAGCGTGCGTACAGGGCCGGTGAAAATCCCGGATCGTTTGTGGGGCGGGATGTGGGCGATGGTGTCCGGTTTCACCAGCTTCGTCGCCCATGCCGGTGGGCCGCCGTTGAATGTCTACATGCTGCCCAAGGGGCTGGAAAAACGCCTGTTCGTCGGCACCATGGCGATGTTTTTCGCCGGGGCGAACTTGTTGAAACTTGTGCCCTACGCCATGTTGGGCCAATTCCACACCGCCAATCTGATGACTTCGCTGGTGTTGGCGCCGCTGGCCCCCGCCGGTGTCTGGCTCGGCCTGTGGATGCAAAGCCGCGTGTCTGATCGCGCTTTTTACAAGGTCTGTTATACGCTGTTGTTTCTGACTGGCCTGAAACTGGGCTATGATGGCGCGGTGGGTGTGTTTAACCTTTTCAACGGAGCCTGACGGAGATTCTATCCATGTCACCAGCACCACAACTAGATGGCAAAAGCGCGCGCCTGTTGTTTCTCAACGTCGGCCATTTTGTTGATCACCTGTTCATGCTGATTTTTGCCAAGGCGGCTTTCAGCGCCGGGCTTTCCTTTGGCTTGGCCCAGGACGGCGCCTACGCCGAAATGATCCCTTACGGCGTGCCGTCGCTGGTCCTGTTCGGGGCCGGTGCGCCGATCGCCGCCCATCTGGCCGACAAATGGAACCGCAACGGCATGATCGCTGTTTTCTTCATCGGCATCGGGTGTGCGTCCATCGCCACAAGTTTCGCCACCACCCCGCTGGAGATCGGCATCGGTCTCGCGGCCCTCGGCCTGTTCGCCTCCATTTACCACCCGGTCGGCATCGCCATGGTTGTCGAAGGCGGCGGCAAAGTCGGACGGCGGCTCGGCGCTAATGGCGTTTGGGGCAACATGGGCGTGGCGGCGGCGCCGTTGATCACCGGACTTGTCCTCGCCGACTATGACTGGCGGCTCGCCTTCGTCCTTCCCGGCATCGCCTCAATACTCCTCGGGCTCGGCTTCATCGCCTTTGTTCGTACGGGCCGCATGCGCTCGCCGGAACCGACCTCGCGTGAAAAGGCTCTGGTCGGTTTCCGGCCTGGCTGGAAACGGGCGTTGTTGTCGTTGTCGCTGGTAACGGCCGCCGGTGGTTTTGTCTTCGGCGCCATGACCTTCATTATCCCGCGCATGTTCGAAGTCTCGATGCCGAACGTCAGTACCGACGTTGCGGTGACTGGCGCACTGGCGGCATTCGTCTACGCCGCCGCGGCCTGGGCGCAACTCGGTGTCGGGCGGATTATTGACAGGCGCAGAATCAAGCCGGTGTTGTTATGCGTCGCTCTGGGCCAGCCGCTATTGATCGGGGTGATGTCGACGCAGGCCGATTACGGGCTGCTGGCCGCGTCTTTGCTGGCCATGGCCTTTATTTTTGGGCAAATCCCGATTACCGACGCGGTGTTGTCGCGCTATGTGCCGGATGTCTGGCGGGCCAAGGTGTTGTCGATCAAATTCATGCTCAATCTGGTGATCGGGGCGATGGCGTTAATTACCGCACGCGCCATTCTCGCCGATGGCGGCGGGTTCGAAACGTTGATGGTGGTGCTTGCCATCGCCGCCGCCTGTGTCTTCGCGTCGGCGCTTCTGCTGCCGTCGCGTATTGGTGAGGAAGAAGCGGTGCCGGTGCCCATTACGATTTGAGGCTGGGGATTAAAATTTTCCCTGTTTGCGGAAAATCCGGAATGTCTCGGCGATGCAATAACAGTCATCGATGCCCTGGTGGGCGGTTCCAGGGGGCGGAAAACCCAAGGCCTTTGGCAGGCCGCTGCTATAGACGTCGGCCAAGGCGCTGTCTACGGTCCGGCTTAACAATTCCCGGGCGTTGCTGAATAACGCCTCGTCCAAAGGGAAGGAGCAATCGTTTAGCTGACAGTTTTCCCGGATGACCTTGAAGTCCGTGCCCCAGGAATAAACGATTTTTGTGTCGTTCCCCAGAAATGCCACCAGCCGCTTGAGGGCGTCGGAAAAGCGAATGCCTTCACCATCCAGGCGCGCCTGGGTGATGCCGGTAAAGTCGATGATATAATCGCTAAGCTCTGGGTTGATCCTGGGTTTGACCATGACGTCAAAGGAATCCAGTTGCGTGAGATCGGCGTTATTTTCCAGTTTGAGGACACCGATCTGGATAATTTCCCGCTCTTCGTCCGGGCCGCTCCAATTTCGCGCATGGGAGCCCTCCCAGGCGGTCCATTCCAGATCCATGACGGCGATCACCATTAGTCGTCCACCATTTGGGCTGCGCGGCGCAAACGGTCGTTGATGGCGCGCCCGAGGCCGACGTCGGGCACTGCCATCACGGCAATTCCCGTAAAGGGCGGCCCATCGAGCGCACGGATCATCGAAAACAGGTTGGCGGCAGCCTCGCCCAAGTCACCGCTGGGGCTCAGGTTGATGGCCCCTTCAGGCGCATCGGGGCCGAACCCGAGCAATACCTCGCCGGGGCGGGGTTCGGTGGCGACTAGGCGCAGCGGAAGCTCCGGCGCGTAGTGGCGATCCATCATGCCCGGTGATTTTGGTGTTTCATCGTCGCTAGCCGAAGGTTGGGCAAGGGGGCCGATGCAGGCCTCTATATCTTCTTGAGCGACCCCGCCGGGCCTGAGCAGGGTGGGGGCATCGCCCGACAGATCGACCACTGTCGACTCGACGCCGACCCGGCACGGCCCGCCGTCGAGGATTATTGTCGGCCCGCCATCGGCTGAACCGGGCAGGGAAAACACCACGTGGCCCGCCGCCGTCGGACTGATGCGCCCGGCCCGGTTGGCGCTGGGTGCGGCGATGGGTAGCCCGGATTCGACCAGCAACGCCTGAGCGACCGGGTGGTCGGGCGTACGAATGGCCAGCGTTTCCAACCCGGCGCTGACCAACAAGGACACTCGATCATCGCGGCGTGGCAGAACCAGCGTCAGCGCACCGGGCCAGAAGGCTTCGGTCAGTCGATCTGCCGTGTCGTTGAAGATCACGATATTTCGTGCGGCGTCGGTATCCTGAACATGCACAATCAACGGGTTAAATCGGGGTCTGTCTTTGGCTGCGAAGACCCGTGCGACAGCCTCGCCGTCGGTGGCATTGCAACCCAGCCCGTAGACGGTTTCCGTTGGAAAGGCGACCAAGCCGCCGGTGCGCAGGGTTTCGGCGGCCTGCGCAATGGCGGCGGTGTCGGGAGTCAGGATCGGGGTGCGGGCCTCGGTCACGTCAGGTTTTCTTCGCCACTCCGGGACCCTGGGCGATGAAATGAGGGTTCTCAAAACCGGGCTTGCCGTAAACCAGAGGGTTGCCGTCGAGATCGGTAATGCTGCCGCCGGCGAAATTCAGGATCGCGTGCCCTGCCGCCGTGTCCCATTCCATGGTCCGGCCCAGCCGCGGGTAGATGTCGGCTTTGCCTTCGGCAATGAGGCAGAACTTGAACGAACTTCCGGCGCTGGTTTCGCTGGCGATGTTGTAATGGCTGAGAAACCCATCGATGTCGGGGCCTCGGTGTGAACGGCTGACCAGGGCGAGCATTCCTTCCGGCGGCGCTTGGCGGCATGAAATCATGCGTTCATCGTCGTCGCCGGTCTGCGTGAAAACGCCGGTGGCCGCGCCCCAATACGTGCGGTTGCTGACTGGCGTATGAATGACGCCAAGGACAGGACGACCGGCATCGATTATTGCGATGTTAACGGTGAATTCTCCGTTGCGGCTGACGAATTCCTTAGTTCCGTCGAGCGGATCCACCAGCCAGAAGGGGGAATCGCCGATGGCCGGTGCGTCGCCAGAGGCAAAGGCCTCTTCGCCGATAATCGGGTATTTATCGGTGATGCCCATGGAAATCGAGCGCAGGATCAGGTCTTCCGCCCTCTTGTCGGCCTCGGTGACGGGGGAACTGTCAGCCTTTTGTTCGACTGCGAAGTCGGTCTCGTAGACCTTCATGATTTCCTGTCCCGCCCGCTTGGCGATGTCGCCGACTTGCTCCAGCAGGTCCAGTCCGATGTTCAGCACGTGTTTTCTCCTAAATAAATCCCAGGGACGGGAATCTCTGACGATTTTCACCGCCCGGCGCGGGAAGTCAAATGCCGTGGTGCTGCCTTCAGTCGGCGGCGATTTCTTCCGCCGTAAAGCGCCACGCACGGAACCCGTCCGACCAGTGGTCACGCGCCAGTCCGGCCTTGAGTTTAAGGTGCTCAACAAAGGTCTCTGGCGTCGGCAGCTGCGCCCAGACGGACGGCAGAAACAGGGCGCGGTGGCCAGCGTCCTCGATGATCAGGCCATCGACGCCCGGTGTTAACTGGCCGAGAAAATCCGCCTCGTCGGAAAACGCCATCGGCGTTTGCGGGCTGAGCACCGAAACCGATAACTCAATGCCCTCCAATTCATCGATGCGGAGGGCGGGAAACCGGGGGTCCTTGAAGGCGGCGCGAAAAGCGTTCTCGGCGACATCCGTGGCCAGCGGGCGATGGGCCTGGACCGAACCGATACATCCCCTAAGCTGGCCGCCCCGTTTCAAGGTGACAAAGCAGGCGCCGTTTTCAATTAGTTCGGCGTTTTGCTCGCCGTCGGTGATGGGAAGGGGGGCGCCGTGTTCAAGGCCGTGTAGGATGGAGCGTTCCGCCAGTTCGAGAATTTCGCCACCGTGGCGCTCTAGCAACGCCCTGGTCGCGGCCCCAAAATCGTTTTGCGCTTCGCCTGCATCCGCCTCTTGCAACATCCATGCGCCGTAACCGACAACGCGGTCCTTCGGCCCCGCAGTGTCACCCGAATTGCAAAGCCCCAGCGTTGTTATCGACATTCCGCGACGTTTTGCCGCTGTCAGCATACCGCCGACGGGAAACCGCCCGCACGCTCCGTTAGGTGTTATGGCCGATGGGTCAAGGGCTTCGATGGCGTGGCAGGTCTGGGCGTCAATCCGGCGCGCGCCGTCGTAATCGAGAAAATGGCTGAGGTCGGTGCTGATCACGAACACCGTTTCCGGCCCGCCCCACAGGGCCTCAATTACGTCGGCGACTTGTTCGGGTGCGGCTTCACCGACGACCAGCGGCAATAGCGAGAAATCAGTGAGAACCCGTTGCAGGAACGGCAGGTGGACCTCCAGGCTGTGTTCCGCCTCATGGGCGGCGTCGGAGACCTGAACGTGCGGGAAGGCGAGGATTTTTTCCCCTGAGCGACGGTCCAGGGGAATATCACCCAGGGGGGTTCGAAACGCCTCGGCACTGCTCAGCGCCAGTCCCCGCACCGCGACCCGGTGACACGGCCCAAGCAATACCACCCGCGTGATGATCTCGGCCGCCGGGGTCAGGCGGGCGTAGGCCTGGGCCGCGAGGGCGCCGGAATAGACATACCCGGCATGTGGCGCGATGATGGCTTTGGGGACGTTGGCTGCATCGATTGCGTCGACTGCGCCAGCCAGCAACCCGCGCACAACGGCATCCAGTTCGTCGGTGACGCCGGGATAGAACTGCCCGGCGACGGCGGCTTCTCTGATCTGGGTCGAGGCCGGAGCCAATGGGGTTCCCTCCTGGTTGCAGATAGTTTAAGTAAGCTTGCTTTTTGTCGAATCTCACCTTGGATTATATGAAGACTGTAATACAAATTAATATGTTCTTCACATCTGCAATATCTTTCCGCAATACCCGGGTATTCAAATGGAAATCGATGACAACCTTTTTTTTGAAAAGGAGCTTCAGATGATGTCCAAAAATACCGACAGTTCAAACATAAAGGCCCGCACGGTCCTTTATATCGAGGACAACAAAGCGAGTATGCTGTTGATGGAAACGCTGCTGGCCAGAATACCCGGCGTTACGATGCTAGGGGCCGAGAACGGCAAGGCGGGGATTACCTTGGCCGAACGCCATTTGCCCGATGCCATTCTTCTCGACATCAATCTGCCCGACATGAATGGATTCGATATCCTCGGCCATCTCCAGGTTGAGACCTCGACCGAAAATATCCCGGTCATTGCCGTGACCGCCCGCACGGCGCCTGAGGATATGGAACGGGGCCTGAGGTCCGGGTTTTTTGCGTATTTGACCAAGCCGATTAATATTCAGGAGGTTATCGAAACCCTGAAAAGATCCTGGCAGGAAACCCCGGAAAAAAAATAACCGGAAAAATCGTCCCTTTCCGCCCCGCCCTGGACCATAATGGGGATCACAATGGGGAAACGTCATGGACGAAATCCGTACCGTCGCCACGGAAGACTGGCCGGGTATCTGGGAAATTTTTCACCACGTCGTCAAAAGCGGCGATAGCTATCCCTACGCACCCGGCACCACCGAGGACGAGGCCAGGGCCTTGTGGCTGGATATTCCCCAAGCCACCTATGTCGGCATAATAGATGGCCGCGTTGCCGGTACCTATATCCTCAAACCGAACCAACCTGAACTGGGCGCGCATGTCTGCAACGCCGGCTACATGGTCCACCCCGATCTGCGCCGCCGGGGGGCGGGGCGGGCGTTGTGTGCCCATTCGCTGATTGAGGCCCGGCGGCTCGGCTTTACCGCCATGCAGTACAATCTGGTCGTTGCCACCAATGAAAAAGCCATCCGCCTGTGGAAAGATATGGGGTTCGAAACCATCGGCTTCCTGCCGGGTGCTTTCCGGCATGCCACCGAGGGCCTGGTCGATGCCCTGGTGATGTACCGAACGCTTGGCGAGGGTGCGCCATGACCGAGCCCACCGCCGGTGGCCACCCGACCAAATACTGGCACCGCCTCGATGACGGGCGTGTGCAATGCGACGTTTGCCCGCGCTTTTGCAAAATGCACGAAGGTCAGCGGGGCTTGTGCTTCGTGCGCGGCGTTGCCGGGGGCGAGGTCGTTTTGACCACTTATGGGCGCTCCAGCGGGTTCTGCGTCGATCCGATAGAAAAAAAGCCGCTGAACCACTTCCTGCCCGGCACGCCGGTTCTGAGTTTCGGCACCGCGGGTTGCAATTTGACCTGCAAGTTCTGCCAGAACTGGGATATTTCCAAATCCCGCGAATTCGACAAACTGCAAGCCCACGCCACGCCCGAAGCAATTGCCGACGCGGCGGTCAAGACCGGGTGCAGGTCAGTTGCCGTGACTTATAACGACCCGGTGATTTTTTTGGAGTACGCCATCGATGTCGCCGAGGCCTGCCACGCTCGGGATATCAAGATGGTGGCGGTGACGGCGGGCTATATCACGCCCGAGCCGAGGGCCGAGTTGTTCCGCCACATGGACGCCGCCAATGTTGACCTTAAAGGGTTCACCGAAGGTTTTTACAAAAACCTGTGCAGTGGCTCGCTGGCGCCGGTGCTGGATACGCTGAAATACCTCAAACAGGAAACCGACGTGTGGTTCGAGATCACCACCTTGCTGATTCCAGGCGAAAACGATGGCGAAGCCGAGATCGAGGAACTGACGGCCTGGGTGATGGACAACCTCGGCCCCGATGTGCCGCTGCATTTCTCGGCCTTTCATCCCGATTGGAAAATGACCGACAAACCCAATACGCCGATGGAAACCGTGGTCCGCGCCCGCAAAATCGCCCTTAAAAACGGTATCCGCTATGCCTATACGGGCAACGTCCATGACCCGGAAGGCGACGCCACCTATTGCCCCAACTGCGCCGCCGTTGTGGTCGGGCGGGATTGGTACGAATTGGGCACCTGGGCGGTGGAGACCGGCGGCAATTACACCGGCAACTGCGCGGCCTGCGGAACCGTGCTGCCCGGTGTCTTTGATGGCGCGCCCGGCGACTGGGGCCGCAAGCGGATGCAGCTTAAACTCTCGCCCCAGACATCGTGACAGTTTGGGGCGGACCTGATACAAGTCCCCGGCCCAAGAACGTGCAGGTTTCAACGGATTATTGAATGTCGAAAAAATGGCTGGCCGTGGCGCTAAAATTTCTGGTGTCGGGGTTTTTGATCTGGTTTCTGACCAAGGGAATTGATTTTTCCAGCGCCGCCAAGCGGGTCACCGAAGCCGACCCGTGGATGTTGATCGCAGCCCTTGTGGTCATCTGGGTTCAGATGTGCGTCGGTGGTTTGCGCTGGCGCTCGGTTCTGGTCGCGATGGGCGCGTCTTTTTCCATTCCAGATTCGGTCCGGCTTTTCTGGATCGGCGCATTTTTCAGCCAGGCCCTGCCGTCGTCGGTGGGCGGTGACCCGGTGCGAATGTACAAGGCCTACAAGTTGGGGCTTTCCATCCGCGAAGCAGTCAACAGCGTGTTGCTGGAACGCGCCGTCACCGTGGTCGCCCTGGTTCTGTTAGTCGATTCCACACAGCCCTGGTTCAACCCTCGGGTAGACCATCCGTCGACGGAATTGATTTTGCCCGCCGTTATCCTGATTACCCTGGGTGCCGCCGTCGGCATTGCCGTGTTGATGGTTCTTGACCGCCTGCCGGCAACCCTGATGCGTTGGCGGGTGGTGCGCGGGCTTGGCAATTTGGGCATTGATGCCCGCAAGGTGTTCTTGTCGCCCACCGATCTGCCACGGGTCCTGTTTTGGGGAGTGCTGACCCATATCAATATTGCCTTGGCGGTGTTTGCTCTCGCTATGGGGCTGGATATGAACGTCACCCTGGTCGATTGCCTGACCCTGATGCCGCTGGTCGTGCTGATTATGACCGTGCCCATTTCCATCGGCGGATGGGGTGTTCGCGAAACGGCCATGGTGGCATTGTTCGGGTTGATCGGCGTGGCCGACGAAAGTGCCCTGGTGTTGTCGGTTCTGCTCGGGCTGGTCGGTATGGTGGCGGCGCTTCCCGGTGGCCTGATCTGGCTACTCAGCCGCGACCGTGGTGAGACCCTGAATTATCAGACCCCGGAGGAAGGGGAAGAGAATGTGCCTGGGCATCTAAAGAAATCCTAAGACCCTTCCAACAAACGCTTTTATTTAGCGGCGGGACGGCTAAAGTCGGCGTTCCTTTTTTCAACGTCTTTCTGCAATAGTGATCAACAAGGGGCCATTCATGAAAATCGTTTTTTCCGGGCCGGGTTCGGCTGCAACGGGCGCCCTGGTCGTCGGCGTTCTTGACGGTAACGTACTGACGCCTTCGGCCAAGGACCTGGATAAAAAAACCGGCGGTGCGCTGGTTCGCGCCATCAAGTCCGGCACCTTCAAGGGGCGGCCCGGCCAGAGCGTGATGGTGTTGAGCCCTGCCGGGACAAAATTGGACCGCGTACTGGTGGTCGGTCTTGGCAAGCCATCGGATGTGAATGAACAAGCCATGCACACACTGGGTGGTCAGATTTATGTGGCGCTCGGCGACAGCGGCTCAAAGGCTGCCACCATCGAGTTGGAGGCAGTGAAAAAATCGGACCTGTCCGTCGCCGACATGGCGACTGGTATTGCCGAGGGGCTACGGCTTCGGTCTTACCGCTTCGACAAATACCAGACCAAGAATAAAGCCAACGGCAACGGCAAACCGACGCTGGTGTCGCTGACGATCAGGGGTGTCGGCGCAGCCAAGGCTCAAGCCGACTTCAGGTCCCGGGACAAGGTCATAGACGGGGTGTTTATGACCCGCGATCTGGTCACCGAGCCGCCCAATATCCTCTATCCCGATACCCTGGCCAAACGCTGCCAGGAACTGACCAAGCTGGGCGTCAAGGTCGAGGTGCTGGGCGAAAAACAAATGGCTCGCCTCGGCATGGGCGCGTTGCTCGGCGTCGGCCAGGGGTCGGTGCGTGAAAGCAAACTGGTGGTCATGCAATGGAACGGCGGGGGCAAACCTGCGAAAGCCGGCGCCAAGGGATTAAATAAGGGCAAAGCCGACCAGCCCATCTGTTTCGTCGGCAAGGGCGTTACTTTTGATACCGGCGGGATTTCCCTGAAACCCTCGGCCGGCATGGAAGATATGAAATACGACATGGGCGGGTCCGGTGTCGTAATCGGGCTGATGAAGGCACTGGCCGGGCGCAAGGCTCGTGTCAACGTGGTCGGTGTCGTCGGGCTGGCGGAAAACATGCCCGGCGCAAATGCACAACGCCCAAGCGATGTGGTTACCTCGATGTCGGGACAAACCATCGAAGTCCTCAACACCGACGCCGAAGGCCGCCTGGTGCTGGCCGACGCCCTGCATTACGCCAATGACCGCTTCAAGCCGAAGTTCATCGTCGATCTGGCGACCCTGACCGGGGCCATTATTGTCGCCTTGGGCAACGAATATGCCGGGCTGTTTTCCAACAATGACAAATTGTCCGAAAATCTTCTGGCGGCCGGCGATGCCATCGGCGAAAAATTGTGGCGGATGCCGCAAGGCGAAGTGTTTGATAAAATGATCAATTCGGATATCGCCGACATGAAGAACATTTCTGACGGCCGGGGTGCGGGGTCGACGACGGCGGCGCAGTTTTTGGCCCGCTTTGTCGGCAAAACACCGTGGGCGCACTTGGACATCGCCGGTGTCACCTGGACCAAGAAAGACATGCCCACCGCGCCCAAGGGCGCGACGGCGTTCGGCGTTCGCATGTTGGACCGTATGGTCGCCGATCATTACGAGAAAAAATAACCCGGGCTCTAAAGACCAAGCGTTATGACAGAAATCGCCTTTTACCATCTGCAAACTGTGCCGTTGGAACAGGCGCTGCCCAAGTTGCTGGAAAAAACCCTTGAGGCTGGCAAGCGCGCCTTGGTGATGGTGGCCTCCGAAGAACGTGTCGAATCCCTGAACGGGCATTTGTGGACCTATGCACCGGAATCGTGGCTGCCCCACGGGTCTGATAAGGATGGCGATGCAGAGGACCAACCGGTGTGGCTGTCGAGCGACGACGCAAATCCCAACGGCGCCCAATTTCTGTTTCTGACCGACGGCGCGACATCGGGCCGGGTCGCTGAATTCGATCGGTGTTTCGAGATTTTCGACGGCCGCGATGCCGCCGCCGTCGATGCAGCGCGCGTGCGCTGGAAAGCCTATGCCGCCGACGGCCACGATCTTACATACTGGCGACAAAGCGAACACGGCGGCTGGGAAAAGAATAAAACTTAACGCGGGGTAGCCACATGACAAAACGCTGGAAAATTCGGCCCGAGGGATCGACCTGGGGGGATTGGGGCGAGGACGATCAACGCGGGCGCATGAACCTGGTCACGCCGGAGCGCGTTCGTGCGGCGGTCGCCGAGGTTACCGACGGGCGCAGTTTCTGCCTCAGCCTGCCGCTGAATTTGCCGGGCGGCAACGCCGTCAATCCGAAACGCCACCCGCCCGAATTCAAGCCGGTTTTTGTCAATGACGATGTCTATTTCAACTATGTTTGGGATAACCACAAAACCGGCGACATGGACGTTAGTTGCGACGAGGCAATTACCCTGTACAGCCAGTATTCAACCCAATGGGACAGCCTGTGTCACATCGGGTCCAAGTTCGACGCCGACGACGACGGAGAACCCGAGGTCGTATATTACAACGGTTACCGCCCCGGCGATCACGTTGGCGGCACGCCCGGCGACGGGCAATTGGGCGCACGTGCGCTGGGTATTGAAAACATGGCCGAAACCTGTGTCCAGGGGCGCGGCGTGATGGTCAACCTGCATGCCCATTTCGGCAAGGAGCGCGTCGCCGTGACGTATGAGCAGTTGATGGAAATTCTGGACAAAGACAATGTCACCGTCGAAGAAGGCGATATGCTGACCTTGTATACCGGCTGGGACGACATGATCCTGAGCATGAAGGGCGACCCGGACGCCGAGTTGCTGCACAATTCCTGCGCCGTGCTGGATGGCTATGACGACCGGCTTTTGCAGTGGATCACCGACACCGGCCTGGCGGTCATTGTGTCCGACAATATGGCGGTGGAAAATTCTAATGGGGACGGCGACACTCAGGGCGGCCGGTCGCACCTGCCGATCCACCGCCATTGCCTGTTTCGTCTCGGCGTGCATCTTGGCGAATTGTGGTATTTGAGCGAACTGGCGGCTGAGTTGCGCCGCCAGAACCGCAGCCGCTATCTGCTGACGGCACCCCCGCTGCGCATGCCGGGTGCGGTCGGATCACCGGTCACGCCGGTCGGGTTGATTTAAGGAATTTCCATGCACGATTTCAACGCAGATGAACAAGGCCCGCTGCAAGGCGTCCGCGTGCTCGACATGACACGCTTGATCGCGGGCAATATGCTGAGCCTGCAACTGGCCGATTTCGGGGCCGAGGTCATCAAGATAGAGACGCCGGGTCGTGGCGACCCGTTGCGCGCCTGGCAGGACGATGGTGTCGCCTGCCATTGGAAAGTCTATGCCCGTAATAAAAAAAGCGTGACGCTGAATTTGCGTGATCCCGAGGCCATCGAAATCTTGCTGCGTCTGGTCGAAGGCGCCGATGCCATGATCGAGAATTTTCGTCCCGGTCGGTTGGAGGAAATGGGCCTCGGCCCCGACGTTTTGCATGCCCGCAACCCGAAACTGGTGCTGGCGCGTATTTCCGGTTTCGGCCAAACCGGGCCTTACCGGGAGAGGCCGGGGTTTGGCTCGTTGGTCGAGGCGATGTCGGGCTTTGCCGACCGCAACGGCTTTGCCGACCGCGAACCGGTACTGCCGCCGCTGGCGCTGGCCGACATGATCGCCGGGTTGTACGGCGCCATGGCGGTGTTGATTGCGTTGCGCGAAGTTGAAACCAAGGGCGGCAACGGCCAGGTCATCGACCTGTCGTTATTGGAGCCGATTTTTTCGGTGCTCGGGCCGGAAGCCCTGACCCATAAGGTCACCGGGCTCGTCAAACAACGCCTGGGCAGTGGCTCGAACACGTCATCGCCGCGCAACGCCTATCCCACCCGCGACGGTAAATGGGTGGCGTTGTCGGCGTCGATCCAGTCGATGGCGGAAAGGGTGTTTCGGGTTATCGGTCGTGAAGACATGATCGACGACCCTCGGTTTCGCAGCAACCCGGACCGGGTCCGGCACCGCGACCAGGTCGATGAAATTCTCGGTGGCTGGATCAAGCAACGCGATCAGGCCGAGGTTCTGGAAATCTTCGGGCGCGAGGAAGTCACGGCGTCCGGCATCTTCGATATCAGCGATATTATCAAAGATGAGCATTTCCAGGGCCGTGAGGTACTGGTTGATCTGCCGGACGAAGACGTAGGCACGGCCCCTATGCACAACATCATCCCGCGCCTGTCGGCAACGCCGGGCAAATTTCGCCTTCCCGCGCCCCGGCTGGGCGAACACAACGCGGCCTTGCTGGGCGAACTGGGTATCGACGCGGGCGGCCTCGCGGATTTGACGGATCGGGGGGTTATTTGAGATGACTCTGGTCTGGCGGTCGCTGTTGTATGTGCCAGCTAACAACCCGCGCTTTATCGACAAAGCCCATACCCGCGGTGCGGACGCGATCATTCTCGACCTCGAAGACAGCGTGCCTGCTGAGGAACGTGCGCGCGCGCGTGCCATGTTGGCGGAGTCCGCCGCCCGTGTCAGCGCAGGCGGTGCCGACGTTCTGGTTCGCATCAACCGGCCCGACGCCGACGCCGAGGCGGACCTGGAGGCCGCCGTCATTCCCGGCGTCACGGCGCTGATGCTGACCAAGGTGGACGACGCCGAACATGTCCAGGCGCTCGGGCGTAAAGTTGCGGCGTTGGAAGCCGAGCGCGGCATGGTGGTCGGCGGGGTCCGTTTCGTGCCCATGGTCGAACACCCGGCAGCGTTGTTTAAGGCCCCCGAAATCGCCGCCGCCGATCCGCGCAACACGGCGGCGTTTCTGGGCGGCGAGGATTTTGCTACTGCGGCTGGCATGGTGCCGGACCCGGAAACGCTGTTTCTGCCAAAAATGACGGTTCTGTTTGCGGCGCGGGCCGCCGGTATAACACCGCTCGGCATGATCGGCACGGTCGCCGATTACAAGGATTTGGACGCGGTGCGCGAAAACATTCGCCGCTCGCGAAAATTCGGGTTCGAAGGCGCGTCGTGCATTCACCCTTCCGTGGTGGCGCTGTTGAACGCCGAAATGGCCCCCTCTCCGCAAGAGGTCGATAACGCGGAGCGCGTCGTTGAGGCTTACGCAAAAGCCGAAAAAGAAGGCCTGGGCGCGATAGTGGTTGATGGCATGATGGTGGATGTTCCGGTGGCAGTACGGGCGCGCGCCTTGTTGGCGCGTCACGCCGCGATCCGGGCGCGCGATAGTCGTTAATCGTCGTCTTCGTCGTCGTCCATTCTGTCCTGGGCTCTTTCACCATCTCTCTGCGCACGTTCCAGTTGCCTTCCTTGTTTCTTGAGGCCATCTATTTTCTTGGCAAATGCGACATAGGTTAATTGCGCGCCGATTGCCGCCAGCAACGGCGCCGCCAGAACAATGAATCCCCAAAATATAATTTCCGCCGTTTCGATACCGGGAACCAGAACGGTGTGGTAGTAGGCAATGTAGATGATCAGAAACAGTTCCGAGACCAGCGCCAGGCGAAAAGAGGTGCGCTTGGTCAGTCCTTGATCGTGAATCGGCCCACCAAAGGAAACGATGATGTTGGAAAACAGCCCGCCGGCGAAATTAACCATCAGGATAAGGGCGCAGATGAAAAAGAGGGTCAGGGCTTCTACGGTGAACCCAAACGACTCCATAAATTCTTCGATACCATCCATGGACTTTACGTTTTCTCAAAAATTATTAAACGAGGCATTCAACCAGCCTGAACACCAATACGTATACACCAATAGCCCTTATCGGCGGCTTGTCGCAAGAAAGATAGCCATTATTGCGCCCGCTGCTGCCAGTACAGCCATGGCGTAATAGGCGCCTGCCCCCAACAGACCATAGAGCTTGCCCGAGGCAAACATCGCCAGGCCAAAGACCAAACCCATGACGACCGCAGAATACAAACTTTGTGCCGACGCCGACAAGGACGGAGGGATGCGCCGGGATATGAAATATATGGCGGCCAGATGGGTGGCGGCAAAGGTAAAGGCGTGCAGGGCTTGGATGATTACAAGGGTCGGCAATCCGTCCGCCATTCCGGTTACAGTCCAGCGCACGACCCCGGCCAATCCGCCAAGTGCTATCATCTTCGATGGTCCCATCCATGCCACCATCCGGGCACCGAATACGAACAGAACAATTTCTGCGACGACACCTTCTGCCCACAACCAGCCGATAACGGTTTCGGAGAGCCCCTGGGCTTTCCAGTTCAGCGTGCCGAACCCGTAATAGACGCTGTGGCTGGCTTGGATCAGGGCAGTGGCGATAATGAACAGCACGAACCGGCGGTCCCGCAACACGGCCATTGCGGCAAACCGGGTGCTGGTGGTTACCGGCGCCCGGGTCGACGGCAAAAACAGGGTCACGACCACGACAATGGCCAGACTGCAGAGCAGAAACCGGTAAATTATGTCGACGTTGTCGCCGCCCACCAGAAGATAGCCGGTGCCGACGACCGTGGCGATAAACGCCAAAGATCCCCATAGCCGCACGCGGCCATAGTCCAACTCTCCACCCCGGCTGGTGTGGTCTTCGCCGCTGGCTTCCCCACCGCCCAGCATGGCCAGACTCTCGCCCAACGGCATAAGCGGCGACCACACCGCGAAAAACAGCACACTGACTGACAGGATTTGCCAAAATCCATCGGTCCACGCGAACAGGGTAAAGACCATCAAAGCCAGCGCAGACAGGGTCACCATGATGGGGCGGCGTTGGCCGCGTCGGTCGGCCATATGGGCGACCAACGGGTTGATAATGACCTTGGTGCCGAGGCTGGCGGCGAAGATGGTGCCGATCTCCGTTGGCGACATCCCCTTGGCCGTCAACCACACCGGCCAAAATGGCATATGAATACCGATCATGGCAAAAACGGCGGCATAAAAAAACGCCATCCGCAGTGCGGCTCGGGTCTTGTCCGGTGGGATTGGCTCAGGCATGGTTCTCAGAATATAGGTATAGGCGGTGCATTAGATAAAAAAGGGAAGAAACGAAGTAAGGAATGAACCACAGAGCACACAGAGATCACAGAGAAAAAAGGAAGAGAGAGGAAGGGACAATCTCGCGCGCGCCTTCGGCGCATGTCTTATTTTTTCTTCTCTGTGATCTCTGTGGTGAAACTCATTTTTTTTGGAATTAAAAAGCATGAAAATCATAATTTTCGGTAGCGGCGGTGTCGGCGGATACTTCGGTGGCCGGTTGGCGGCCTCCGGTGAAGACGTTCATTTTATCGCCCGTGGCGCACACTTGGACGCGTTGCGCAGTGGTGGTTTGCACCTTAATAGCCCCTTGGGCGACGCCCATGTGAACCCGGTTCACGCCACGGACACGGTGGCCGATTGCGGTATCGCCGATGTGATCATCGTGTCGGTCAAGCTGTACGACACCGACGCCGCCGCCGACGCCATCCGGCCCGCCGTCGGGCCGGGCACCATGATAGTGTCGTTCCAGAACGGTGTCAGTGGCGCTGACATTCTAAGCAAAGCCTTCGGCCGCGAACACGTTATCGGAGGAACATCGTCGATTGCGGCGCGAATCGAAAAACCGGGGACCATCGAGCATACCGGCAAAATGGCTACGCTGGCTTTCGGCGAATGGGGCGGCGAACTTACGCCCCGCACGCAGGCTCTGTTGGACGCCTGCCTCAAGGCCGGGATAGACGCCACCCTGTCTGACCATATCGACGCCCTGATCTGGTCCAAGTTCATCTTCCTCGCCGCTTTTAGCGGCATTACCTGCACCTATCGCCAGCCCATCGGGCCGATCCGCGAAGACTCTGAGAAACGCGCCCTGTTCCGAAGCGCGCTGGAAGAAACCTACGCCATTGCCCGGGCACGCGGCGTCGATTTGCCGGGCGACCTGGTCGACAAGCGGATGGCGTTTACCGACGGACTGCCAGCGGAGATGTCCTCGTCCATGTACCATGACCTGGCGGCTGGCAAGCGGCTGGAATTGCCCTGGCTGTCCGGTGCCGTCGTCGATTTCGGGCATGCTTTGTCAATCGACACGCCGGCGCAGCAAACTTTTGTTGATACGCTGGCACCTTTCGCCGAAGGAAATGGCTAAAGCCCCATGCCGAGTTAACCAGCTCGCAATACCCGTTTTGAGCAGGGTGTGATGGCCGTCACAGGCAAATTACTTAAAATTTTATAAGAATTGTCAGCTTTCTGTAATATACGCCTTTGTGAATATGGCGTTGGCAGCTGATTCGTGTAATAGTTTTAATAACATAGGGTATTTAGCGGCGCGTTGCGCTGTTGTTTTTATATTTTATACCTCCTGTGGGTTGCGCCTTAATCCGATACGGTGAAAGACATGACGGACAGTTTTGATAATCTAAAAGCCGCAAATGAGGCGCTGAAAACCGAAGTCTCCAAGCGGATTTCGGATCTCGAGCACACTCAGAGCATCGCCCGAATTTCGGAAGACAGCCCCAATCCCGTGTTGCGGGTTTCCGCCGGGGGCGAGGTCCTGTACGCCAATAAATCGTCTGGCGCACTGCTGTCTTACTGGAAGATTGAGGTTGGCGGGCGCCTGCCTCCCGAATGGTGCGATGTGGTGGACGAGGCCATGGCCGGCAAAACCCTCGAAGATCGCGAACTGTCCAGCCTTGATCGAAGGTTCTCGCTAACGATACAGCCGATCGTCGACGCCGGGTACGTCAATATTTTCGGGCGCGATATCACCAAACGCAAAAAAGCCGAGGAAATCATCGTCAATTTCGATGAATTGACCGGCCTGCCCAATCGGGCGCTGTTCGAAGACAGGCTGCATCAGGTTCTCGGTCACGCCCGGCGCTCTGGCAAGCTGGCGGCGGTGCATTTGATAAATCTGGATCATTTCAAAGAGGTCAACGAAACCATGGGCCGCGAGGCTGGTGATGTCCTTTTACGAGCCATTTCCGAACGGTTTTTGGATTGCGTGCGAAACTCTGATACCGTCGCCCGGCTGGGCGGCGACGAATTCGGCGTCATCCAGGTCGAACCGGCCAATTCCGATGGTGTCGCGGTGCTGGCACAGAAACTGCTCAAGAGCCTGGAAGACCCGTTCGAGATCGACGGGCGCAAGGTCTATAGCGGCGCCAGCGTCGGCATCACGGTGTTTCCCGATGATGCGGGAAACCCGGAAGACGTTTTGCGCAACGCCGACCTGGCGCTATCCAACGGCAAGGGTGACGACCGGGGAAGCTTCCGTTTTTACGTTGCCCAGATGAATGAAGATATTCAGCGCCGCCGTTCCATCGAAGATGATATGCGCGAAAGCCTGGTCAACGGAGACTTTGTGCTGCACTACCAGCCAAAGCTGAATATCGCCACCAACCGAATTACCGGGATGGAGGCGCTGGTGCGCTGGAACCATCCAGAAAAAGGTTTTATGTCACCGGCTGAATTCATCCCCGTGGCCGAGCGTTCCAAACTGATTATTCCGCTCGGCGAATGGGTCCTGCGCGAGGCCTGTACGTTCAACAAGGCGTTGACCGATGCCGGCCTCGGTCCGATCAAGGTGGCGGTCAACCTGTCGGCGGAACAGTTCCGCGCAGAAGGGCTTGTCCAAATGGTCAAATCCGTCTTAAAGGAAACCGGCCTTGATGCGAAGCAGTTGGAACTGGAAATCACCGAAACCCTGGCCATGCACAATGCCGATGTCTCTATTGATCTGTGCGGGGCGCTGGAGGACCACGGCATTTCTCTATCGATTGATGATTTCGGCACCGGGTATTCCAGCCTCAGCTACCTGAAGAGCTTCCCTGTGCAGCGAATTAAGATCGACAAGTCCTTCGTTGACGACATCAACGACGCAGAAAATTCCGGTGTCATCGCCCGCGCCGTGACGACTTTGGGCCACAGTTTCGGTATGGAAATCACCGCCGAAGGGGTGGAAACGGGAGAGCAGTTGTCGTTCCTGCGTGCGTTGGATTGCGACGAAATCCAGGGCTATTTCTTCTCACGACCCCTGCCGGGCGATGCGTTGGAGGAATTTCTACGAAATTTTGGGGACACCTGGGCCATTACCCTGGATCAGGAACGCCGCAATGGTTCCATCGACCGCCGCCAATTGGAAAAAATGCGCTCCAGTTGCTAACTTTTGCGCCTTAACGCCGCCCGCCTGCCAGTTTCACGGCGTCGGGGTGGCCGCGAAGCCGGACCATGGCCCATACGCCGAAAATTGGCCCCGGCACCAGTACCCAAAACGCATACCGCCAACCCAAAACCTCGACCGCAAACGGCATCAGGTGAATGGTGATCAGGGTCAACAGGAACCCCATCGACGTTTGCACGGTCAGCATGGTGCCGATCCGCTCAGGCGGCGACAATTCCGCGATGGAGGCCGAAAATTGCGCCGAATCGGCGACGATGGTCACGCCCCACACGAAACACAGTGCGAATAACAGCACCGGGTTTGCGCCGAACAGAAAACCAACCAGGGCCGCACAACTACCGCTGACGGACATCGCGAAGATGGTAATAAACGTGCGGCCAAGGCGGTCTGCCAGATACCCGGCGCCGAGGCTGCCGATGCCGCCGGCAATACCGATCACGGCAAAAGTCGCGGCCCTGGCCCAGAACGTCGCTGCGTCGTCGGCCATGGAGAATCGGAAGCTGGCGTCGAGGAACACTCCCAGCCACGCCCACATGGCATACAATTCCCACATGTGTCCGAGATAGCCGAAATTGGCGAACCTGAGCGACGGTATTTTAAAGCCCGACAACGCCGCCCCCGCGTCGAAACGCGGCTGTGTTGTTTGCTTGGGGCCGGGGCGGAACAAGTTGATCATCAGGGCGGCGGTCAGCGAGCAGGCGGACCCGGTGATGACCGTGAAACGCCAGTCGATGCCGCCAAAGGCATTGAACAGATGCGGCGCCGCTGAGCCCAGCGTCAGCGCGCCGACCAGAATTCCGATCAAAAGCCCCATATCCTTGTCGGCCCAGGTCGACGCCATTTTCATGCCCAGCGGATACACCCCGGCCATGCAGGCGCCGGTGATGAAACGCAGGACGATGATGGTATTTCCACCCGGCTCGACTACCAGAATGGCGGCGTTGGCGGCAGTCGCGACCAGGGCTGAGGCCATGAAAAACCGTTTTGCCTCAACCCGGTCGGCCAACCCGAGGATGGCGCTGGTCAGGGTGCCGACGACGAATCCCAGTTGCACCGCGCTAGTCAGCATGGAGGCTTGGGCCGCAGTGATACCGAATTCGGCTTGCAGGGAAGGCACGACGGCGGTGGCCGAAAACCACAATGCCATGGTGGCGATCTGGCACAACGCCAACAGCGTCAGCGATACGGTCTTGCCTGTCATTGCGGTATTCCCCCCGGTGGTGACTGATCGAAGGTATTGTTCCTGTGCGGGGCCTTGCAAGCGCCAATGTCAAAGGCTATAACCCGCCCGCCCACCAACCCACTCAGATCAAGGAATTTCCTTACATGACTGTCGAGAGGACACTCTCCATCATCAAGCCCGACGCCACCCGCCGCAACCTGACCGGCGCCGTCAACAAGTGTTTCGAGGACGCGGGCCTGCGCATTGTCGCGCAAAAACGCATCAAACTCAGCAAGTCCCAAGCGGAAGACTTTTACGCCGTTCATAAGGAACGCCCGTTCTATAGCGACCTGTGTGATTTCATGACCTCCGGCCCGGTTGTCGTGCAGGTTCTCGAAGGCGAAAACGCCATCGCCAAAAACCGCGAAGTCATGGGTGCCACAAATCCTGACGATGCCGCCGAAGGCACCATCCGCAAACTATTCGCGGAAAATGTCGAAGCCAATTCCGTACACGGCTCCGACAGCGCCGAAAACGCCGCCATGGAAATCAAGTTTTACTTCAAAGACGACGAAATCGTCGGCTAAGGACGTTTTCCGGTCGATTCTAATCGTTCGGATACAGGACGTTCCCGTCGATCAACGCCTGTTCGCCGTCGACCGTGACCCGGCCATCGGCGATCAGGCGGACGGCCTCGGGGTAAATGAGATGTTCCTGTTCGAGCACACGGGCGGCCAGGGTGTCGGCGTCGTCGCCCGCCTGCACCAGGACGGTGGCCTGTAAAATAATCGGGCCGGTGTCCATTTCCGGGCGCACGAAATGTACCGTGCATCCGGTCATTGTCTCACCCGCGTCGAGCACCCGCTGGTGTACGTTCAACCCCTTGTAATCTGGCAGCTTTGAGGGATGGATGTTGATCAATCGGTCGCGCCAATGATCGATGAACGGTGTCGATAACAGGCGCATGAACCCGGCCAGACAGACCAATTCGGCCCCCGTGGCCTCGATCGCTTCGGTCATGGCGGCATCGAAAATTTCGCGGTCGGCATACTCTCGGTGGTCGATGACGCAGGTGGCAATGCTGGCTTTTTCCGCCCGTTCAATGCCTTGGGCATCGGCCACGTTGGAAAGCACTAAGACAATTTCCGATGTCCAGCCAGGGTCTCTTCTGGCGTCGATCAGGGCTTGCAGGTTGCTGCCGCGACCGGAAATCAGCACCGCGATCTTCATGGCGGCCAGTCGTCTCCGAGGTGTTCGAGAACAACGGCGTCCTGGTCGCCGGAAATTTCGCGCACCGTTCCGATGCGAATGACATATTCTCCGACTTCGGTAAGTGTTGCTTCCACGCTATCGGCGGCGTCGGGCCGGACGATCACCGCCATGCCGATGCCGCAGTTGAAAGTGCGGGCCAATTCCATCGGCATCACGGCGCCGGTTTTGGCCAGCCACCGGAACACTGCCGGCAGCGGCCAGGTACTAGTGTCGATGACGGCGCCCAGCCCCGACGGCAGGACCCGGGGGATGTTTTCCAGCAGGCCGCCGCCGGTAATGTGGGCAAATCCATGCACGCCGCCGGTGGCAATCGCCGCAAGGCAGCTTTTGACGTAAATCCGGGTCGGTTCCAACAACGCCCGGCCAAGGGATATGCTGTCGTCGAAGGGTGCGGCCTCGGCGTAATCGAAGCCGCCGTCTTCGACGATGTGGCGGACCAGCGAAAACCCGTTGGAATGAAGCCCCGATGAGGCCAGGCCTAAAATAATATCGCCGGATTCCGCTTCGTCTCCACTAAGAACCCGATCACGCTCGACGGCGCCGACGGCGAAGCCCGCCAGATCGTAATGACCGGCCCCGTACATACCGGGCATTTCCGCCGTCTCGCCGCCGATCAACGCGCACCCGGCCTGGACACATCCATCGGCGATCCCGGCGATCAATTCCCGCCCGGCATCGACGTCGAGTTTGCCGGTGGCCATGTAATCGAGAAAGAACAGCGGTTCCGCGCCCTGGACAACAAGGTCGTTGACGCACATGGCGACCAGATCAATGCCAACCGTGGAATGGTCGTTGGCGGCCCCGGCAATCAGCAGCTTGGTGCCGACGCCATCGGTGGCGGCGACCAGCAGGGGGTCGGTATAGCCCGCCGCCCTGAGGTCGAACAGACCGCCGAATCCGCCCAGTTCCGACGCCACGCCGGGTCTTTCTGTGCGTTTGACCAGTGGTTTGATGGCGTCAACCAGGGCATTGCCGGCGTCGATGTCGACTCCCGCCGCCTTATAGCTTGCGCCAGCGCCTGATGGGCCGCCACCTTTAGGCCTTTTTTGGGTAATAGCTTCCTCCTCGGGCGCGCTGTGGTAAATTGTCTCGTTCGCAGTCTTTGCGGAGTGCAAGATAATGTATCCGAGGCGGTTTGTAATGGCCGATTTTAATGACTGAGCCGAGAAACTTCCAATCGGTGGCGTTTGTGGCCTTGGCCCTGGTTGTCACCATGGCCATGCCGCCCGGTGTGGCTGCCCAGCCGTCTCAGAAACAAAACGTGTTCGAGGTCCACGATGTCGATGTTGATGTCACCGCGGATGCGGCGGACCAGGCCCGCCGTCAGGCCCTCGCCAAGGGCAAAACCTTGGCCTTTCAACGCCTTCTGGAACGCCTGACCCTGCGTATCGAGCACCAGGGTCTGCCCAAGCTGACGCCTGAGGAAATTGATAGCTACGTCAATAATTTTTCGGTCTCCGATGAGAAGACCTCGTCGGTGCGCTATCTGGCGCGGCTGACTTTCCGCTTCAAGCCAAAAGAAATTCGCGGTCTGCTTAACGATTCCGGGTTCAGTTTCGCCGAGACGGTTTCAAAACCGGTATTGGTATTGCCGGTGTATCAGGCCGCAGGCGCGCTGATTTTGTGGGACGACCCCAACCCGTGGCGGGACGCCTGGGCGGCAAGGTCAAAAAAACAGGGGCTGGTGCCGACGAATTTGCCGCTGGGCGATCTCGCCGATATTGCCGCCATCGGCGCCGAACAGGCGATGGACGGCGACCTGCAACGCCTTCGCGCCATTGCCACGCGGTACGGCGCCAGCGACACCCTGGTCGTGTTCGGCGTCCTGCGGGTCGAAGCGGCCAAGGCGCGGCGCGTGCTCGATGTCTATTTTACCCGTTTCGGCCACCAGCTCCAGGAACAGACCGAAGTCGTCAGTTTCCCGCAGGCCAAGGGCGAAACGGTGCCCCAGCTTCTGTCGCGTGCCGCCAATGAGATGACCTATGTGGTCGAGGACAACTGGAAGCGCGACAATCTTTTACAATTCAGCAATTCCGGTGTTCTTCCGGTGGTCCTGCCAATTACCGGGCTGAAAGACTGGATTGCCGTGCGCGCCCGCTTAAGCGGTGTCGCCGTCATTCGCCGCACCGAATTGGTGCTGCTGTCGAAGGGCGAAGTGCGGCTTAATCTGCACTTTTTCGGTGACACCAACCAACTGGCGCTGGCGCTTGAACAGGCCGACCTGAAACTCGCCCAGGACGAAGGAAAGTGGGTGTTGGCCCCGGCCGGAACGAAGCGCCAATGAACGTTCCCAATACCATTACCATCGCGCGTCTGGTGGCGGTCCCTTTCGTCGTCTGGCTGATACTGGACGGCAACTTGGTGACCGCCTTCTGGGTGTTTCTGGCCGCCGCCATATCGGACGCGCTCGACGGTATTATCGCCAAGCATTTTCATTCGGAAACCATATTCGGCGCCTTTATTGACCCACTCGCCGATAAGGTGCTTCTGGTCGGAACCTACATTACGCTGGGGCATGAAGGGTTTCTGCAGACGTGGCTGGTGATCCTGGTGGTGTTTCGCGATATTGTGATCGTCGGCGGGGCATTGGTTTTCCAAACCGTGACCCAGTCGCTGACCATGCAGCCGTTGATGATTTCCAAGGCCAACACGGTGGCGCAACTGTGTCTCGCCATCGGCGTGCTTTTCATCGAAGGGTACGGCATTCAGGATGGTCCGGTAGTTGCCATTATGGGATATATAGTCGCGGTGATGACGGTGTGGTCCGGCGCGACCTATGTGATCACCTGGAGCGGGATGGCGGCGGAAATGGAAAAAACGGATGTCGACCAGGATTAAGGACATGGGGTTGAGGGGGGCGTAGACGTGAGCAAAGAAAAGAAAATGGTGTTCTGGCTGATCGGGTTGGCGGTCTTCCTCGCCGTTCTGAACGCGCTCGCCGGGGTCTTGCTGCCTTTTGTCGCCGGTCTGGCAATCGCCTATTTCCTCGACCCTATTGCCGATAAACTGGAAGGCTGGGGCGCGTCCCGGTCGGTGGCGACGGCACTTATCGTGGCCGGATTTTTCATCATCGTCATCGGCGCTCTGTTTGTGCTGTTTCCCCTGTTGCAGGCCCAGATCATCCATCTGGTATCGATGCTGCCCGACCTGGTTGAAAAGGCACGCGCCTATGCCCAGCCATTCATTGAGCGCCTGCAGTCGGACCTTGCCCCGGATGCGCTAGACCGGTTGAAGTCCGCCGCCGGGTCTTATGCCGGCACAGCCATCAAATGGTTCAGCGGCCTGATTGGTGGAATTTGGAAGGGAGGGTTGGCATTTTTCAACCTGCTGTCGCTGGTCATCATTACGCCGGTGGTGGCGTTTTATCTGCTGCGCGATTATGACGCCATCGTCGGGTGGGTCGACAATTACCTGCCGCGCGGTGCGCGCCAAACCATTCACGAACAGGCCCGCGCCATCGACGACGCCATCGCCGGGTTTGTGCGCGGTCAGGCCAGTGTGTGTCTGGTTCTCGCCACATGGTACGGGGCGTCGTTGACGGTCGTCGGGCTGCAATCGGGATTGCTGGTCGGCCTCGGCGCCGGGGCCATTTCGTTTATTCCCTACGTCGGTGCGGCGACCGGACTGACCATCGGCGTGTCCATAGCACTGGTGCAGTTCTCCGCGTGGCAGCCGATTGTCGCGGTCGGGCTGATTTTCATCATCGGTCAAACCGCCGAGAGCTACGTCCTGACGCCACGTCTGGTCGGCGACCGTATTGGCCTGCATCCGGTGTGGATCATCTTCGCGCTGCTGGCGGGGGGGGCCTTGTTGGGGTTCACTGGGGTTTTGCTGGCGGTGCCCATGGCGGCGATCATCGGCGTACTGATCCGGTTCGCACTGTCCCGTTATCTGGACAGCCCCCTGTTTTCCGGCGGTATTGAGCAAAAGTGACAGAGCCGGGGCAGTTAGCACTGGAATTCGAACACCGCCCGGCGCTTGGCGGAGACGATTTTCTCGTTGCCCCGCCCAATGCCGAGGCCGTGCGCTGGCTCGATGCCTGGCCTGCCTGGCCGGGGACGGCGCTTGTTTTGCACGGTCCCGCCGGGTCGGGAAAGACGCATCTGGCGCAAGTGTTCCAGGCCATGAGCGGAGCCTGCGTGGTGAGTTCCGCCGATCTTCGCGAAAGTCAGCCGCCGAATTATCTGGGCGATGCCCCGGCGGCCATCCTGGAAAACGCCGACGCCCTTACCGGTGATTCGGCGGCGGGGCAGGAAGAGCCTATCCTCCACCTTTACAACGTGCTCAAGGAAACCGGCCGCCATTTGCTGTTGACCGCGATACAGCCGCCGGCCCGATGGCGGATTGGTCTCAAAGACCTGTCGTCGCGCCTCAACACGGCCTCGCTGGCGGGCATCGGTGCGCCTGACGACGCGCTGATTGCCGCCGTGCTGGTCAAGCAGTTCCAGGACCGCCAATTAAGGATTGATGCAGACGTAATTTCGTTCATGCTGGCGCGCATGGAACGAACCTTCGAAGCGGCCCGCCACATGGTGCAGGCCATCGACGACATGGCGCTAAAAGAACGCCGCAACATCACCGTGCCGCTGGTGCGTAAGGTTATGGAGAACATTTCAAAAGGAAATTAACCACAGAGCACACAGAGGTCACAGAGAAGAAGGGTAAAAGAATCTTTTTCGCGCCTCCGGCGCATTTCCCCTCTTTTCCTTCTCTGTGTGCTCTGTGGTAAAAAATTCTACTAACAAAAGGGCATCTCTAAAAA
>JABMOG010000350.1 GCA_013204265.1 Rhodospirillales bacterium
CGGCGCGGGCGTCTTCGTCGCGGAAGCACGGTGCGATTTGGAAATACTTATCAAACCCGGCGACCATCAACAACTGTTTGAACTGCTGCGGCGCCTGCGGCAGGGCATAAAACTGCCCCGGATGCTGGCGGCTCGGCACCAGATAATCGCGCGCGCCCTCGGGCGACGACGCAGTCAGGATGGGGGTCTGGAATTCCATAAACCCGGCCTCGATCATACGCTGGCGGATCGATGAGATGACGCTGTTGCGCAGGCGAATATTTTTCTGCATCTGTTCGCGGCGCAGGTCCAGGTACCGGTGGCGCAGACGTGTATCTTCGCCGTAAACCTCGGAACCCGCGATCTGCATCGGCAGCACATCAGCCGCGCTCTCGACGGTGACCTCGTCCATGGTCAGTTCGACCTCGCCGGTCGGAAGCGCCGGATTGACGGTATCTTCCGTGCGCCGGACGACCTTTCCAGTGACGGTCAGCACACTTTCCACCCGCACCGCCTCGATGATGGCAAACAGGTCGCTGGAAACATCGATCACGCACTGGGTAAGGCCGTTCTCGTCGCGCAGATCGACAAACATCAGGTTGCCGTGATCGCGCTTGGAGTGAACCCAGCCGGACAGCCGAGCCGGAATGCCCTCGTCGGAAAGCCGCAGTTCGGCGCAATTGTGGGTGCGGTAGGGATGCATTTATTTTGACTTCATATCTAAAAGTTATTTTCAAAGTATTCGGCCCCGTAAAGGCCTTGAACACACACCAATGTCAAGGATTTCATGGGCTTTCAGCCCCTGTCCGACGTTATGGCAAATTCTCGGAAAAAGGCCGCAAATGTCTACATCCGTCGACAAATGTCTACATTTTGGCCTGCATCGGATTAGCCGCAAATGAAGCGTTACCGCCCTGCACGAATGCCTGATAGAAACATTCCAGTCGACGGGTCGCCATTTTCGCGACCATAAACCTTTACTGGAACATAATAAAGGAATTAGATCATATTTTAGCAACGGCTGTCAATGAATATCAATTATATGCATACCTAAAGGGAGAAATTTGGGGAAAAATGTCGACCGAATCTGAGCGAGAAAAACGGCAACTTTCGGAGCCTGAGACGTGCCGTTTTTAATCAGGAAAGAAATTTGGCTACGGTTTCCAGAAGCAGGGGAATATTTACCGGCTTTGTTATGTAGCCGTCACAACCGGCTTCACGAATTTTTTCTTCATCGCTTTTCTTGGCGAATGCCGTTACGGCCACCACTGGAATATGTTTTAGCGCCTCATCCGCCTTCAGCGCCTTGGTGTGATCGATACCGGAAACCTCGGGCAACTGAATGTCCATGATTATTAAGTCGGGGCGAAATTCCGTCGCTAATTGCAAGGTGTCTTTGCCATCAACCGACTGAATGGTGTCATAGCCTTGGGCTTCAAGCAGGTCGGTTATCAAGCGCATGTTCGCCAGGTCATCTTCGACGATCAGGATCGTTTTGGGCATCTCAAGCTCCTGGCCTTTCCGCCCAAAGGGAGGCGGGTTTAGTTTATTTTCATGGCGCACCGTTCGGAAGTGTCACCGTGACGATGGTTCCCGCGCCAACCTGACTCTCGATGTCCAACTTGCCTTCATGCAGATCAACAAGCGACTTGGTGATCGATAGCCCGAGCCCCCATCCCTTCTCTGCAACATAGGGGTCACTCTCGGCCCGGACAAACATATCCGTCAGTTCGGGTAGTTTTTCGGCAGAAATCCCTTTTCCCGTATCAGTGACCCTGATCGTGGTGTTTTTCTTTGACGCCTTCGCCGATACCGTGATCTCGCCGCCTTGGGGCGTGAACTTGATGGCGTTTGACAACAGGTTAAGCAGAATTTGCCTGATCGCACGAAGATCGGCGTAAAGGGGTGGCAAGTCTTCCGGTGCGCTGGCCGACAAGTTAATACCTCCATTCAGCGCCTTTCTGTCCACAATTTTCACACATCCGTTGATTATCTCATTTGTGGACAGCTTCTCTTTTGCCAAAGACTGGCTCCCAGCCTCGATCGTCGAGATATCGAGAAGATCATCGACCAAAGCCAGCAGGAGTTCACCACTAAAACCAATATCCTCGGCGTATTCCCGGTATTTTTCATCCCCGAGGGGTCCGAAGTATTCTCCTTTCAGGATTTGGGCAAAGCCGAGGTTAGCATTTAACGGGGTCCGTAATTCATGGCTGACGGCGGCCAGAAATTGCGACTTGGCGTGGCTTGCCGTATCCGCCTGGCCCTTGGCGGCCACCAAGGCTTCCTTGGCCCGCTTTTGTTCGGTTACGTCACGCAACATCACGGTGAATATTTCTTCTCCGCCGATTTCGAGTTTCGATACCGACGCAGAAGCAGGAAACTCGCGACCGTCTTTTCTGAGACCCAAAAGTTCCTGGCGATGGTCCATAAGGCGGTAGGTATCGTTCGATCCGCTAAACGCCTTCACATGGCTTATATGGCTACCGCGAAAGCGTTCCGGCATCAGGATGTTCAAAGACTTGCCAAGAACGTCATCGGCATCGTAACCAAAAATGCGTTCCGCACCTTGATTGAATAGTTGAATGTTCATGTCCGCCCCGACGGTGATTATGGCCTCCGGAGCAATATTGAGGACTCCCGACATTCGGGCCTGGGCCCCTAATGCGGCTTCCTCCGCCCGTATCCGTTCGGAGATGTCGGTAAAGGTGATTGCGGTTCCACCTTCCGGTGTCGGGGATTCCAGGATCTGGAAATATTTGCCACCTTGGTACAGGCGGATGATCGGGACACCGGGATTGAGATGCTGGGCCATGCGTTCGCGGAGAAACGCCTCCTCGCGGCCCTGGGCCTCTATCAACCAGCCACTTTCGACGTTGGCGCGCATCATTTCCTCGAAGGTCATTCCCTTATCCAGAAATTCCTGGGCTCTGGGATTGATGCGGCGGAAGACATCATTGACGGAGACAAGGCGGTCATCGGCATCAAACAGGATGAAGCCCTCCTGCAGGCTCTCGATCGCGCCGCGCAGGCGTTCCTCCGCCTGCTTTCGCTCGGAAATATCGCGGGCAAATGCCAGAAGCCTGATTTTTCCCTGAAGCTCGATTAACCCGGTTTTGATTTCGACGGGGAAAAGAGAGCCGTCCTTGCGTTGATGGGTACTCAGGAATGTCACCGTTTCGCCTTGCTTAAGGCCATCAATCAGTTCACCAAGTTTCTCACTAGGAAACTCGGGATCGATATCCGGAACGGATAGAGCGAGAAGTTCGTCGTGGGTGTATCCCGTCGTTGTGCCGGCTTGAATGTTTACGTCAATTAACCGGCCATTTGATGGGTCGATGACAAACATCGCATCCCCGGCCTGTTCCACCACACGGCGGAAACGTTCTTCCGATTTCTGCAGTGCTCTGTTCAATCGGACAACGGAAAAATAACGCCACCCCACCGCCGTCGATACGATAAGGGCAAAAAACCACAGGACCCGTAGCGTCGTCCAAAAGGGTTTTGGTTTGCCATACCACTTGGCATAAACTTGCTGATAGGCGGGCGTGCCGACATAGTTCTCCACCGCCTTGTTCAGGACGGCCAGAAGCTCGGTGCTTTCCTTCCTTACGCGGATGCCGCGTTTTATTTCTCTCAGCGGTGCGCCGACGACCTTGATGCGGTCTTCGATGCCTAATTCTCTGGCCAGCGCAAGAAGAACGGATTGCGGATAGACGATGGCGTCTACCTGTCCGGCGATCAGTTCGAACAAAGCCGTGCGGACATTTTTATAGACCTGAACGTCGATGTCCTGGCGTTTTCCGAACAGGAACTTGCCGATATTGGTTTCGACAACAGCCAGCTTGCGGCCGACAAGATCGGCCTCCACAGACAGGTCGTGAGTGTCATCCCGAACGAAAATGGAGATGACGAACGTCTCGACCGGCACCGTGAAGGCAAAGGTATCCAGTCGCTGCGGCAGGATTCCACTGTTGGGGATGATATCGGCGCCGCCGCTTTTCAGGGTGCTGACGGCTTTGGCAAAACTGTCTACGGTCTTATAGGTTATGGTTAATCCGGCCATTGCGGCGACCGCATCCATCACATCTATGGCGAACCCGGCGGGATTGCCGCTTTCATCGGTTAAGTATTGCGGCGGCCACAAACGGGGAACTACGGCCACGACATTTCGCGGCGCCGGTGAAGAAACTCCAGGGGCCTGGCTTTCGGCAAGCGCGACAGAAATAAACCCTGCGCCCAAGGCCAGAAACACAGAGGCATAAAGAGCCGGAAACCTCAGCCAATGAAATATCCGTAAATTCGGCAAAAGACCCTCGACTTCTAAAACCACATAGGAATTAGCCAACGCGAATTAAGGGAAATTCTAGCGGATTATATGTGACGGGTACGTTTCAAGGAATATTATTGTATGTCATGAATTTTAATCGCGACTCTCCCGCCCGGCGCGGCGAATGAGTGCCTCGCGCCACCACACGTACAGGCCGCTGGCGATGACGACGGCGGCGCCGGCCAAGGTCCAGGCGCTTGGCACGTCGCCGAACAGGATGAACCCCCAGACGATAGCGGCGACCACCTGGGCGTAGGTGAAGGGGGCCAGCATCGAGGCTTCGGCCAGGAAGAACGCCTTGACGAGAAAAAAGTGTCCGAGCGACCCCGCAGCCCCCATGGCCGCCATCACCGCCCATTGAAACGCCGTCAGGTCTTGCCAGTAAAACGGCACAACAAGGCTCAGCACCACGGCACCGACGGCGGTCGAATAAAACGTCGTCGCCGCCGGGTCGTCCCTGGTGTGGATGATCCGGGTCATGATCAGGTACACCGCCAGCAGCGCCGCCGTCGCCAGCGGTAACAACGCCGTCCAGCCCAACACCCCGGATCCGGGCCGCGCCACCAGCAACACGCCGACAAAACCGAAGACGACCGCCATCCAGCGCCTGGGACCGACCCGTTCGCCCAACACCAGGCCGGATAGTGCGGTGACCAAAACCGGGGCGAGAAACTGGATCGCGGATGCATCGGCCAACTGCATGCGGGTGATCGCCACATACATGAAGCAAGTCGCCCCGAACAGCGCCCCGGCGCGGATAAATTGCAGCCCCGGACTGCGGGCCTTTAGGAACACCAGCGACCGGGTGCGGGCCGCATACACCGAGAATGTGAGGATGGTGTGGAAAAAATAGCGGCCCCAGATAACCATGATGATGGGAATTTTCAGCGCCAGATACTTGGCCGTACCATCCATGCCGGCCAGCACCGTGCCGGTGGCAAGGATCAGCCCAATGGCCAGCGCGGGTGAAGAGGAGTTGGCTGACGACATGGGATATACCGTTGTTGGAGGGCCTCGGGGATGGGTCCGTATGTATCCCCCTTAACCCGCCCCCACAAGCAGGACCGGATGGGTGCCCTGCCATTTAAAGGGTGCGCCTGTCACACAGGTTGGCTATAACCCGTTTTTCAGCGACAATAGATTGTCCCATGACCTCTAAACTCGTTTTGCGTTCGATTTTTCGCGGCCTGCGCAAGCGCTGCCCCAAATGCGCTCAGGGGTCTATTTACCTGCGCTACATCACACCGGTGGAATGCTGCCCGTCATGCCAGGAACCGCTTGGCCATATCCGCACCGACGACTTCGCCCCGTGGTTGACGATCCTCGTCCTGGGGCATTTTCTGGTGCCTGGCGTTTACGGGTTCGAGCGCGCCTTCACCCCGCCGATTTGGTTGCACATGGTGTTGTGGGGGCCGTTGATTATTTTGTTGGTGTTAGGCCTGTTGCCGCACACCAAGGGCGCGTGCTTAGGTTTCATGTGGGCGTTGGGCCTGAGCGGCGACGAACAACAGTAGGAGAAACACCCTGGAAGAAGAATTGGAACGCCGGGGCGTGATCCAAAACGACTGAATTGGAAACCATCATCATGTCAAAGAAGAACCCCCTCAAACTGAACAAATTGCAATTGCGCACCCTGGCCCTGGCGCAAGTGCTGGCAAAGGAGGAGGGATTGGCGCGTGTTAACGAAGCCAGCGGCGAGGTGACCCTGTTGGAACTGCCCCGTGCGCACGGCGACCATGTCCACGTCGGGCCCTTCGTGGTCTCGTCCAAGGACATCAGCGGGTTTTCAAATCCGGCGGTATGGACGGCCCTGGCGCGCAAGGGGTTGACCCGCGCCAACGGTGCGCAAGCGACCGGCGTGAGCGTAACGCTGACGCCTGAGGGCGTCGGTTACGACACCGGTTTAGGGGACAAGTTTATCGCCCCGTCCGATCACTAAGGTTAGTCGCTGTCGAATTCGTTTTCGCGGCGAAAAAAATCGAGTTCCTGGCGCAGCGAATCAAATTTCTCGTCTTCGAATTCACGAGACCCTTCCAAGTGTGCCTCGAATTCGTCGCCGAAAAGCTCATCTTTATCCAGGTCGTAGACCGTGAGTTGCAGAAATTCTTCGTTGCGGAATCCGATTTCAGCCTTCAGGGGTTCATCCCTGGCCTGAAACTCGTTGATCATCCACGCGTGCGGGGTGGGTGCCTTTAAAGTGCTCATTGTCGATCTCCTGTTCTAGGAAAGCTATTTAAGAAATAAGGCGTCATTCTTGACACCTAAGAGCCTATGCCGTTGGGCATAAACCGTCTGTGACGGCGATCACACCCTCCTATCAGATCTTCGGCGGTCGTTGTTGCGTTGATCCGGTGAAATCGAGCATTCAAAAGATTCTTATGCATTATCAATTATATACAGACATTGTGACGGTAGTCACTTGCCGGTTGAGCAGTATTGTCTAATGTTTCAGTCAAGATTCGTGTGGTTAAAAAACAGCGACCCGCAAATCTCTTTTTTGAGGTTAATGTTTGCAGAAGGAACCCGCGCCATGATGACGCCCCAAGAGATAGCAGAAAGACGCAATTGTGAACGCTTCCCGATAATGAAGAAGGCCGCCATGGTATTCGGCGCCGAATGTGAACGCTTCCCGATAATGAAGAAGGCCGCCATGGTATTCGGCGCCGAAATTGTCGAAGCCACCATTTTCGATGTATCCGCCAGCGGCGCCAAGGTCCGCCTGGATTGCGCCGATCTCCCCGCCACCGCCATCGTTGGCCAAATGGCCGAATTGAAAATTCCGGAAACAGGGGATTTCCAGGGACAAATCGTCTGGACCGACGATGAATATCTGGGGCTTTCCTTCTTCGATGACTATTCGCTGGAATTAAACGCATTCCTGTCCTAAGGGGTTATTTAAGCAAACAAAGGGGATGCGGAGAAAGAATTCTCCCATCCCCTTTTCGTTGCCTGCGCCCCATTGTGGTGCGGAATTAACATCCATTCACATCTCATTCATAAGAGTTTCGCACGGCGCTGGTATACCAGATCATGCCTGCCGGAAAACAATTTTTCCGGACACCTGGGCGTTGGAATAATACAGAGCCAAAGCAATGATTTCATACGATTTTTCAAACCTAAAAGTGCTGATCGTCGAAAAGCAGGAACCGATGCGCAGCCTGTTGCGCCGGGTCCTGGACGAATTCGGGGTTGGCGAAGTTATCGATGCCTCGTCGCCCGAAGAGGGGTTTAATAAATTCACCAAAACCAGACCCGACCTGGTTCTCATAGACTGGGCGCCCGATTTCAATGGCCTGGACCTGGTGCGAAAAATTCGCAACGACAAGACCAGCATCTTTCCGCTGGTCCCCATCGTCATGGTCACCGCTTACGAGGAAACCAGCCATATTCACGAAGCCTTGGACAGCGGCATGACCGAGTACCTGTCCAAACCGTTATCGGCAAACCTTCTGTATCAGCGAATCTCTACAGTCATTGAAAACAAGCACCCCTTCATCCGCAGCAAAAAATTCACAGGTCCCGACCGCCGCCGTAAAAAGGAAAATTTCAACGGACAAAATCGCCGAATCACCACTGAGCCTACCGAGATGGGATATCCTGCATAAACGAATTTCATTTCCGGAGTTCCAAACAAAAATCGGCTCAGTGATAAGCTATGCCTTTAGGCAACCGATCACGAAAAAAGTATATCTTTTGCCATAGCAAACGGCGGACTTTGGGGATTTATTAGCCTACCAGCAAGTCTTTGGCGTTTATATAACGCAGAAAACATGCGACTATTGGCAGATGATCAGATTATTTTCTACCATTCCCCACGTCGCGATTGTCCTGTTATCCGTATCGGCTTTGGCGTTAGGCGCCTGCGGAGACGAGGAAAAGGGCGATGCCAAAAAATCGGCCAACGCGTTGACTGATTTTTACTACACCTCCTGGAAAGCACCGAGCGCCGATTGGGAAGTGCGCAAGGTCCGCCCCGGCAAGGAAAGCGACGTTACCGTCGAGGCCAAGGTCGTCACCAAGACCCTGACCAAGAAGATCATGGAACGCTCCAGAATGGAACAAATGGAAATCGCGCGCATGGTCTGCCCGGACTATACCGACAAAATCTGGACCAAGATCGAAAAGAAACATTCCGTCGGCGTCGTTCTGTCCGGGTCCGGCGGCCACATCATCAATGCACTGTGTAAACGGCCCTGATCCCCGGCGCATTCCCCAGTAGAAATTAACAATTTTTTACAAATGTTTACATCCTATTCATGGGTTGTTTATCGTTTGGATACATACCAGTTTTAAGTTGCCGATGTTTCAACAACAGAGGCAATGAATTTCAAATGGTTTTAACAGATATTTATATTATGACCGGCATGGCATTCGTTTGCAGTTTCGGTTTTATTGTTCTGAAGATTATTTTTAACCAAGGTATGATAAATCCGTATCTGCCCCAGGAACAGGAAACGGTCCCTGTTGCGCCCCCCCGGCCCAGCCCGGAAGCCCCTGCCAGGTTCCACTTCGTACCCTACGAATTCCGCACCACCTGCAACTTCCGTTAACGGGCTGCGCCCAGGCTTACTGCACCCGGTTCTTGAGGCACCCAATCCCCGACCATTCGATTTCCAGTTCGTCCCCGGGCACCAGAAAGCGTTGCGGCTGGCGGCTGCCGCCGGACCCGCTGGGTGATCCGGTGGAGATAATATCGCCGGGTTTGAGGTGCACGATGTTTGAGACGTATTCGATGATCGTCGGAATGTCGAAAATCATGTCGCGGGGCGTCGCCGTCTGCACTTCTTCGCCATTCAGGCGCGTCGACAGGCGCATGGCAAAGGGATCCGCGATCTCGTCCGCCGTCACGAAACACGGCCCCGACGCGCCGGAACCGGTGAAGTTCTTGCCGGCCGGAATGCTGTGTTTCTGCCAGCCCCGGACCGAGCCGTCGTTCATGATGGTGTACCCGGCAATCACGTCGAAGGCCTTTTCCTTGGGCACGGCGTGGCAACCCTGCCCGATTACCAGAACCAGTTCCCCTTCGTAGTCATAGGTTTCCGCTGGCTCGCCTTCGGGGCAGATCAACGGCGCAAGATGCCCGACCAGGGCCCCTTCCCACTTGTTGAACAACGATATGTGTTCCGGCGGCGGCAGATCGCCGTGCACGGGGTGGCGTTTGGCGTAATTGACGCCGACGCAGATGACTTTTTCCGCGTCATGCAGCGGCGGCAGATAAGAGACATCTTCCAGGCCATAATCGGGCGCACGCCCTGCCCCCCAAGCGGCGATGTCGGCGAAGCCGTCCTGTTCAATAACCGCACGGATGGAGGGATAGCGCCCGGCCATCTCGCCGTCCAGCGTGATAAGGCCGTCGTCGGTGTAAACGCCGACTTTGGGAGTTTCACCATCCAGATAACACGCCAGTTTCATATTTTCTTCTCCGGTTTTCACAATTTTTTGTTCCGGTTCAGGCTTGCGCCCAGGCACCGGTGTTGTTGTTATTGGTTATAGCCTGCAAATGCTGAATAGGAAAAAACATTGAGTGACATCATCCTGCACCACTATCCGCCGTCGCCGGTTTCAGAAAAAATCCGGGTCGTGCTGGGCATCAAAAATCTCGATTGGCGCTCGGTAATTATTCCACGCCTGCCGCCAAAACCGGACCTGATGCCGCTGACCGGCGGCTATCGGCTGACACCGGTAATGCAGATCGGCGCAGACATCTATTGCGACAGCCAGTGCATCGCCCGCGAACTGGAACGCCGGTTCCCGGAACCGACGCTGTTTCCCGGCGGCGCCCAGGGCATGGCCTGGGGTGTCGGGCGATGGACGGACGGCACCATGTTCAACGACGTACTGGCGTTGGTCTTCGCCGACGCCGGCGACGACATGCCGGAAGATTTCAAGGCCGACCGGGGGCCATTGTATTTCGGCCCCGGCTTCGACATGGCGGCGTTGCAGGACAAACTGCCTCAAGCCCTGGTCCAATTACGGACCCAGCTCGGCTGGATGGATGAGCGCCTGACAGGCCGCGACTTCATGTTAGGGGCCGAAGTCGGCCTGCCCGATGCGCTGGCCTATTACCTGGTCTGGTTTATCCGTGGCCGCTATTCCAAAGGCCCCGACTTCCTGAGCCAGTTCACACACCTGATGGAATGGGAAAAACGTGTCCAGGCGATCGGCCACGGCAACCCCCAGGACATGGATGCTTCCGAAGCCCTTACCCTGGCCAAAGCGGCGACGCCGGATGCGCCTTTGGAGTCCGACCCCGCCGCGCTGGAGCCCACCGGGCTTGTTCCCGGCGACGAGGCATGCGTCGAGCCGACGGACGTCAGCGGCTGCCCCGCGGTTACGGGCCGGATCACCCACATTTCGGCCCATGAAATCGCCATGGCCCGAAATGACGCGCGTGTCGGCGACGTGGTCGTCCACTTCCCCCGCGCCGGATACCGGGTGACGCCCGGCGCCTGAAATAAAAAATCTAAAATTTTACAAAAAAGTTTCACTTATCCCCGATATCCACCGCAAAACCCCCGATTGTGGATGGAATATTCGTAGGCGACCACCGGGGGCGGGTGTATATTTACTGTGGAATTTAGGACATCAGTTGGCTTGCCAATCGAGGAACTAAGTTCTGGAGTTTAGGGAATTGACCGGTTCGCCGGGAGAGGAACTAGGCTTCGGGGTTCGGAGAATTGACCGGCTTGCCGGAAGAGGAAACGGGCTCCAGAATTCAGGGAATTGACCGGCTTGCCGGGACAGGAACTGGGTTCAAGGAATTCAGGGAATTTGCCGGCTTGCCGGTTTAGGAACTGGGTTCTTACTCAAAGTTTTCCAGGGTCCGCAAGGATTTCAAGAATTTTGAGTGAGGAGCGGCCCGACGGAGCAATCCGGCGGGTCGTTTCTTTTTGTGCCCTGATTATTCCACCAGCCTCAGGAACTTCCCCCGCTGATGAATTGTTGGATGTGGTCGGCCAAATCTTCGGCGACCAGATCGCGGAAAAAATGCCCGGCGTCCGGGATCACCACAAGGCGCACGTTGGCGCTGGTGTGGGATTTCATTTTAGTGGCAATTTTGGGGCTGACCTGGTCATTGGCGGCGGCGGCGACCAGCACCGGTACCTTGGCCCGGTCAACGACGGCGGGCGTATCGCGGTCGGGATTAGATTTGTAATAATCGACGAAAGTGGCCGCCGCGACAGTTGTCTTCGGGCAATAGACGAAATCGACGTCGTCCATCAGGGTGTCGCCTTTGCCGGCCAAGGTCAGGATTTCGGCGCGGGCCAGCAGCGGGCCTAGGTCTTTCTTGTAGCTTTTCTTATAGCCACGGGATTCCGCGCCCTTTTCCCACGTTCCCGGCGCCACCAGCACGGCGCGTTTGACGGCCGGATCGGGGGATGCGGCGACATATCGCGCCATTTGGTTGCCGCCCCGGGAATGGCCCAGCACGGTGATCGGGCCTGCGCCCTTTTCCTTCAGCCACGCCACCCAGAAAGCGATTTCCTTGACCGTGTTGGAATCCAGATGCCGGTGCGGTGCGGCGCAGTCGACCATGCCGTGGCGGTCGTTTTGCGCCAAACCAAGGTTGAAAGCCAGGTTGCTGAAGCCGCGTTCCAGCATCAAGTCCTGCAAGGAACGCATGATTTCCATGTCCTTGTGGGCCAGCGTGCCGTGCAACATGAGGATGACCCCATCGGACAGTTTTTTTCCGTCGGCGATGTTAAGGTTGGCGTTGACGGTTCGGCCTTGAAAAGGAACCTTGACCTCTTCCGCTTGCGCGGGCAAAGCCAGGACGGCCATAAGAAGAGCCGTGGTAAATGAGAAAAGTCGAACCATGATTAATCCTCCGCGAAAATATATAAATTTGAGATGTTGAGCCGTTTATATCATTCCGGCACTGCCTCCGCCAATCCCCATTGGAGGCCTTTCTTCCTTTCCCACAGCGCCGCCAACGTGTAAAACGCCGCCTATGATTACAAACACTCAGGAACTATCCGAATTCTGCCAGCGAGTCCGCTCGGCCGATTACATCACCGTCGACACCGAATTCATGCGGGAAAAGACCTATTGGCCGATTTTGTGTCTGGTCCAGGTCGCCGGCCCGGATGAGGCCGAGTGCATCGATGCGCTGGCCGACGGCATCGATTTAGGCCCGCTGTATGACCTGATGGCCGACCCTGGCGTGCTCAAGGTGTTTCACGCCGCCCGCCAGGATCTCGAAATATTTCATCATCAGGCCGGACAGGTGCCGCATCCGGTGTTCGATAGCCAGGTCGCAGCCATGGTCTGCGGGTTCGGCGACTCCGTCGGCTACGAGGCGCTGATAACCGAACTGGTCAATGGCCGCATCGACAAGGGATCGCGCTTCACCGACTGGACACTGCGCCCGCTCAGCGACCGCCAGATTGATTACGCGCTGGCCGACGTTACGTATTTGCGTCCGGCCTATGAGAAGCTGGCGGATATGCTGCACGCCAACGGCCGGGAAGAATGGTTAAAAGAGGAAATGGCGGTGCTGGAAAATCCCGACACCTACAACGGCAACCCCAATGAGGCTTTTCGCCGCATCAAGGCGCGCAACACCAGCGCGCGGATGCTGGCGGTGCTGCGCGAACTGGCGGCGTGGCGCGAAATCGAGGCCCAGCGCCGCGACGTGCCCCGCAACCGGATTATGCGCGATGAGTCGTTAGCCGAAATCGCCCACCACACGCCAAAAACATCCGAAGACCTGGCCCGCACCCGGGGCCTCGGCGACAAAATGGCGTTTGGTAATTACGGCCAGCAAATTCTCGACGCGATCGAGGCGGGCAAGGCCGTGGCGGACGGCGATTGCCCGAAGCCTATCCACAAAGCGAAACTGCCGCGTGGCTTGGGGCCGGTGACGGACCTGTTGAAGGTGTTGTTAAAAATGAAGTGCGAGGAGTCCGATGTCGCCGGCAAGCTGTTAGCGTCGGCGTCGGACATCGACCTTATCGCCGCCTTCGGCGAAGACGCCAAGGTTCGGGCGATGTCAGGATGGCGGCGCGACGTGTTCGGCAACGATGCCTTGAAACTGCGCAGCGGTGAGTTGTCGCTGGCGGTGAAGGGCAAAAAGGTGAAACTGATTCCGACGCCGAACGGCGAGAACGGCTAAACTCGCCCGCTTAATCTTCAAGTTCCAGGGGAAAAATATCGCCGATTTGCTGCGGGTCTATGGATTGCAGCGATTCCTGGGCTTCGCCTTCCCAGATGGCGATTTGCATGATGATGCCGAATACTCCCTGATCGGGACCGGCACCCGCCGGTTCGGCTTTTTCGATAATATGCAGGCCGTTGGGATCGGCGTAGAAGGTATGTTCGCCGAACGCCGTTTCCAATTCCTGTTGCACGGGATGATCGCCTTCCACGGGTTCAACACTCAGTTGTTTCCGCACAGAATCGATCTGCTTCTCCGTTAATTTCATAACCATTCCCCTCAAGCGGCTGAAAGACCGTGTTATATTTTTGCATATGAAAATTGGCGCGGCAACAGGGCCGCCGCTATGCCAGCTACAAAAATTTCCAAACGTGCGGGCGACGGACCGCCCGATCAGGTGTTAATGGCAATCCTGTTCACGTTTGATAGCATCCAGTGCCGCAAGCGTTGCCGAATGATGGATACCAACCACGCGGTTTTTTTCCTGGGTATCAAAAACCAGCCAAAAACCTTGGTGGCTATCCATCTCCGCGACGAATCGCGAATTCGAAGAGTCGTCATTATGAAAGTCGTTTGAATACATAGTATTCTCCTATGTGACATGCCGTTCTGGCCTTTAAAATGTATCCCGAAGTAATTAACAAAAGCTGTGACGTTGATCACACCTTGGGGATTGGCCCAAAAGGCCAGGCAGCCAAAACGAAAGCTGTTTTTGTCACGCAAATGGAGTGCCAGACTCAAGCCTTGGCGAAAACAGCCGGAAAACCTGATGTTTTCGGGGTTATGGAGTGGGCCGGGGGGGCCGAAATATGCGCCCGCTAGGCAATTGTTTCCGCCAACCCCCCGCCCGAAATTAGATGGCGCCGACTAAAACGTCCCCGGATAATTGCCGCCGTCCATCAACAGGTTTTGTCCGGTCACGTATCCGGCCTGCGCAGAGCACAAGAACGCGCAATATTCGCCGAACTCATGCGGGGTCCCGAAACGCCCGGCGGGATTGGACGCCGCCTTTTTTTTCGTCATCTCGGCGAGGTCGGCCCCGGTCTTGTCGGCGCCGGCCTTGATATTGGCGTGCATGCGATCGGTATCGAACGGCCCGGGCAGCAGGTTGTTGATGGTGACGTTGGCGGCGACGGTTTTGCGCGACAGCCCGGCGATAAACCCGGTCAGCCCGGCGCGCGCGCCGTTGGACAGGCCGAGAATTTCAATCGGCGCCTTGACCGCTGATGAGGTGATATTGACGATGCGCCCGAACTTGCGCTCCATCATGCCGTCGACCACTTCCTTGATCAGAAAAATCGGCGTCAGCATGTTGGCGTCGATGGCGGCAATCCAGATATCGCGGTCCCAATTGCGGAAATCGCCCGGCGGTGGTCCACCGGCATTGTTGACCAGAATATCCGGTTCAGGACAGGCTTTAAGCACCGCGGCGCGGCCCTCGGGCGTGGTGATATCGCAGGCCACCGTCGTCACGGCGCCGCCGCCAAAGGCGCGAATTTCCGCGGCCGTAGCCTCCAACGCCTCAGGCGTGCGTGCGCAAATGGTGACATCAACGCCTTCGCGCGCCAACGATTCGGCGCAACCTTTGCCCAAGCCCTTGCTGGCGGCGCAGACGATGGCTTTTTTGCCGGTGATTCCGAGATCCATGAATGTTCTCCTTTATTTTTGGGCGCCTCTAATAATGCCTCATTTCGGTGATGGTAGATTTAATCAGGCTCGATACCAAGCCTATTTGTAAAACACCATTGGTTTTTCAGCATCCCATCGGGGGTTTGCCCTCTGAACCACTATTTCAGGCAGAGTCCACC
>JABMOG010000351.1 GCA_013204265.1 Rhodospirillales bacterium
GAACTGGATGACGTTCAGTCTGCGGCGCGTGTGGTGGAAGTTATTGGCTTGCCAAAAAACAGAACTATTTCACAAAACACTGATCAGTTAATTGCTCTGTCCAGGTACACCGGTGAGATGGCTATTTGCCTGAACCTAGTCTCGCCGCAAGTTAATTTTCTTCAACAAGGAATTTTCAACTGGGTCGGGTTCACCATGAGAGACACAAAACTGGATGGAGACGCTGCCATGGAAGCTATGATGAGTTTCGCGTCCCTGGCTCGCAGATTCAAAGTAAAAATTTATGCGCGTGAAATTCCAACGGAAAACCTGGCAATGGCTGCTATTGGTTCTGGCATCCGTTACATACTCGGCAATCCATTTGAAACGCCCGGGATTTCTATAACCGGAAGCTACCAGATAAAAAATCTGTATAGGTAGAGCCACATCATTTCCAAAAATTGACCAATTCTGACTTGATAGCCAAACCTTAAGCGCTGTCGATCTGCCAAGCTAAACCCATGTCGTGTTTCGTATATGTCCTGGGCAGTGAAGGGAAAGTCCCCAAGCGGTGGGATTACCCCGGCTAAATCGCGCCACCGCCATTTTGCCTTGGTATAGACAAGTGATATCCTCAGAAAATTTTTCAGATATTTTTCTTTTTTTCTGCTATCCGGGCAACGACAATGACTCTCTGGGCCTTTCTGGGAAATAAACCGGGGATCAAGCAAAAGGAAAAAGCCGGACCGATGGCGTATTTTTTCGTCAAGAAGCAATGGTGGGTGCTGGTTTTCGCCGTAATGTTGCCATGGGGGTCCTTTGCCGGCCCGGCCCGAGGTCAGGAACTGGAACCCCAGCTTTTTATCGTCACCTCATTTCCCAAGGCATTGTTCAACCGGTTCAAAGACGCCTTTCAGGAACGCCACCCCGGCGTCAGGATCAAGGTTCTCAACAAAAAAACCTCTGCGGCGATTTCATATATCCAGGAAACCGCCGCCCGCCCCGCTGATTTGTTCTGGGCCTCGGCGCCCGATGCCTTCGAAGTCCTCAAACAGTCAGGGCATCTGGCGCGCTATCCGGTATCCAAGGCGTCGATCCCCGATACCATCGGTGGCCACCCCGTCAACGACCCGGACGGCTATTACAACGGCTTTGCGGTATCGGGCTATGGCATTATGTGGAACGAACGGGTGCTGAAAAAACAGGGCCTGCCCCGGCCCTGGGAATGGAGCGACCTGAAAAAACCGGTTTATTTCCGCAAAGTCGGTATTTCCGCCCCGTCCAGATCCGGCACCACGCACCTGATTGTTGAAACCATCCTGCAATACGAAGGCTGGGAAGCGGGCTGGGCGACGTTGCTGGAAATCGCCGGCAACCTAGCGACGGTAACGGCACGCAGCTTCGGCGTGCCGGACGGTGTCAATTCCGGGCGTTTCGCCATCGGTCTGGTAATCGATTTTTTCGGGCTGTCGTCTCAGGCTTCCGGTCATCCGGTGAAATTTGTCTACCCGACGGCGACGACGCTGGCGCCGGCCAATATCGCCATCATCAAGAACGCGCCCCACCCACGCGCCGCCAAGGCCTTCATCGATTTTTTGTTGTCGCCACAAGGGCAGAAAATCCTTTTCGAACCGGCGGTCCGGCGGCTGCCGGTTTTACCCGCCGCCTATGATGACGCGCCCAAGGATTATCCAAACCCCTTTAGCGGCGCCCTGGCGCCAGGGATCAATTTCTCCAGCGCCATATCCCGCCAGCGCTACCATCTGGTGAATACGCTGTTCGATCAAATGATCACCTTCAGGATCAAGTCCCTGAACAAGGCCTGGAAAGCCATTCACGATGCCGAGGATGCGTTGACCAGAACCCCCGACGCCGCTCTTTCGAAAATCATCGTTCAGGCAAGACATCTGGCAACGGCGGTTCCCGTGGATGCGCACGCCGCGGCGGACCCGGCCTTTAGCGCAACCTTCAAGCGCGTCAAACGGGGCATTCCCCCGCCGTCCCGGCAAGCCGAGATTGTCGAGGAATGGAGCCGCACCACGCTGCGCCAACAGGCGGAAGCCCTGGCCTTGGCCGAGAACGTACTCAGTATGCTGGCCCGGCAACCGGCGCATCGGGCGAACTAGATGTCGGGCGGCATGCAAACGCGCGTCATCTTAGGCATCCGGGGACGGCTGTTTATGGCCTTCGGCGGCGTCGCGGCGATGACGGTGGTGGCCGGTCTTGTCGCGTGGTTTTCCTACGCCGAGATGTCGGCCAAC
>JABMOG010000352.1 GCA_013204265.1 Rhodospirillales bacterium
AATATTGCCTATTGCGTCAATTGGAAAAGATTGTTAATTTCCAATTTCATAGATTTGAAGGAACCTAGACATGAATCTCGACCCGGTACGGCTGAAAGTTCTTAATCTCATCAAGGACAGGAAGCCTCCGACCGACATGAAGAACGCGTCGATCGCGATGGGCCGGAACGCGGCCTATCTGCATCAGTTCGTCTATCGGGGCACGCCAAAGGTGCTGTCCGAGGATGATCGGGAGACGCTATCCGAGCATCTCGGCTGCAAGCCCATCGATCTCAAACACGAGAAAACGCCGCCGCGCAAACCCCGCAGGAAGGTGGCGCCGCGGGAAAATCGGGTGGCGCCGAGTTCAATGACGGGGGTGCCAGAGGGCTACCTAGCGATCCCCGAGATCGATGTGCGCGCTTCCGCCGGCCCCGGCGCGCTGAACGACGGCCTCGAGGAAACCAAGGAGATGTGGTTTTTTCCCGACCCCGTCATCCGGCACGAATTCCGGGCTCGTCCCGACGATCTGCGCATGATCACCATCGACGGCGATTCCATGGAGCCCCTTCTCGCCAGTGGCGACCGCATTCTGATCGACACAAGTCAGCGGATACCAGTGCCGCCGGGGATCTTCGTTATCTGGGACGGTATGGGGCTCGTCGCCAAGCGCATCGAACATGAGCCGAACTCAGAGCCGCCAAAGGTCATTATCAAATCGGTGAACCCGGAATATGAAACATACGAGCGCGATGCGGAGGAAGTTCACATGATCGGTCGTGTCGTTTGGACCTCACGGCGGCTGTGAGCCTGCACCACAACGATTTCTCTCCATGTTCGGGTCCAAGCTATAATAGCTGGATTGACCCACCGAAAATTTGAGGAAACAATAATGCCCCATGCGATAATCCGTGGAAATAACGGTCGGCGCCACGAGGTCGATTTCGGCGACGATGAAGTTCATGTCGAAGTGCACGCCAGTGAAGAGGTCGTCGAAATATCCGTTGAGGCTCTTGGGGATCCCGCGCCATCGGACAAACGGCGGTCCATACTGCTTAACATCCCGCGCCACCTTTTTAGCGAAGCAATGGGCAAGGCCGCGCAGCGGTCCGGAAAGAGAAAACCATAAGGCGATATTGTAGAAAATGAGCCATCTCTGATCAGTAGGGGCACCGCCCAACCAAGCGACAATTTGGCGTGACCGCAGCTCTCAGCTTGGGAATTGGTTCCGTTTCAGATTAGATGCAGGGATGCGACCCTCGATGACGACTACGCCAGGGCTTCCAAACTGCGACGCACCACCTTGCACATGAGGGGCGCGCTGCTGCGTGCCTCAGCTTGATCGAGAATGCGTTGAACTTCTTTCTCTACCCACTTCTGTCTTTCCAGTCGTGACGCTGCGGCGACAGCGAGATCGAACGCCGCAACGGAGTCACTGGGCGTCGGTTCGTAACCTTTTCCAGCTAACAGATCCTGGATTGCCTGCAAGGCAATTTGGGCGGAAAACCCAGGCTCTTTGTCCATGAAATCGCGCGCCGCTCGAATGAGGGTGGCCGGTTCAGAAGTTCCTTTGGCGGCGCACTCCAGAGCTACATCCAGAAAACCTGCGCTCTTGGCGGCGGCAAACCACTTCCCCTTGCCTCCCCTGGTCGAGATGAGATCAAGCAGAACCTGGCGGGGGTTTAGCTTTGGATATTGTTTGACCGTGGCGCGGAAAACCGAAAGGTATGTATTGCCGTCAGCGGCAAGAAGGCCGTAGTCCCGATAGGCTTCCTCCTCGCGGCCTGCTTCCAGCAAAACCCGCTCGCAAAATTGGATGATTTGCCACGCGCCGTGTCCATCCACCCGTCGGGCCTCGGCAAAAGCAATGGCCGCATCCGTCATTCCTTGGCGGGCGAGAGCCTCCGCGCTGAACTGCTCGGTCGACCAAATGGGGCGGGCCTGAAGGGAAATTAAATCGTTCATTTCCTGATAACGTCCCAAATGAAGGAGACAGGACAAGCATGCGTGATCCCCGTTCATAAAGGAGAAGCTGCTGTGGTCGGACCAAACTCGGCGCACGGTCGGCATCAGGGTCTCTACCCAGGCGTCGGCCAGTTCCGGAAAAACGCAGATCTCCCCCCATCGGTCTTCGAGCGGTGCCAGATAGTCGACGCCGTCTTCCTGTATGGCCGTGAACAACCGTTCTAGCCATTTCTGGCGCACCAGCTGGTCGGCCGGCGCATCTATCAACCGCGGAATCAAATTCTCGAGGGTCGTGGACACTGCTCCTCCAAGTGCGCCCGTCGAGGTGTCTATACCCTGAAGTGCCGGCCAAAGGCGCTCCAACAGGGCGACGGCGCCCTCGCCGGCCTCCACCGGATCTCGTTTTGCCACCTTGTTGATTTCAGAGACGGCTTCTTTTAGCCGCTTGCTCGCAAGGCCGGATCCCCGCCAACCGTAGGCGTTGGCTCTGAATCGCGCCTTGAATCCCCATTTATGCTGTCCCTTGGCCATGCCATAGATGGTACCGAAGCTCAGCATCAGGTCAAGAACCCAACGGCGGCGGCCATGCAATTACATCTTTACCGAATTATTGGTTTCGGGGGCCCGATACGGGACTTATTTAACTCCGCCCGTGCGGATATCCCTGGGCCGGGCGGCATAAACAACTAATGGGGCTGACCCAGATAACGCCAATGAGG